>JASHRL010000288.1 GCA_030037355.1 Candidatus Acidiferrales bacterium | reverse complement strand
CATTGAATTTGCTTTTCTGGTGCTTATTCCTCGGCACGATCACCTACGGCGGCTCGCATCTCAGCGTGCTCAGCCATCGCGCCGATCCGTGGTTCCGCGTGATTCAAATCGTCGGCTGGCTGGGAGTCTTCGGCACGCTGCTGGCGATTTGGAATTTCTTCGTTTCCATCGGCACGCCTGGCCGTTGGTGGTGGGCGAGAATACACGACACGCTCATCCTGCTGGCGTGCCTGACGAGCGTCTGGCTCATCTGGTTCGCGCATTTGCTGCACTTCAGCCTGAATTATTAGCGGCGAATGCCGAATGCGCTCTGCGCTCGCGAACTTGAGCATGTGAGGACCGGGTGTTGCAAGCTCGTATAAAGTATTTACTTTCAACCTTTTGCAGTACTCCGCCCGCAAAAAACGCCGCTTTCTGTCTGTCCTCCTTTCCCTCACAAAATAGTACCTTTGCACCATTTCCTGAACCGCTTTGAAACGGCAAATTTATCCGCGGACATTCGCGTGCCCGAACCCATGCGCCCTGCTCAAACTGCGGAAAAGCTTCGACTTCGCGCCGCATCGCTCTTCCGCCCCAGCGCCCAGTTGACACATCTGGCAGCGCACGGGCTCACCTCCGCGCGCGACCGAATTTATAATTTCGCCTCCGGCTTTCGCCTGCGCACGAAATTCCTTCTCTCGCTCATCGTCGTCACTTCGGGACTGACTTGCGCGACGCTCTACGTCGTTGGCCGCGAAGCTAAAATCCAGGTCAACCGTCAAATTCAGGAAGAGTCCGCCAGCGCCATCCTGACGTTTCAAGTGATGCAGCACCAGACCGAGATCGCGCTCGAGCACAAGGCCGATCTGCTCGCCACTCTCGCGCTCATGCGCGACGACGATCCCACGACGATTCAGGACGCGAGCGAAGATCCGTGGCAGTCCGAGGATTGCAATCTTTTCCTGCTTGCCAATCCGCAGGGAAAAGTGATCGCTTTGCGCTCCACCGCCGGTGACTTCCCTGCCGCCACAGCGCAGCGACTGCTCGAGCGCTCGCTGACTCGCCGCACAACCGCGGCGTGGTGGTACAGCGGCACGGCGCTGTATCAAGTCGTGCTGCGCCCCGTGGATGGAATGAACGGAGCTTCCAACGCGCGCATCGGCACGGTCGTTGTCGGCCACGAAATTGATTCCGGCACGGTGAACGAACTGCACCGCATTTCATCGAGCCAGGTCGTCTTCGTGCGCGGCGGAGACGTGATTGTCAGCACGCTTTCGCCCTTCGATGAGCGTGACCTCGCGCAGCAACTCGGCTCCAGCGCGCCGCCGCAGCAAGTTCGCATTGCAAATCATCGTTACTTCGCAGCGTCCCTGGACCTCTCGCCGGCGAGCGCGCCTTCCGGCGCCACCATCAGCCTCATGGTGCTGAAATCGTATGACGAAGGCGTCGCCTTCCTCGATCGCCTCAATCGTCTTTTGCTCGGGTTGCTGGTCATCGCGGTTCTGGCCGGTGCAGCGCTCGTTTTCGTCATTTCCGATACGTTTATGCGCCCGCTCGCATCGCTCGTTGGCGGCGTTCGCGCGCTCGAACAGGGCAATTTCCAGTATCCGCTCGGTGCGCACGGCAATGACGAAGTCGCGCAAGTCACGCGCGCGTTCGACCGCATGCGCCAGACGCTGCTCCGCAATCAAACGCAGCGCGAAGAACTCGAACAGCAGTTGCGCCAGTCGCAGCGCATGGAGGCAATGGGACGCCTCGCCGGCGGCGTCGCGCACGATTTCAATAATTTGCTCACCGTCATTAAAGGCCACAGCGACATTCTGCTCGAAAAAATCGGCCCTGACGATCCTCTGCATTCCAGTAGCCAGCAAATCGCCCGCACCGCGGATCGCGCCGCTTCGCTCACGCGCCAGTTGCTGATCTTCTCGCGCAAACAAGTTCTGCGCCCCAACATCTTGGACTTGAATGCCGTCATCGCGGACATGGATAAGCTGCTTCGCCGCTTGATTCGCGAAGACATTGAAATGACTTTCCGTCCGGGCAGCGGCCTCGCGCGCATCAAGGCCGATCCTTCGCAGATCGAGCAGATGGTCATGAATCTCGTCGTCAACGCGCGCGACGCCATGCCCGAAGGCGGCAAACTCCTGCTCGAGACCTTCAACATCACGGTAGGCGAAGAACTCGCGCGCTGCCGCGCGCCGCTCGAGCCGGGCTCCTACGTGCTTTTCACCGTGAGCGACACCGGCTGTGGCATCAGCGTGGAGACCAAGGCGCACATCTTCGAGCCATTTTTCACCACGAAAGACGAAGGACAGGGCACTGGCCTCGGTCTCGCGACGGTTTACGGCGTCGTCAAGCAGAGCAACGGTTTTATCTGGGTTGATTCCGAGCCCGGCAATGGCGCGCGCTTCGAAATTTATTTCCCGGCGAGCGCTGCCGCGCCCGATGTCGTTTGCACCGAGCACAAAACCACGCCGGCTTGCATGCAATCGGAAAGCATTCTGATTGCCGAAGATGAAGATGGCGTGCGCGAAGTCACCGCCGAGTTTCTCGCCGCGGCGGGCTATCGCGTCTTCACTGCGCGCGACGGCAATGAAGCGCTCGAAATCGCCACGAAAGCCGGCAAGTCTTTGAACATTCTGCTCACCGATATGGTCCTGCCGCAGATTCACGGGCCGGAGCTGGCGCAGCGCATTCTCGCAATACATCCGAATGTGAAAATCATTTACGCCTCCGGCTATCTGGAATGCCAGAAAGACGGCGCGCAGATGGTCAACTCCGCCGCATTTCTCCCCAAACCCTTCACGCGTGCGGATCTGCTGAAAACCATCGAATCCGTTCTGCGAGACGGATCCGCGAAGAGTCCCGCAAAAAATCCAGCGAACGGCCGCGCCGTCGTGACCGTCCTTTAAGCCGTTCGGATTATCTGAGGCAAGCTTCCCGCTGAAAACTGCGGGTGGGTTTACGAGCTCTGCGCGGGTCGCGGCTTGGCCGGAAGGATTCGCGGCAAAAACATTCCCGTGTGCGCGCAATGCTCCTCAAACGCCGCGCCGAATTCGCTCGCGAGCCATTCCTCCTCTTTGCGCGCCTTGAAATAATGCGCCGTGAAAATCGTCGCAAACGCCACCACGCCGCGCCACTCTCCGATAGCCAGCGCCGTCCCCGCCACCGCCAGCGCAAATCCCGTATAAATCGGATGGCGAATCCGCGCGTAGGGTCCGCTGCGAATCAATTCGTGGCCTTCTTTGAGCGTCACGGTTCCCGACCAGTTCCGTCCCAGATAAACGCGCGCCCAAATCGCCAATCCGACGCCAACCGCCGTCACGCCGACCGCGGTCCAATCCAGCGCCACGCTTCGCGGGACGAATCGCCGGCCGAGAAAACCAATTGCCCCATACGGAGAGAAAAGAAATTCGAACACTACTACGATCACCAGAACGCGTCCCACATACGACGCCGCACTTTCGCGCTGCTTCACGCGCTTGTTCGTGAAGCGCATCGCCATCCACACCACGAAAAGCGCCACCCACAAGTATTCGACGATGAGTCCCGCGTCTATGCTCTCCATCGCATTCTCACCCGCCGCTGATTATAGCGCGCCCTGCGCTGCCCGCGCAGACTTGACTCCTCCGCCCTCCTGGCCGAGAATTTCCGCGACTCTCATGTTTCGGGACTCTCCGCTTTTCGTCACTGCGCCATCGCTGGCCGCCGCGCCGGCATCTTCTTCGAGCGATTACATCACGCCAACGCTCAATCACGGCCTGCGCATTTGGTGGGCGTATTACTGGCCGACGATGCTTGCCTCCAACATTCTCGTCTACTGCACCGCATACTGGCTGCGCGTTTTCGCCGCCAATCGCGTCATCTCTCCCGCCGTTTTTTTCTATACGGCTCGCCTGCAAGGATATGTCCTCACGGCGCTCGTCGGCATTTTCGCCCTCTATTACGTCCTGCATCGAAGCTTCCTGCATTTTCGCATCGAGCTGCGCCCGCGCAACGCGCCCGATTCTCCCGCAAAGCTGCCGGTCACCATCGCGCGCAGCATGCGCGTCTGGTGGACATTCACCTGGCGAACGCTTGCTTACCTTGCGATTGCGTTCGTCATCGTCCTGATGCCGGTTTCGTGGTTTGTGAACTTGTTCGCGCCCGGGCCGATTTTTTCTTCGTTGTTCGGATTGCTTTTGGGATTGATCGTTAATGGAGCCATTTCGCTTTTCGTGATTTATTCCAACATTCTCGACGAAGACTTCGGCGATTTCACCGTGCGCCTCGTTCCGCGCGAACCCGCCGCCACAATTCCCTCCCCGGCGCCCGCCGCGTCTGGCCCTGCCGCCTCGTAGCTCGCGCTCCGCACTCCGCGCACGCTCTCTTGTAGTAAAATCTCTCCATGAACACCGCGATAGGACGTCCCGAATCCACCGAAGCCGCGCCGTATTATTTCGGTTACATCAATCAGGTCGAGGGCAATGACCCGATCGCCGAAATCGAAGCGCAGCTCGACCCGGCGCTGAAATTCTTCTCTGCCATTTCCGCGGAGAAATCGCTGCATCGCTACGCGCCCGGAAAATGGAGCATCCGCGAGACGCTCAACCACATCTCCGACGTCGAGCGCCTCTTCACGCTGCGCGCTCTGTGGTTCGCGCGCGGTTTCACGACGCCGATGCCCAGCTTCGATCAGAACGTCGCCGTAGCTGGCGCAGCCGCGGACTCCGTCGCCTGGCCCGCGCACATCGACGAATTCCATCGCGTGCGTCTCGCAACAATTTCGTTTTATCGGAATCTTCCCGCTGAGGCGTGGTCGCGTCGCGGCATCGCCAGCGACAATCCCTTCACCGTGCGCGCCACGGTTTACGTCATCGCCGGACATCTCACGCACCACATCAAAATCGTGCGCGAGCGCTATTTGTAGGGAGCCGTCGCCGTCCGATCAGCTTTTCGCGCCGATCCCCTCGATCAGCGAACTCGTGTGATGTCCTGCACCCAGTTTGTCTCCCAGGTCTTGCCCCCGTCTGGCGAGTCCGCTTGCTCCCAGTGACCGGATGTCGGAGTGATCTTGGTCCAAAGGAAGCGCGCCCGAACTCGCTTTCCCCTGACCGTATCATACCCATAGAAAATGCCCACGCCATTGTGGAAGCTTCCTATCATGGGCGGGTCCAATGGGTCGGATGGAGTCCTGCTGTCGAGCCACCAGATTGACCACTGCCGCGTCTTCGCGTCGAAGGATCGCAGTGCGAGACCGCGATAGGGTGCACCCGGAACGTTGATCACTGTATCGTCGGCGTTGCAGTACCCTCCCATAAGCTGCTGGTTAGACAGCGTGCCTTCGAATTCACTCCATTCATGATTATTGGCCAGGCGCTCCTTCAGCTTTCGATGATGGGCGTGCCATTGACCAACCAGGAAGTCGAAGTCGTGAAGGCCGGGGACTGCACTCTCTTTCTGATTCATCCCGGGGTCCGAATCCTCGTGCGATTGCGCGGCCAACTGTCCACAGCCTGCCAGACACAGACTGAGCAGTGCGACCATGACAGAACGGTGATGAACGCTCACGATGCCCCCTTTTTGGACTGCGCCGGAATCAAACTGAACCAATGTCACCTTCGTTCAGATTGACTCACCTCGCGTTATTTGGGTATAGCCACTTTCTGCAGAACTCTCAATACCACTTTGCAAGGAAAACGAATCCCTGTTCCGGCAGACTTATATTGGGAAAGGCACATCGAGATAAAAATCTGGCCATAAAAAGCAAGCGCCCCAATTAAGGGGCGCTCCACCGAGCTATCGCTGCGCTGATTTCGCCTGCGCCGGCACAGGCGCCTTCGGTTGTTCTCAGTCCTGCTGCGAATCCGGCGATTGCGGATTGTCTTGCGGATTCTCCTGCGATTGCGGCGGCTGCGGCGTCAGCGAGAACGTCACGCCGCGCTTGTAATTCATGTCCACCGTCTTTTGCAGATCGAGCTCGCTCAGCGGAATGCTCGTTTTGATGTTGTACGTGGTGACGTAGTAGAGCTTGTTGTCCT
>JASHRL010000287.1 GCA_030037355.1 Candidatus Acidiferrales bacterium | reverse complement strand
ATCGTTTCCGCGCCAGCTCTACCGGCGCCGGTCTTTGATCGAAACTCTCTTCTCCTCGGTGAAACGCAAGCTCTCGGCTCGCGCCCCCGGTCGCACGTTGCCGATGCAGAAGCGTCAAGCTCTTCTGCTCGGCCTGAGTTTCAATCTGTATCGCCTGAGGCATCGTCGCCTTTTCTAGAGGATGTCAACAGAGCCAGCTTATCTCATGACTTCAGCGCAGCGGAGAAAAATACGCGAAAGCACGCTCCCTGGCCCGGGTCGGATGCCAATTGGATCGCGCCGCCATGATCATCCACGATCTTGGCGACAATCGAAAGGCCGAGGCCGACGCCCGTCTTCTTTGAAGTAACAAAGGGATTGAAAATCTGCTCGCGAAGTTCGCCGCTAATGCCGGGGCCCGTGTCCTGAACTTCGACGGAGGCGCCAGAGCGGCCATCTCTCGTGTCCGGATGAATGGAGACGGTAAGCGTGCCGATGGAAGGGCCAGACGGCGGGGTGGAGGCACCGTTTTCCTGACTCTCCTGCGCGCCCATGGCTTCATAGGCGTTCAAAACCAAATTGATGAAGACCTGCTCGCAGAGCTGTTCATCGGCAAGCACGGCCGGGAGATCCGGCGCGAAGCGGCGAATGACGGTGATGCTGGCGTGAGGATAACGAGCTTGAGCGACCTCGATGGCGCGATCCACGAGCGGAGGAAGTTCGATGGGATGCAGTTCGAGATGCGAGGGGCGCGCGAAATCCAAAAAACGAGTGACGAGGGCGTTGAGACGATTCACTTCGGCGGAAATGTAGCCGGCTAGTTCACCGGCGACAGGCTGCGAAGATTGCAGCTTCTGGGCGAGCATCTCAGCGGAGCCTTTAATGATGCCCAGAGGATTGCGGATTTCGTGCGCGAGCCCGGCGGTGAGCTGACCGAGAGCAGCCAGGCGTTCGGCGCGGCGAACATCGGATTGGGCCTGCTGCAACTGGCGATTCGATTCGGCGAGACTCTCGGAAAGACTTTGATAGAGCTCAACCTGACGGCGGTTTTCCATCACGAAACGATTGACGAGAATTGCCGAGAGGAAAAAGAAAAGAATGCGAATTCCGAGGATGCCGTACCCGGAAGCAGGAATTTCATACTGTTCGATATAAAGCGCGGGAAGCAAATACGAGCAATAGGCGAGGGAAGCAAGAGCTGTCCAAACGAGCGTGCCGACAGGACCGAAATAAATCGCGGCGGTCACGACGGGCAGAAAATAAATTGGCCAGTAGCTACTATTGATGCCGATTTCGCCAGTGTGGCCAAGGAGGAGCGTGGCGAGGAGAATCTTGATGAGGATTACGTAGGAGCGGCCTCGACCGGGGAGCCAAGCGATCAACCGTCCCTCGAAAATCTGACAGACGCCGATAGCCGCCAGGGTGAGTTGCTTGTGAATTTCGCGGATGGGTGGAAGGACGGCGAGACCTATCAGGAATGCAATCCAGACAATGTCGATCCAGCCGAATTTTTCTTCTTGCCGCTGCATCTTGAGCAGACTTTCCCTGCTGAATTTAGCATGGTTCGAGGATCCGGTGGGTACACCGAAGGAAAGGGAGCTTGAAGCGCAGGTTACAGGCTATTCGTAGCGAAGCGCGATCATAGGGTCGGTTTTCATGGCGCGGCGGGCGGGAATGTAGCAAGCCGCGAGCGAAACAGCGACAAGCACAATCGCGACGGCAATGAATGTGGCAGGATCAGTCGGTGCGATGCCATAAAGCAGAGAGGACAGGAGATGCGTCAGACCTATCGCGGCGAGGGCTCCCAGCACGATGCCCACAAGTGTGAGCAGCATTCCCTGGCGAACGATGAGCTTGAGAACATCGGAGGGCTGCGCGCCAAGGGCGAGTCGTATGCCGATTTCCGATGTGCGTTGCTTGACGGAGTAAGCCATCACACCGTAGAGACCGATCGCTGCGAGGAACATCGCCAGGCCCGCGAAGGCGGAGAACAGAGAAGTCTGGAAGCGGCGCAAGGCGCTGGCTTCGGAGACGCGCTGATCCATGGTTTCAATGTCGGTGACAGCGAGCGCAGGGTCGATGGAGCGAACAGCGGCGCGAATGGCGGGAATCATTTGCGCGACGGGTGAAAAAGTGCGGAGGACGATGAAAGCCTGGTCTGAATCCTGTCGCCAAAATGGTGAATAGATCTGAGGGGGTGGGGTGTTTTCTAAATTGGAGAAGCGCGTATCCGCGACAACGCCAACAACGGTCGACCATTTGGCCTTGGTGCCGCCCCAGACATAACACCGGCACAAATGTCCGCCGATGGCGGAACGGCCCGCGAAATAGGCTTTGGCGAAAGCTTCGTTGACGATAACGACGCCGGGAGCCGTGGGCGATTCGTCAGCCTGGGTGAACGCTCGTCCGGCAAGGAGCGGCGTGCCGATGGAGTCAAAGTAATTGTCTGTAGCCGAGCGGGAGTCGACGAGCTGATTTTGTTTGTTGGAATAGCCTTCGACGGTGAAATAGCTCATTTCTTCCATGTGACTCAGCGGCAGGGCATCTACGGCGCCAATCGCATTGACACCATGCAGAGCGCCGAGCTTGTCGAGAATCGTGTGAAAGAAGGCGCTGCGCTGCTCGGGCTTACTGTAGCGCGAGTCGAGAGCGATGTGCAGGGTGAGAGCGGAATCCGAAAATCCGGTGGAGGTGTCCTGCAAATTTACATAGCTGCGAACGAGGAGGCCGGAGCCGGTCAGCAACACGACGGCCAGAGCAACTTCGCCGACGATAAGGCTCTGGCGCCAGCGCTTTGACGCGCCAACGATTCCTTTGTTGCCACCCTGCTTGAGAAGTTCCGTCAGATTCGTGCGCGAGACGCCAAGGGCAGGAAGCATCCCGAAAATAATTCCGGTCAGAATAGAAATTGTGAAGGCGAAAAGCAGAACGCGGGGGTCGAGAGAAGTTTCGGCGAGACGCGGAATGTTGCCGGGATTGAGCAAGAGTAGAAGGCGAATCGCGACGTAGGCGATGAAGACGCCCAACGCGCCTCCACCACAAGCAAGCAGAAGGGATTCGGTGAGCACCTGGCGAATCAGGCGTCCACGACGTGCGCCGAGCGCAGCGCGGACGCCCATCTCATGCGTGCGAGCCGCGGCACGCGCGAGGAGCAGGTTGGCGGCGTTGGCGCAGGCGATGAGCAGAACGAGAGAGACCGCACCGAAAAGAAGCCATACGAAGAGGCGGACGCCACCGAGAACTGTTTCAGTGAATGGTTTCAAGACGCAATAGACGCCTTTGAAGGGGCTATTTGTGGGGTGAAGCGCATCGAGACGCAGCATGGTGGTGTTCATCTCGGCTTGCGCTTGCGAGATAGTCACGCCATGACGCAGGCGTGCGACGGCATCTCCTGAAGAGTTTTCGCGGTCGCTTTTCTCCTGAGGCGTAAGAGCCATCGGTAGCCAGACTTGCGTCTTGCCGGCTGTCGAGTAGGGCAATTCATTGCCGCTGGGATAACCGAAGGAAGCAGGCATTACGCCGATGACGCGATAGTTCTGGCCGTCAAGCGTCACGGTCTTGCCCAGAACTTGCGCGCTGCCGCCAAGTGCGGATTGCCAGAGCGCGTGGCTGATGATGGCGACGTGGTTGCTGCCCGGTTGCGTGTCGGCCGCTTGGAAGTCACGGCCGAAAAGGGGACTGACGCCAAATGTGGAGAAAAAGTTTGGCTGGACGAACACGCCGCTGACACGCTGGGCTGCATCTTCGGCAGAGAGATTGAGTAAGCGCTGGTCGAAGAGAGTGACCGCGGAGAAAGAGTGTGCCAGGCGCTGAATGTCGAAAAAATCGCCGTTGCTGGGGCCGATGGCTTCGATGGGAACTTGAGGCAGGTTATGGCTGGGAGTCCAGACGTAAACAAGCCTGCCAGGATCCGCGTACGGCAGCGAGCGAAGCAAAACCGCATTCAACAAACTGAAGATTGCCGTGTTGGCGCCGATCCCGAGAGCCAGAGTGAGTACGGCGATGGCGGTGAAGCCAGGAGATTTGCGCAGCATGCGTAGGCCGTAGCGGACGTCTTGCGCGAAATCGAGCAGCCAATTGACGCGGCGCGCGTCGCGGCATTCTTCTTTCATCGATTCCGGTCCTCCGAACTCGCGCAGGGCGGCACGGCGAGCTTCCGCGGAAGACATTCCAGCGCCAATGTTGAGCGCGATTTGGCGTTCAATGTGATAGCGCAGTTCGCCGTCGAGTTCGGAGTCGACTGTCCGCCTGTGGAAGAGAGAGCGGAGCCGAAGCGAAATTTTGTTCAGCCGGCGCATGATTTCACTCATAGCGTAAGGCGATCATAGGGTCGGTTTTCATGGCGCGGCGGGCGGGAATGTAGCAAGCGACGAGAGCGACAAAAGCAAGAATCAAGGTGACCGCAGAATATGTCACAGGGTCGCCGGGGCTTACGCCGACAAGCAAATTGGCAATCAAACGCGCTGCGGAAAACGCGGCCGCGCAGCCAAGCAGCAATCCAGCGGCAACGATGACAAGCCCCTGGCGCAAGATCATTTTGAGGATTGTCGCGCGCTGCGCGCCGAGGGCCATGCGAATGCCGATTTCGTGCGTTCGCTGGCTGGCCGAATAAGAAATGACGCCGTAGACGCCGACGACAGCAAGAATCAAACCCAATAATCCCAGCGAAGCGGCGACGGCTGCGGCAAGTTGAAAGAGGAGAAACGCGGAAAGGGTGTCCAGGCTTTCCGTCATGGTCTGAATGTTGAAGAGAGGGATCTGCGGCGCCAGATCGTGCGCGACGCCTTGCACTTCGCGAATCACAGTATCAGCCGGCGAGGCACTGCGAACCTGCAAGACCTCCAAGGGACTCAAGAAATAGTCTTGGGCGACGGGCACATAAAAATATGGGGCGATGGGGCCCGTGAGGCTGGCAAAGCGGCTGTCTTTGGCGACGCCGACAACTTGATAGACGGGATTCGAAAACCCGCTCACCTTCACGAAGTGTTCCCCGATAGGATTCCGGCCCGGCCAGAAGCGCGCAGCGAAAGCTTCGCTGACAATGGCGACGTACGGCGCGCCTTTGACATCCGCTTCAGTGAAGCCACGACCGCTGACGATGGGAATGCGCAAGGTGTTGAAAAAGCCCGGCGAAACTACGCTGTAGGATACGAGCGGCAAACCATTGCCCGGCGGATTTTGATAATCGGAGACGTTCACGTAGTCGTTGTTGTAGTAATCGCTCATCGGAGTGTTGGAAGTGAGGCCGGCTGATTGCACGCCGGGGAGAGCGTTCACGCGGTCGAGCAAGGATTTGTAGAATGCGAGGCCCTGCGTTTCGCCGTAACCCGCTTCCGAGGGATCCATGGCGAAATTGACCACGTTGTGCGGGTCAAAGCCGAGGCGCGCGTGCTGGACATTGGCGAGGCTTTCGGCGAACAAAGCCGCAACGACGAGCAACATCAGCGAACCGGCAACCTGGATTACGACGAGGCTGCTGCGCAGGCGGTTCTTTCCTCCCGTCACGCTGCGGCTCGATTCGTGCAGCACGTCGTTAAGCTCTCCGCGACAGGCGCGCAATGCAGGGAAGATACCGACCATAACTCCGGTGAGCAGAGCGGCCGAGAAACCGTAGGCGAAGATTCGCCAGTCCAGCCCGAAATCCAGATGAATCGGAGTAAACCTGTGCAATTGAATCGAAGCGATTGCGCGGGCGCCGAGCAGCCCCAGAGAGATCCCGGCAATACCGCCAAAGAATGCCAGAAGGACGCTTTCGGTGAGCAATTGGCGGATCAAACGTCCACGTCCCGCGCCGAGCGCAGCGCGAAGCGCCATTTCACGGTCGCGCGTTGTCGCGCGAACCAGAAGAATATTGGCGACGTTCACGCAGGCCAGCAAGAGCACGAGCCCCACAAGCGCCAGAAACAATCCCGCGGCTTTGATCAGCGTGCCTGACGACGCCACGTCCGGTCGTGCGAACTGTTCCGCGTAAATGCTGAGTGCCAAGCCTCTATCGGTTTCCGGATACTGCGCGGAAAGACGGCGGGCGACGACGTCGAGCGCCGCGGCTGCATTCGACAAGCTGACCCCCGGCTTCAACCGCGCCAAGGTATGGAGATTTTGCAGGATGCGATTGACCATGAGGTCTTTCGGCCATCCAAACTCGTAAGTGGTGACCATGTTGAAAGGAACATAGGCCTGCGCGTTCGCCATCGGTTGCACGCCATAAAATCCCGGAGGCGCAACTCCGACCACAGTGATGGGATGGCCATTCAGGAGCACGCTCTTGCCGATGATGGT
>JASHRL010000286.1 GCA_030037355.1 Candidatus Acidiferrales bacterium | reverse complement strand
TTCCCGCAGCGGCTTCTTGCGCTTCGGCTGCGGCTTCGAGCACGGCATCGACGCAGTAGGCCAGGCTCTTGAGCGGCTTCCCGGCGGCGCCACGACGCGAACGGCCGTAGCTTTCGAATGCACGGTCAATGCCGCGGAGAACGGCATCCAGCGGAATGCCGGCCTTCTGCCACGTCTCAAGTATCGCCCAATCGACTGGCGAAACGAGCAGATGCGCGCCGCGCTTGCGCCAGAAATACTCTTCGATTTCAGTGAAATAGTTGAAGTAGTTGAATTGAGCCATTGAGCGGACGCAATTACCGCGCGGGTTTTCGGGCGGATGTCGCCGGCTTCATCGAAGAACGATGAGATTCCTTGGCCGTGGCCGCGCTAACATTTTCTGAGGATGTGTTTCGCTCCCAGAGGATTCTCAGCCCTTCGAGCGTCAGATGTTCGTCAACCTGTTCGATATGCCGCGAGGCAGGAGCAATCAGCGAAGCGTGCCCGCCCGTCGCAATTACGCGAGTGTCCGAGCCAAGTTCTTTTTTCAGGCGATCCAGAATTCCATCGACGAGATCCGTGAAACCGTAATAGAGGCCAGCTTGCATGGACGCAGCGGTGGTCGTGCCGATGATTTTTCCCGGATCGCGAATTTCCACGCGGAAAAGCCGAGCGGCGCGAGCGAAAAGCGCGTCGGCGGAGATGCCCATCCCCGGCGCGAGCACGCCGCCGAGGTATTCCCCGCGTTTGGAGACGACGTCGAAGTTGATCGCCGTGCCGAAATCCACCACCACGCACGGACCGCCGTATTTCGCAAAGGCGGCCACGCCGTTCGCGATGCGGTCGGCGCCCACTTCCTGCGGATTATCATAATGTACGGGCATGCCTGTCTTGATGCCCGGCTCGACGAACAGAGCTTTCAGATGGAAGTATCGCTCCGCCATTTTCGCCAGAGTGGGGCTCAGCGAAGGCACGACCGACGCAATCATCACACCCTTGATTTCTGTTGACGCCAGGCCCGCTACCGTAAAAAGATCGCGTGCGAGGATGCCGTACTCGTCCACAGTTTGGTCCCGTGCCGTCGTCAACCGCCAGTGCGCAACGAGTTCCTTCCCGTCGAATACTCCCAATACGGTGTTCGTGTTACCCACATCCATCGCCAGCAGCATCATTCCGCCTCTGCAACCGTTCCGGAGATAACGGCTTCGGTTTTTCCGTCGTCGCGCTTCACGCGCAAAATTCCCATAGACTCCAGTCCCGCGGTCGTTCCTTCGAACGTTTCCTTCGCCGTCGTGATGCGCACGCGCTTGCCCTCGAAATAACTCGAGACTTCGGCGAACCGGCGAAGTATCGGCGCGGCGCCTTCGGCAACAAATTGATTGTAGTAGCGGTCGAGGTGCCGCAGCAACCGCGCGAGCAACTCCAGGCGCGAATGGACGCGTCCTGTTTCGATTCGCAAAGAAGTTCCAATCGCCGCCAGTTCCGCGTGCATCTTTTGCTGATTGACGTTGATTCCGATTCCGACGACGGCGAAATGGATGCGGTCGGGTTCTGCCTGCATTTCCGTCAAAATGCCGCAGACTTTCTTGTCGTTCAGCAGGATGTCGTTTGGCCAGCGAATATCGGGTTGCAGATTTGTCTCCTCGGCGATGGCGTCGCGCGCCGCTAAGCCTGCCACAAGCGTCAGCGCCGGCGCGAGCATCGGCGAAATCGGAGGCCGCAGAAGAATCGTGACGTAAATTCCAGCCGACTTGTCCGAAATCCATGAGCGGCCGCTGCGCCCGCGCCCCGCGGTTTGCTGCTCGGCGATGACGATGGCGCCGTGCGGTTCGCCCGTCTCCGCGAGATGCATCGCTACGGAGTTTGTCGAGTCCGTCTTGAAAAAATGAAAAATCCGCTTCGCGAATGGCGTGCCGTGCAAACGCCGGGAAAGCAATTGCGGCGCCAGAACGTCCGGCATCTGCTCGATGTGGTAGCCAGTGCGTGGGTGGCCCTTTACTTGAACTCCGGCGGCGCGAAGCGTTTCAATCCATTGCCAGACCGTCTGGCGGCGGACGCCGATTTCCTTTGCGATTTTCGCGCCGCTGATGACGATCGTCGCGTTCTCCGCCAGCAGCGCGAGCAGGGCGTCGATGCGCTGGTCCGTCGGCCCCGGCAGCGGGCTTTTTCTTTTCTTCACCATTTGGAGTGTGCCAGCTTACTTGAGGCAAGAGACAAGGACAAGCAATCACAATCGCTCAGTTCGTTGCGTCAGCCGATTTTTCGAGCTCCGCAAGACGCCTCACGAGCTTTTGATGCTCAACCTGGCGTTCGGTCATCTTGGCTCGGGCATTTTCCAGCACATGTTGAGGTGCGCGGCTTCGAAAATCCTCGTTGGCGAGTAGTTCCTGGCTGGATTGAATCGACTTCGCAAGCTGGCTGATCTCTTTACGCAGCTTTTCGATTTCTCGTTGTTGATCGACGGGAGCGTTCGCAGCCAGGCGCAGGTCCCACTCCGCTCCAGAGCGCATCGCCGTTCCCCCTCCGCTCAGGCGAGTCTTCGAAATGCGCAATTCGGAAAATCCCGCGAGCCGTGTGATCGGTTCAAGGTTCGCCTCCACCAATCGCCGCCGCTGGGAATTTTCCGAACCGTATTCCGCCGCAACTTTTTGGCGTGGTTCGATTTTCATCTCCGCGCGAATATTGCGCGCAGCGACAATGATTTCCTGCAATTCGGACATTTGCTCTTCGGCTGCGGCATTCGGCCACGCAGCAGAAGCTTCGGGAAAGGCTTCGAGGGAAATGGATTGCGCCTTCGCTGCTTGCGGCAGCCGATGCCACAATTCTTCGGTCACAAACGGCATGAACGGATGCAGCAGCCGCAGAGCATATTCGAATGTGGCGAAGAGATTCCGCCATGTGGCCATCGCCTC
>JASHRL010000285.1 GCA_030037355.1 Candidatus Acidiferrales bacterium | reverse complement strand
GCATGCTCCATCGCGATGATCACGCGCTTGGCGCCAGCTACAAGATCCATTGCGCCGCCCATGCCTTTGAGCATCTTGCCGGGAATCGCCCAGTTGGCAAGGTTTCCCTTTTCGTCCACTTGCAGCGCGCCGAGAACCGTGACGTCAACTCGCCCGCTGCGGATCATCGCGAAAGAATCGGCGCTCGAAAAATAGCAACAACCCGGAATCTCCGTAATCGTTTCCTTTCCGGCATTGATCAGATCCGCATCTTCCTCACCTTCGTAAGGATATGGCCCGACTCCGAGCATTCCGTTCTCCGATTGCAGCACAACTTCCACGCCGGACGGCAGGAAATTGGGCACCAGCGTCGGCATTCCGATTCCCAAATTAACGTAATAGCCATCGCGCAGTTCTTGCGCCACCCGCCGCGCAATGAACTCCCGCTTGTCCATTTGCTCTGTCACTTGCCCACTCCTACTGACGCTTCCGCAGTGTGCGCTTCTCGATTGGTCGGCTGTAACTTTCACCCTGGAAAATCGCGCTGACAAAAATTCCCGGCGTGTGAATGGAATCCGGCTCGAGCTCGCCCAGCTCGACGAGTTCCTCGACCTCCGCGATGACATGGTCTCCAGCGGTCGCCATCACGGAATTGAAATTCCTGGCCGTTTTCCGGAAAGCGAGATTCCCCCAGCGGTCGCCTTTCCATGCTTTGATGAACGCAAACTCGGCGCGAAGCCAGGGTACCATCACGTAATTTCGGCCGTGAAATTCGCGCGTCTCTTTTCCTTCTGCAGCGGGCGTGCCATATCCGGTTGGAGTGAAGAATGCCGGGATGCCCGCACCGCCGGCTCTGATACGCTCCGCAAGCGTCCCTTGCGGATTCAATTCGACTTCAATTTCGCCGCTCAGCGCCAGATTTTCGAATCTCTTGTTCTCGCCGACGTAGCTGGCGATCATCTTTTTCACCTGCTTCGATTCCAGCAGCCACCCGATGCCGTATGTATCCGTGCCGGCGTTGTTGGAAATAAGCGTCAGATTTTTTGTGCCTTTCTTGTGCAGAGCCCGCAGGAGATGCTCTGGCACACCGCACATCCCGAAGCCGCCGACAAGAATCGTGGCGCCATCCTTGACTCGCTCAATCGCCGCGTCGGCGTTCGCAACTCGCTTGTCCATTCGATTCGGCCTCCGCGATTCGTCTGCTGGTAGAAATACGTATGGATGACGAAAATTACTCAGAAAGTCTACTGCAAATTGCGATGCGTTGAGTGGAGGGATTTGTAAAGGTCGTTTGCCGCGAGAAATTCCTGTTCGAGTTCGCGGCTGGTCAGACGCGTGCGAAGAAAATCGATCGCCTGCACCACGCGGTCGAGCGAGCGCGAAATGTTTTCCGTATTCGTCAAGCAAATATCGCGCCAGATTTCATAGGGACTTCCAGCAATGCGCAACAGGTCGTGGAGGCCACGCCCGGCAAATGAGATGGGGAGGCCAGTTTCATCGGTCTCGTCGCTAATCACGCGCGCCAGAGCTAGCACGACGAGTTGTGGCATCTGCGATACGACGGCGAGCGCCCAATCGTGCGTATCCGCATCGCACCAGATCGGTTCAGCGCCAATTGCGGACAAGAGCGAGATGAATCGGACAACGCGATCATCCTGTTCGCGCTCCGTTCCAATTAGCGCATAGCGAGCACCGTGAAAAAGTGTCGCGTGGGCGTTTTTTATCCCGGAAACTTCCTTCCCTGCAATCGGATGACCGCCCAGAAAGTGCGCGTGGCCGCGAAATAAAGTCTCCGCCATTCGGCAGATTTCGCCTTTCGTGCTTCCGGCATCGGTCACCAAAGCTTGGCTGCTGCATTTCGCTGCAATCGACGGCAGGGCTTCCATCGCTGCGCCGATCGGCAGTGCAATGTAAATCAAATCCGCTTCGCTCACCGCCTCGCTAAGTTCTCGGGCGATCTCCCACTTCCAGCCACACTCAGTGATTTGCCGCAACACTTCCGGGCGGTCGTAAGCTGCGATTGAGATTTGCGGAAACTTTTCGCGCAGTGCGAGTCCGAAAGACGCGCCGATCAATCCCGTTCCGAGGATTGCAACGCGGCGAAAGGGCAAATCATCAGGCATTCGTGTCTCGCCGGCTAACTCCGTGTCGCGCCGCGTGTTTCAATAACTTCACACGCTCTGCAACTGCCTCTGCCGCCGCGCTTGCCGATTTGGCCTTCTCAATTTCCGAAACGAGCGCCGAACCAACCACGACAGCATCCACAATTCCACCAAGGATGGTCACTTGCGTAGGCAAAGAGATGCCGAACCCCACGGCAATGGGCAGTGGCGTGAATTTCCGCGCTCGGCGAACCATGGCCGGCAATTCTTCCGGCAAGGAATCCTTCGCGCCAGTGACGCCGGTGCGCGAAATCACGTACAGAAATCCGCTCGACGCTTTGGAAATCAACCTCAGCCGGTCATCCGTGGAAGTAGGCGCCGCGAGAAATATCGTGTCGAGCTCATGAGATTGCATCGTTGCGCGATACTCACTTCCTTCTTCGGGCGTCATATCGGTCACGAGAACGCCGTCAGCTCCTGCATGCCGCGCATTCGCGGCAAAGTGCTCTAGCCCCATTTGCAAAATCGGATTGAAATAGCTGAAAAGCACGAGCGGAACCTCAGTTTTCTTGCGTAGTTGCGCGACAAGGTCGATAACATTCGCCAGCGTTGTTCCCTGGCGCAGCGCTCGTTCGCTGGCGCGCTGGATTGTGGGTCCATCGGCAACCGGATCGCTGAAAGGAACTCCAAGTTCGATTACGTCCGCGCCAGCCGCAGCGGTGGCCAGGACAATTTCTTCCGTGGCCGCGAGCGAGGGATCGCCCGCGGTGAGATATGCGACGATGCCCAATTCACCAGCGCTCGCCAGCTCCCGGAAGCGCCGCCCGATTCGCGTCTCGATCGTGCCGCTGATTTTCGCAGCTTGTTCAGACATAGCGCGCCAGAATTTCCATATCCTTATCGCCGCGGCCGGAGACGTTCAAAATCACGATTTCGTCGCGCTTCATTTTCGCAGCGCGCCGCATCAATTCTGCCAGCGCGTGCGCAGACTCAAGCGCAGGAATGATTCCCTCTATCTTCGCCAGCGTTTTCACGGCTTCGATGGCTTCTTCGTCTCTCACCGCGGTGTATTCCGCGCGGCCGCGATCCGCCAGCCAGGCGTGTTGCGGCCCGATAGCTGGATAGTCGAGCCCTGCCGAAACGGAATGCGTCGTGGAAATCTGGCCGTCCGGTGTTTGCAAAACGTATGTATACGTCCCCTGCAGAACCCCTGGCTTCGCGCCGCCAAATCCCGCGGCGGCAGCCAGTCGAGCAGCATGCTCGCCGAGCGATGTGCCACGTCCGCCAGCTTCGACTCCCACTATTCTTACGTTCGCGTCGTCGAGGAAATCGTTGAAAAGGCCAATCGCATTCGAACCGCCGCCGACGCAGGCAAAAAGCCAGTTGGGCAAGCGTTTTTCGGCGACCAGAATCTGCTCGCGCGCTTCTTGCCCAATCACATGATGGAAATCCCGTACCATTGCGGGATAAGGATGCGCGCCGAGCACAGAGCCGAGCAGGTAGTGTGT
>JASHRL010000284.1 GCA_030037355.1 Candidatus Acidiferrales bacterium | reverse complement strand
TCTCGCGCTCATTTGTTTTTGGGCGCGACCAACAGCATCACATGGATATACGCTGGGAGGTCAACAACTTGACGAATACTCCGAGCTTCTCCGGCCTTTCCACCATTCTTGGCTCAAGCACTTTTGGCGAAGTCACCGGCGCGCAATCGATGCGCACGATGGACGTCGTCGTGCGGGTGATGTTCTGATGCGCCGCCTGATTCTTCTTTTCGTGCTGGTCTTGTTTGCGACGGCTCCTGTGCCCGCTCAGGAACAAAAAATTCCCATGGCCTCGCGCCCCCAACAGAAACCACTCGGCGTCATCCGCAGGAGCGTAAACCTGATTGTCATAGACGCCGAAGTGACCGGTCGTGATGGCCTGCCAGTCCGCGGCCTCAAAGCCGACCAGTTCACTTTGCTGGAGGATGGCAAGCCGCAAAAGATTGTCTCCTTCGTCTATTCCGACGTCGAGGCTCTGGAAAGCGCCGCTAAGGCCGGCGGCAGCGTGCCGCCCGTGGTCGTTCCTCTGGAGGCGACACAGGAGACAACGGATGAAGACCTCACGACCGTCGTGCGTGATCACCGCATGATTCTTTTGTTCTTCGATCTTTCGTCCATGGCCACGGACGATTTACTGCGCGCGCGAGATGCTGCGATGAAGTTCGTCAAGCAGCAGATGAGCCCTGCCGACTTGGTATCGGTCGCCGTACTCGGGAGCGATTTGACCGCTCTCTGCGATTTCACGAATGACCGCGCGACAGTTGAAAAAGCTATCTCAATGCTTACTCCCGGCATCAGCTCTCAATTGGCCAGCTTGTCCGCGGCTCCCGCGGCGAATGGCGAATACGACGTCACGGAGGACACGGGGGCGGCCTACACGCCGGATGACACTGAGTTCAACGTTTTCAATACCGACCGCAAGCTCGCCGCTATGCAAGGTCTCGCCGATCAGTTGCAGCATATTCCTGGAAAAAAGATTGTCATGCAATTCACCGGAGGCATCACGCAAACCGGCGAGGAAAATCGCACGGAACTTCAGGCAGCCACAGATGCCGCCAATCGCGCCAACGTTTCCTTCTACACCGTCGACGCCCGTGGTCTGATGTCTGAGATTCCCGGAGGTGACGCCACGGCGGACGCCGCGACGGGGACTTCTATGTTCTCCGGCGCCGCGGTTTATCGGCAGACCGAAGCGCGCCAGGATTCGCGCGACACGCTGACGACTCTGGCGGAAGATACTGGCGGCCGTGCTTTTTTTGACCTCGGCGACCTCGGCCAAGCCTTCAAGCAAGTACAGGACGACACAGCGGGTTACTACCTCATCGGCTATAGCTCGACGAATACGAAAACCGATGGGAGCTGGCGCCGCGTCACCCTGAAGGTAAAGGCGCCCGGTGTTCACCTGCGCTATCGCGACGGCTATTTCGCTCCGCGCGATTTCAAGCACATGTCCACGGAAGATCGCGACGAACAGCTCGAGGAAGCCTTGCGGTCCGATACGCCTCGCGTCGAATTGCCTATCGCGCTGGAAGTTTCTCAATTTCGCCTCGGCAATGGCGAAGTATATGTGCCGATCGCCGCGAAGCTGCCCTCTGGCGCTTTGCAGTGGGCCGCCAAGCGCGGCAGCCAGCAGGATGAATTCGATTTTGCGGCGCAAGTCGATGAAACCGGGTCACGCCACATCGTCGCCCAACTGCGAGACACAATCACCGTCCACCTGGACGCGGAACATTTTGAAGCTGTTCACCACAACGCGTTGCTTTATCAGGGCGGCATGATCCTCGCGCCCGGATCCTACAAATTGAAATTCGCGGCCCGTGAAAACGAGACGGGCAGAATCGGCACGTTCGAGCAGGATCTCTCTGTACCCGCGCCGGACAACAAGAAACTGGCGCTGAGCACGGTTCTGCTTTCCAGCCAGCTTGCGCCTGTCGCCAAGTCCTCCGGGGTCCAGGTGAAAACAGTCGGACTCGCGGCGACTCTGAAAGGTTCGCCTCTGGAATTTTCCGGCGAGGTCTTGATCCCGAGCGTCACCAACGTCTTCAGATCCGCACAAACGATCTACGTTTTCTTTCAGGCCTATTTGCCGCGCGGGGCCGACCCTTCACTTTTGCGCGGTGGTCTGATTTTCTTCCGCGATGGCGTTGAAGTGAGCCGCACGCCAATGCTCGCGCCGGTTGACTCGGATGCGAAATCGCGTTCAGCGTCTTTCCGTATCAGTTTGCCGCCAGGCAAATTTCCGGTAGGGAACTATACAGTCCAGGCAGTGGCCATCGAAGCGGGAGAGCCGCTCGTCGCCTTTGGCCGCGCCTATATGGCTGTCAATGCGCCTCCGGCTGCGCCAGTTCCCGCTCCACAACAAAAGTAAACGGAGTTTGCAAATTCAGTTCGCGATATCCCGGCCGTTTAGGCTTGTGGTTCCCCGGCGTGATTCTGCGTTACGGTTCCGCAATTACGTCGTACGGACGCATCATTTCATTGTCTTCATGCTCGAGGATGTGGCAGTGCCAGACGTAACGTCCTGTGTAGCCTTCGAAGGGAACGATGATTCGTGTCACCATCTTGGGATCCGCGCGTACGGTATCTTTCCACCCCATCTCGTTCGCATCCGGTGCAGTCACCGGCCCCGTGAACCTCACTTCGCCTTTGGTTTGGAATGCGAACGCCTCGAATCGCCGCCGGTCCAGCACTTGAAATTTCACCAGGTGCAAGTGAATCGGATGCGAATCGTCCGTGGGATTTATGAATTCCCAGATTTCCGTTGAGCCCAACACAGGGTTTTCCGTCACCGGCATATTCCAGCGGGATTTGTTCAGCAGCATCAAAATAGAATTTCCGGCATCGTCTTCGTATTCGTCGAGAGAAAGGGTGCGTGTTTTCACGGCTCGCGACTCCGGAATTCGTGGCACGCTGGTCAGAGTCGAGGGGAGGGAACTAGGGTCCTCCGTTTTCTTTCTTGAGACGCGGAACTGCATTACGACAAACGCGTCATTTTGCAGGACAATTTGTTCGCCGGCGTGGTCTGCAAAATCGATGATGAAATCGACGCGTTCCCCCGGTGCGATCATGATGTCGCGCAGCGGCGCGGGAGCCGTCAACAGCCCTTGGTCGCTTCCGATCTGATGAAGTACTTCGCCGTTCGCAAGCGAAAGATGATAAAAGCGGCCATTTGAGCCGTTCAGCAGGCGGAAGCGGTATCTTCGCGGCTCCACATCCAGATACGGAAACAATTTTCCGTTCACGAGAATCGCGTCGCCGAAAACCTCTGGTACCCACGGATTTGGCGAGTTCTCCGAGACGGGATAATCGAGTTGCCCGTCGCGCTTCAGCATGCGGTCGTAAATGACCATGGAGACCTCATAGCGTCCGCTTGGCAAATTTAACGAATCCTCCGCGCTGTCGCGAATGACAAACAAACCCAGCAGTCCAGCGTAGATGTTCAGACGGTTGATGCCCATCGCGTGATCGTGATACCAGAGCAACGTCGCGTCCTGGTCATTGGGATAGTGGCAGATCGCGGATTTCCCCGGCACGAACCAGCTTTCCGGATATCCGTCGCTTTCCGCCGGCGTTTTTCCGCCGTGGAGATGAACGACTGCACGCACCTCGGGCTTGCCGATCTCGGCGCCGCCCAAGTGATGATCAATGGGTAGGAAATGTCTGGCAGGCAATTCATTTGCCCACTCGACGAGCAGCCCTGAACCTTTCCGCGTTTCAAATAGCGGCCCCGGGACATTCGAGCTATAGCCCCATTGCCGCGTCGGCGGCAAATCGCGATGCACCTTACTTGCAAATTTACGCATTGCAGCGCGGTAGTACGGAATTTGCACCGCTGAATTTGTGGGATCGGGCCGCGCAGCGCTGCTCTGAGCCACGGGCAATATGGGAAGCGGGTCAACGAAGCGCGCCAGCGAATTTGGATCGAGCGCCGGTACACTGGCCTGAGAATAGGGCCAAATCCGTGTTGGAAGTGTTGCGAATGCACTGGCAGCCAAGCTGGACTTCTGAAGAAATTCCCTGCGATTGATCAACAATTTCGTTTTGACCCTCTCTCGTATCGACGTACGCGAAAACACAAAGGCATGCACGCGAAGCCCGGCGCACATGCCTTTG
>JASHRL010000283.1 GCA_030037355.1 Candidatus Acidiferrales bacterium | reverse complement strand
TGCCCACCCCAACCGGAATAGCGTTCTTACTTCGGCCGGCTGCGAGATTTTTGTCTTGGTCAAACCGGGCGAAGACTGTGGGGGGACATTGGAGGCTTTGGCCGTTGAGCTCTCGGCAGAAACGAAGGAGCCATTGGTCGAAAAGGCCGAGCGCCCTGTCCAGCCCACGGGCCCGATGACGCTGGCTGGCTTGGCTGCGACGGTCGCGGCCGTTTTGCCCGAAGGCGCGATTGTGGTGGATGAATCGATGACTTCCGGTCGCGGCATGATGGCTGCTGCAAGGGGAGCTGCGCCTCACGATTGGCTGACGTGCACGGGCGGGTCAATCGGAATTGCCATGCCGCTGGCTGTGGGTGCAGCGGTTGCTTGTCCCGACCGTCGCGTGTTGTGTCTTACTGCCGACGGCAGCGGCATGTACACACTGCAAGCGCTCTGGACCATGGCGCGCGAAGGCCTCAAAGTCACCACCGTGGTATTCGCTAATCGAGCGTACGCCGTCTTGAAGAACGAATTTGCAAGTCTCGGTGTGGGTGCGGCTGGCCCGTCAGCATCGGCCATGTTCGACATCGGCCGTCCCGATCTGGATTGGATCGCTCTAGCAGAAGGGATGGGGGTACCCGGTGTTCGCGTCACTTCTCTGGACGGATTCGTCAGAGAGCTGCGAAAAGGGTTGGAACACGAAGGGCCGACGCTCATTGAGGTCGTCCTCTGAAACAAAACTGATGCTGTGCGTCAGTGCGTTGGCACGGAGCCGGCAATCATCCTGGCAAGCTCATCCTTCATCACCTTGCCTGTCGGCGTTAATGGCAGCTCTCGAAGGAGGATGAAATGCGAGGGGCGCTTGTAGGGAACCAGATGTTCGGCCGCATAGTCGGAGAGTTGAGCGGCGGTCACGGGAGAGCCTGGCAGCGGTTGAACAAAAACAACAATCTCCTCGCCGCCTTCTGTTCCCTTGACGGACCGGCCAAGCACGGCTGAGCGCACGACTTCCGGATGGCTGTTGAAGACGGTCTCGAGTTCGGCCGGATATACGTTAAAGCCGAAGCGAACAATCAAATCCTTGGTGCGGCCCACGATGAAAAGATGCTCGCCTTCCAATCGTGCCAGGTCGCGTGTGTTGAACCATCCTTCCCCATCAATCGCCGCGGCGGTTTCTGCGGGCGCGCGATAATAGCCCCTCATCACGTTCGGTCCTCGCACCCACAGCTCTCCCACGTCTCCTTCCGCGACCGCCTGGCCATCGGCCCGGTTGAGCTTGACTTCGATTCCCGGAAATATCCGTCCGACGGAAGTGTCTCTGCGATGTTCTTCGATTCTGGCCTGGGCGATATTGGGAGAACACTCCGTGACTCCATACCCATTGAACAAACAGAGGCCAAAAAACTCCTCGATCGAAGCCTTCAGGGTTGCATCGAGGGGCGCTCCAGAAGACGAAATGATGCGAAGGGAGGGAAACTTCACGCTTTGGAAGCCCTTGGCTTTTGCATATTCGAGAAGTAAAGCAAACATGGCCGGCACTCCTAACATCACCGTCAGGCCATCCTTCTCAAGAGTCGCCAGCGCCGCGACAGGATCAAATCGCGGCGCGAGGTAAAGAGTTGCCCCGCTGAAAAGAGCGCCCAGGAGCACCACGGATAGCCCCACGGCATGCGACATTGGCAAGACGCCATACATCCGGTCTCGAGGACTCAACGCGCGTATCTGTGCCGACACCGCTGCGACGAATAAGAGATTGCGATGCGTGAGCATCACACCTTTGGCAGTGCCCGTTGTGCCCGATGTGTAGATCAGAGCTGCAACGCGATCCGCAACGTTTGTATCGACCGGTTCTGCGACCGTATCTTCGTTAAGGGCGCCAACACTAATCGTGCCCAGCGGCACGACGTCTTGAGCTGTGGCGTGGTGGCGCTTGGCGTGAGCCGAAGCATGCGGCGAAACCGCTGAGGTGTAGATGATCCGGCGCGGATTTGAATGTTCCCGGATTTGGCTGACCTCGCTGGCGGAAAGGCGTGCATTCACGAGCACCGGCCAGGCATCGATTTCCTCAAGCGCCAAAAAAATGGCTACAAATGCCCGGCAGTTTTCGAAGACCAGCATGACTCGATCCCCAGGCCTTACGCCCAGTTGTATGAGCCGATCCTTCGCGGCACTTACAGCAGAAGACAATTCCCGATAGGTCCATGAGCCCGAGGTCTCGACCAGCACTGTTCGATCCGGCGAGCTCTCGACCCAGGGCGCGATCACGTCACCGAGGCGCTCAGGAAGATTTGCGAGCAATGGGGAGACGTCCACATTCCTGACCGGTTCTTTGATTGTCATTCCGATGGGCATCATCAACCTCTAAACTGAATGGTTCGCAGCCGTTCGCCTTGTTGCCCGCGCCGAACCGGCAACATCTTCACGAGCCAGCGGCCCTGCGAAGCCATATCTCGCGCCAGTAGACAAATTCACACCTCGAACATCCGCCAAAAGCGACGTGTGCGCATCCGCACATCGATCCTTCGAGATACACGGTGTTGTGGAGGCGCCGCATCTCTCCTGTCCCGTCGACAATAATCTTGTCGATCCTGCGCTCCACCGTTTTTTGTTTGCCGCATAGCAAGCGCATGTCCGGGGAGAACCAGAGCCCCCGATTGTGCGCAACCTTGTTCAAAGTCTTGGCAATGCTTCCCATCGGTTTTACTTCGACCAGCTCGCCCGGTTGGAGACTGAGAGTCTCTGCGGGCGTCTGACTCTGTGTCCCCCGTCCGTAGGGTCCCAACAGAATTTTCCGAATCTTCCAAAAGAGCCACGTCGCGATGCGCCCGACCATCTGCGAAATTGTGCAATTGCCGGCGCGGATGTCGGCGAGGCACTTGGTGATTCGTTCTCGCCGAGAAAGCGGGTCAGCGGCTCGAAAAAGCTCGCTGGCCTGGCAAAAGTAAACCTTCGGGCGAAGGGATGTTTTCAGCCGGGCTTCGAGACGCTCCGTTCCATCCGGAATTTCCTTTGCGCCGGTTCGATCTTCCACCTTGCGGAGCCAGGCCTCACGCCAGAAAAGCATGCATGCCTTTTCGCAGCCATCGTGTTCGGCTCCCGTGCAACGCAGACCTTCCAGAAAGACAACATCGTCGTTCCGAAAAGAACGCATCGTTGAGCCTGCGCCTGACGTGCAGACCTTGGTGACTCGCCGGGAAACTCGGAATCTCTTTCCACAATGCTCGATCATCTCCGGCATGAACGGAAGGTTATCCAGAGTCCCGTTCGCATCCAGAGTCGTAAGAATCTCGTCTGGGGACTTCACTTCCACCAAGTCGCCGGGGAAGAGTCTTGTGATTGACCGCCTCATGACTTAAGCCGCAGCGAGCAAACTTGAATCAAAGCTGCTCGACGCGCATCCTCAATTCCGTTGCCGTCCTCTGGGCCGCACGGCCAGGGCGCCCCGCAGCTCGCAGAAACTTGTTCCACGCTTTCACCAGCAATCCGAACGGGCGCCACATTGGTTCCCGCACCAGGGCGACCTTTCTGAAATCGCCTGGAACGCGCCAGGTGCAATGGGTTCCGGCAGGGAAGAAACCCACGTCGCCAGGTCCAAAGCGGCGCTCTTCACCGCTTTCGTCGACGAGAAAGGCCTCACCCCAGACAACGGTGACGGACTCATCTTGTTCGTAGTACCAGTTGAAGCGCCCTGCCGTGCACTCCCAGATCAGAATATGCGAAGACATATCCCTGCTTCGCATGAGCACCTTGCTGCGAGATCGCGGGCTGCCTTGCAAGACATGCTCGCGCGCAATCGGGCGCAGATCACAATCAAAGTCAAAACTCGCTGGCACTGTCAGCGTCACTCGGTTCGACATGCCCCTCTCCAATCCTGCCCCATCCAAAGCGTCTCGTAAGTCATTCAAGGGCGGTCATCGCATTTTTTCCGCGAAGCCGCTCTTTGATGACGCGAGATACTGCAACCAATTGCGATAAATGGCGGTACCCGCCGTGTGCCAGCCGTTCCGCAACGTCTCGACGATCTGCTGGTCCGGGAAAAAAGCGAGAGTGCCTTCGTCTCGTCTTGCCGCGGCCTTTTCTTCGAAGCCAGAGAGCAGCTTGAGCGCCGGCGAAGCGAAATATTCTTGGGGTGCGGAAGGATAGTCTTCTCGCTCATTCCTCAGAAATCTCTTGATGTCCCTTCGATATTCCTTGAGCAGGGTGTCGGTTCCATATTCCGGATGTCCTTGGGAGTGAATTACGAGGCTCGCTCCTTCCTGCCTCGCAAACAGACCAACGCCGGCCTTCGCCGACCTGGTCAGTACGGTGTATCCCGCCGAAACAAGATCTTCTTCTCGCAGTTCATTCCACCGGGAGTGCGGAATTCGCATTACGTCGGGAGCGTGTGCGAGCAGGGCGTGATCGGAGACTCTAGCTTCCTCGAAGACGCCCAGTCGTTTTTCTTGCAGCGCGCGGCGTTCAATCCCGCTCTTGTGAAGAACGTTTGCGTGTGCAGCCAAACAAGACAGAATCGCCGAACGAGTATGTTTTTCGGCCCAATCGAAAAGCGCAACGAGCGAATCCCAGTAGGCCTCCCGGCGCAGATCGGACTGGCGCGGTTCCGTTCCTGTGATAATCAAGCCGTCGAATTTGCCGGAGAAAAGATCGCCGAAGTTCGAGTAAAGGCCTCGCATGTGCTCTCGAGCTCGCTCCTCGCGACGAATCTCGGGCAGCGAATAGAATTCGACATCGAGAGGAGTTGCGGTCGCCGACGTTAACAAACCCAGGAATTGATTCTCCGTATCTTCCTGGGCCGCATCCGGCATGTTGATAACCAGCGCGATGCGAATCGGCTCGGCAGACGGATTCCGGTCGCGCGACACGGGCCAGCGCCGCGCCGCCGTCCGTTCGCTCGGTTCACCGCGATAGGCTAGCCGCATGAGACTTCTCCGGCGCTGGTGCGCAACTTTTCGCTGCATCCAGCGCTTGGCCGAGATCTGCCAAAATGTCGTCACTGTGCTCGATGCCGACGCTCAAACGAATCATTTCCGGAGTCACGCCGACCTTCCGTTGTTCTTCCGGCGATAGTTGGCGATGGGTGGTCGAAGCGGGATGGCAGGCGAGCGACTTGGCATCGCCCATGTTGACCATTCGCTTGAACAGGCGCAGCGCATTAAAGCATTGCTTGCCGGCCTCAAATCCGCCTTTTACCCCAAAAGTCAGAAGCGAGCAGCGCCGCGACCCAAGGTACCTCTGCGCCATGGCGTACAGCGGGCTATCCGGAAATCCCGCGTAGTTGACCCATTCCACTGCCGGATGCGCGCGGAGGAATTCGGCGACCTTTCGCGCGTTCTCGACGTGGCGCTCGACGCGCAGCGCCAGAGTCTCGACACCTTGAAGCAGGAGGAAGCCATTGAAGGGCGAAAGCGTAGAGCCCGTGTTGCGTTGCGCAACGGTGCGGCACCGCGCGACAAAAGCGGCAGAACCGTAATGCTCGGTGTAAACGACTCCATGATAGGCGGGTTCCGGCTCGGTCAGCATATAGAATTTTTTGGCGTGTTCACGCCAGGGGAAATTCCCGCCATCGACGATCATTCCTCCGAGTGTTGTCCCGTGGCCTCCCATGAATTTCGTCATGGAATGGACGACCACATCGGCGCCATGCTCGATGGGGCGTAACAGAATCGGCGTGGCAATCGTGTTGTCGACGATGAGTGGCACACC
>JASHRL010000282.1 GCA_030037355.1 Candidatus Acidiferrales bacterium | reverse complement strand
TCAGCAACTCGTAATAAACGCTTTCCGAAGGAACAAACATCAACGCGACATCGAGAGTGCCTTCGTTCTGGAGAATGTACTTTTCGGCGACCGATTCTGCGTGTTTGCGCACGGCTTGAAAAAATTCCCTTCGCGCATCGTCTCCTGATTCGACGAGGCGCCGGTACGTTTCAAGCGGAAATTTCGAATCGATAGCGATGAGTTTTTCGCCAGAGCGAATCACGGCGTCGACGATTCCCCCTGTCGAGAAACGATACTGCGTTTCATACGCGCTGCGCGGCAGGGCGTCTGCCAGAAGCGCCTCAAGAGCGACCTCGCCGAGGGAGCCGCGCGTTTTCGCCCCACCAAGAACGCTCTGAAGCGTCTGCGTCGCCTGCGAAAGGTCGCGTCCGGCCTGCTGGATTTCTCCCAGCTGTTTCCCAACGCGCCCGAGCACCTCTTGCGAGTTCCGCAATTCGGTCGCAACGGCAGACTGCGCCTGCGAAACCAACTGTCCCGAATTCGACAGCCCCTCTTGCAACGATGTAGTCACCTGCCCAAGCTGCTGAAGAACCGTTTGCAGGACTTGGCCCAACTGAGTGTTGACCGCCTGTGAGTGAGTCTGCAGCGCCGTCTGCATATCCTGTCGCAACGCGGAGATTTGGCTGTCGCCGTCGCTGCGGCGGCGCGCTGAAAGCCACACAATTCCAAGCGTCAGCAAGATCACAGCGGCGATCAGCACGGCCATCAAGGTTTGTGTCATTGGAGCCCGGCTCCCGTGGCGAAGGTATGGCGAACTTAGACTCTCACTTTAGCGCAGAACGAAGGCGAACAAAAGCAGCGGATAGACACGTGGGGCTTGGCGGTTGACTAATTGCCGGTGCCGCTCAACTGAACAAACGATTGCGGCTCTTGCGCTGCGCCCGGCTCGATCTTCTGCGGCCCGCGCCAGTTGTCGAGGACGGCCACTTGATGGACGCACGAGACCGTGCAATGCGGGGCGCACGATTTCTTCGTGTAATACTCGCGATGTCGGCGTTCCGCGGAATATTCAGCGAGCGGAATACCCGGATAGCCTCTCTGCTGAGAGCAATAGTGAACCAACCCATTCTCGCAGATGTACAAATAGCGCGAGCCCGCGCGGCACCGCCAATCATTCGTACGGCCTGCAGCGATATTGTGCTGAAATGAATTGACGCGCGAGAAGGAACGCTTTCCGAGTCTCATGATCTCCTCGAAAATCTCCTGCTCTCGCGGCCCCAATGGCCGCAATTGCCCGTTGCCATCGTGAATGATTCCGACCGTCGAGGAGAATCCGAGATCGACCGCGCGATGCGCCACCGTGAGCGCGTCCTCGGGATGAGTGATCCCGCTGCCCAAGACCGAATTGATATTGACGTGAAAATCCGCGTACTCGGCGAGCAGTTTCAGTTTCTGATCCAGCACCTTCAAACTCTTTTTCGACACATCATCCGGCTGCGTGTTGTCGATGCTGATTTGCAGGAACTCGAGCCCTGCCCGATTGAGCCGCTCGATGCGCTCCGCGACCAATAGGTAGCCATTCGTGATCATTCCGGCAATCATTCCGTTGCGCCGGATGCGCCAGATGATTTCGTCCAGCTCCGGGTGCAGCAGCGGTTCTCCGCCACTGATCGTCACCACGGAAGTTCCGAAAGAGCCCAGCCGGTCGATGCGGCGAAACATCTCGTCGAGTGGAACGGGTTTCGAGAAGTCATCGAATTCGTTGCAATACGTGCATGCGAGATTGCATCGCCGGATCGGGATGATATGCGCCAGAAGCGGATGCTTCGTCGAGACAAGCGCCTTGGCGATCATCCGCCAGCTTCGCACCGCGCGATGTGCAGCCAAGAGCTTGCGTCGAATTCTCCGGCGAGTGTTCATCCGCATCTTTTCCTTGCTATTTTCGGTAACGAAGGCGGCGAAAATACGGCCTTCTCTTCAGCCCCGAAGCTTCTAACTCTCTATGCTACAACAGAGAGCCGGAGCGATGCTTGAGTTTTGGCGGGATCGCAACACAGCAGTCAGCGCTGCCACATCGCGTGATAATCTATTGCCTGGGAAGTTTCCAACGGGGCTGTAGCTCAAATGGATAGAGCGAGGCACTCCTAACGCCTAGGTTGCCGGTTCAATTCCGGCCAGCCCCATTTGTCACCACTTCAGCAAAAGCAGTTCCGAGCAGAATCCCGGTCCCATCGCACCGAGAATACCCAGCGTTCCAGGCTCGGGACGCCGGTTAGCCATCACATCTTCGAGCACCAGCAAGACCGACACAGAGGAAATATTCCCTACGTTCGCCAGGCAGTCCCAGGAAGCCTGCAGAGCCTCGTCCGGCAGCTCCAAGGCCGCCTCGACCGCCTCCAACACTTTGGGTCCGCCGGTGTGAAACACCCAGCTTCCAATGTCCTTCTTCGAAAGCCCCATGTCAGACAAGAACAAGGAGAGGTCTTGTCCTAGGTGCTCCTTAATTACGTCAGGAACGCCCGGTGACAGCACAATCTGAAAGCCTTTCTCGGAAATATCCCAGCCCATCGTCCGTTCGGAATTCGGATAAAACGTCGAACGCGTTGCCAGAATCTCCGGCCCTTGAATGTCTCTTTCGTCCCCCGTAACAATCGCCGCCGCTGCGCCATCGCCGAACAATCCCGCGGAAATCAGATTGGCCACGGAGAGATCGTCGCGTTGAATCGTCAGCGAACAGAGCTCGACTGCGAGCAGCACGGCCGTCTGCCCGGGAAATGCGCGGACGTAATCGGCCGCCCGAGAAATCCCCGCCGCTCCCGCGACGCAGCCCAGACCGAAAATCGGATTGCGCTTGATGTTCGCGCACAATCCCATCCGATTAATTAGCCGCGCGTCGAGCGAAGGGCTGGCAATACCGGTCACTGATACCACAAAAATCGCATCCAGGTCGCGCGCAGCCAAGCCGATTGGTTTCAGCGCGGTGGCGATTGCCTGTTCGCCGATATCAAGACCCGTTTCAATCCACTTGTTATTCGCTTCGCCCCACGAAGTCATGCTGTAATAACCTTCGAGCGGCAAGGACATATAGCGTCCGCGAACATTCACATTTGCATGGAGCCGGTCCAGCACGTCGGGGTTCTTCAGCCGGTCGCCCCAATATTGCTTCAAGGCAGCGGAGAGAACTTCCTGGCTGTAGTAATACTTGGGAAATGCGCCCGCGACGCTGGCAATTCTCATCCGTCACCTATCCTCTCGTTTTTTTCCCGGCGCGCACGCAGCCGTTGAGTATCCGCCTGTGACGCACATGCCCAGCGCAGAGTTGCTTTGCGCCCGTTCTGCTGACTCATGGCAAATGCGCTTCCCCGCCGCGCGCCCGCCCCACCGCACAATGTCCGCTCTTCGGAAACTCTCCTGTGGGCCTTCCAAACGCACCTTTGCGCGGCCCCGATTCTCATCCTGAAGCGTCGCTGGGGCAAGCGATAATGTTGGCAAGGGCCCAAACCACGATTCCCCATGCATTTTACCCGTAATTCTTTGAAATCCATCACGGAATCCTCAAAGGCATGGCATAGGCATCAGGCGTTTTAACACGTTATTAACATTGGGGCTCATTTTGCTCTGAAAACGCGCCAAGTAATGAGTATGAATATTCAGTAATGATTCTCGCCTCATCTTGCTCGCAGGAGTTGCTTCCGCTATGCTTTGCTTATCGTGACCCCCTCGGTTAAAGTCCTGATCATCGAAGACGACAAGGACATCGTCGAGCTCGTCCGCTACAACCTGGAAAAAGACGGATACCAGATGATTGCTTGTGGCGACGGCATCACAGGTTTGGCACAGGTTCGCAAGTCATCACCAGATTTGCTGATTCTTGATCTCATGCTTCCGAAATTGTCCGGTCTCGAAATCTGCAAGGAAATCCGGCGCGACGAAAAATTGCACCGTCTCCCAATCCTGATGCTGACGGCCCGCGGCGAGGAAGCCGACCGCGTCGTCGGCCTCGAACTCGGCGCCGACGACTACGTTACGAAGCCTTTCAGTCCTCGCGAATTGGGTGCGCGCATCAAAGCACTGCTCCGCCGCGTCCAACCGCCCGGCGAAGAAGCGAAGCTTCTTGAAATCGGAACCCTGCGCGTCGACCCTGTTTCCTATCGCGCTCAGCGCGAAGGCAAGACGCTGCCGTTGAGCACGCTCGAATTCCGCCTGCTTTATTTTCTTGCCTCTCGCCCCAATCGTGTCTTTTCGCGCGACCAGTTGCTCGATTCCGTATGGGGCAGCGACCGTTTTGTCACGCCGCGCAGCGTGGATGTTTACGTGCGGCGTTTGCGAGAGAAGGTCGAGCGCAATCCGGAGAAGCCCGAGTATCTGAAGACTGTTAGAGGTGCAGGCTACCTCTTCGAAACCCGTGCGAGCTAGTCTTTTTTGGAAACTTGGCCTCACATACCTGATTCTCGTCCTGATCGTTCTCGCCACATTTGATTTTTATGTCGGGCGCATCCTGCGCCAGGATTACATTCGCGCCGCCGATGATCAACTCAGTTCTCTCGCCCAAGTTGCGAAGTCCCGTCCACCCGAGTTCGACAATTCTTCCGCTCTAGCAGGATGGGCCTCATGGATGGCTCATAGCGGCGCCCGAGTCACGGTGATAGCCGCTGATGGCCACGTCCTCGCAGATTCGGCGCACGACATCACCACAATGGAGAATCACGCCAATCGCCCGGAATTCATTCAGGCCATGGCCAAAGGGCAAGGCGAATCCGTGAGGCATAGCCACACGCTCGACCGCGATTTGGTTTACTACGCGATTCGCTATGATCGCGCCGGCGCATCGCCCGTGATCATCCGCGTTGCTCTACCGCTTGCCGAAGTCGACACAGCGCTGGCGAAAATCCGCCTTCGCGTCTGGGCTGCTTCCTTCATCATTCTGATCCTGGGCATCGTCGTCTCGGCGTTCTTTTCCCGAAGCTTTACTCATCGCGTCGCGCGTTTGAAGGACTTTTCGCGTCAGGTTGCCGCCGGCGATTTCCGTCCATTGCCTCGCGAACCAGGAAACGATGAACTGGTTGATCTCGCCGATTCATTGAATGAGACAGCGGCTCGCGTGAATCAGATGATTCGGACGCTCACCGAGGAGCGCAACCGTTCTGCCGCCATTCTTCGCAGCATGGTTGAGGGCATCGCGGTCGTCGACTCCCGTGAGAGGCTTGTATTTTGCAACGAGGCCTTCGGCAAAATTTGGGACGTCAACTCGGCGGAATTCGAGGGCCGACCTGCAGTCGAAGTAATCCGCCACCCCGAAATCATCGAGTTGATTCGCAAGGCTCTTGCCGAACAGCAAGTGTTTCACGGAGAAATTTCCTCGGGCGCAGCCCGGCCGCGGATTTTTTCCGTTACCGTGGCACCCGTCGCGTCATTCGACGGCGCTGCCGCGGCTCAACCCGCGGCAAGTCAGCCTGGTGCGGTCGTCGTGTTGCATGAAATCACCGAGTTACGGCGGCTCGAACAGGTTCGTAAGGATTTCGTCGCCAATGTTTCTCACGAATTGCGCACGCCTCTAACAGCGATTCAAGGGTTCGCGGAAACGCTTCTCTCTGGAGCGCTCGATGACCGGGAAAACAATCGCCACTTTGTTGAAATTATCCGCACGCATGCCGCGCGCTTGGCCCGCCTGACCGAAGATCTTCTCAAGTTGTCGCGCATCGAAGCTGGCAAAGTCGAAATTGATTTTCAGCCTGTTGATTCGCGCCACTTGATTGAGTCGGGCATCGAAGCCGTGCGTTTGGCCGCGTCTCAGAAGCAGCTCTCTATCGGCGCGGCGCGTCTACCCCGGGCTTTGCCGCGCGTGCGCGGCGATGCTGGCCTTCTGGGGGAAGTTCTCAGAAATCTTCTCGACAATGCCATTCAATATACGGCCGCAGGTGGCCGCATCGAAGTCGCCGCCGAAGCCAGCGGCGAATTTGTTGTAATTACAGTGGCGGACACAGGAATTGGGATTCCGCAAAACGAGCAATCGCGTATCTTTGAGCGTTTCTATCGCGTCGATGTCGCTCGTTCCCGCGAAGTCGGTGGCACCGGCCTGGGCCTCGCAATCGCAAAGCACATCGTGGAGGCGCACGGCGGCAGGATTTGGGTAGAAAGCGTCGTTGGTGGAGGCTCGAAGTTCCATTTCTCGGTCCCGCTTGCTTGACCGAACATTTGTTTCAGCAAATTCACAATCGTGTCATAGCTCTGCAACACGTAACTCTCATGCTCCGAATGTAATGGCCATCATCAGCGGCCCGAAAAAAGATCCTTCGAAAAGGGATTGGTCACCCATGGCATCCGCAACCAGCGGTTCTGAAAGCGTGTATCAGACAGCGCTCGAAAACTACATCATCTCGATGGCGCGCGCTGTGGAAAGCGCCGTAAACCGAGCGCTCGAAGCTCTCTTGTCCCGTAACGCCGACATCGCCAGCGGCGTATTCCTCACGGAGCCGCGCATCAATGAAATGGAAGTGATCATCGACGACCACGCCGTGCGGCTCCTGCGGGAGGGAAACTTACCGGAAGAAGAAGTTCGCCACATTGTCGCCACCCTCAAAATCAATAACGATCTCGAACGTATGGGCGATCTCGCCGTGAACATTTGCCAGCGCGTGATCTCCCTTGCACAAATTCCGGCTGCCGAAGCCCCGCCGGAACTCGAGCCAATGAGCATTTCGGTCCGCGCAATGGTCACGCGTTGCCTCGGGGCGCTGATTTATCGAAACGTCTCTCTTGCAAACGAAGTCCTCGAGAGTGAGGAAGCCGTTGACGATTTCCGCGATCAGGTATTCGACCGCCTGTTGTCGGCGATGAAGCAGGACTCTTCTCTCGTTGCTCCCAATATTCAATTCCTCCTAGCCACGCGGAATATGGAGCGTATCGCCGACCACACTACAAACATCGCCGAAGACATTGTCTTCTGGCTACGCGGGCTTGATATTCGTCACGGTCGCGCTAACTCCTTTGATTTCCGTAGCTTTGAAGCAGCTTCTGAGGAAATGTAACCTAATATTCATATTCTTCTCACCGCGCGTTCAAACTCTCCTGCCAAACTCTGCCGCGATCTACGGAGCAGATCTTGACATATACCCCACACCACTCACAGCGAGAAAAGGTCTGCTGCGTCGCCCCGATTGGCTGGCGCCCCCCCGGCGCCAGCCATCCTTTTCTAATCCGGCCATTTTTATCGTCGGCTTGTGGTGAGTCCGGCAGGGTAGTTTGCTGCACTCGCGGACGCAAAACGTCGAGCGACAATTTTTGAACACTCTTTAAGGAGGAGTGAATGAGAAGAACGTTGATTACTCTAGCGGCGATGATGCTGTTATCGAGCGCTCCGGTGTTTGCACAAGCCAGCGCTAATAACGGCACAACACCGGCGGACAATAGCGCGAGCACATCCTCCGCTACCGCGACTTCGAGCAGCACGAAAAAGGCAACGCCTGCCACGAAACAACAGCAGTCGGAAAGTTCTTCGACCGCCCAGGCGTCGGCGACTCAAACGGCCGTTGCGAAAGGTTCCGACACCTCGACCGTGGAGGCTGGCGGTGCGGCGACATTCTCTAAATCGGATACCCAGTCGGATCAAGGTGACGAATCGCCGCTTTACTTCAAGATTGGCGACGCCGAGTTCACCCCTTTGGGCTTTATGGATTTCACGACGGTCTTCCGTTCGACGGATGTGGGCAGCGGCATTGGCACGAGCTTCGGCAGCATTCCCTTCAACGGCTCATCGCCGGCGGGGGAGCTGTCCGAGCTCCGCTTCAGCGCACAAAACTCGCGTATCGGGCTGAAAGTCGACGCTGATCCCAGCAGCGATTTCAAGGTCCGTGGCTACGTCGAGGCTGACTTCCTCGGCAACGCCGCTGCCAACCTCGAGATTGGCAGCCACTCTGATACCCTCCGGATGCGTCTCTACTGGGTCGATGTCCGCCGCGGCAAATGGGAAATCCTTGCTGGGCAGTCGTGGAATATGATGACGCCGAATCGCGTTGGCATTTCACCGATGCCTGGCGACATCTTCTACTCTCAAGACATGGATACGAACTACCAGGTGGGCTTGGTATGGCTGCGCGACCCGGGCTTCCGCCTTGTCTATCATCCAAATGACAACGTCGCTTGGGGCATTTCGATCGACGATCCAGAACAATATACGGGTGGACTGGTCACTTTCCCGGCAGGATTCAACACCACACAGGTGGATGACTCTGGCGGAAACTCGAAGACTCCTAACAAGGGCCCGGATATTATTTCAAAGCTGGCGTTTGATACCCATCCGAATGGTGGCGGCCGCAACTTCCACATTGAAATTGCAGGCTTGTATCGCGCCTTCCGTTTGAACACTGCGGGGCTCGGAAACGTCACCAAGTCCGGTGGCGGCGGGTCAATCAACGCGAATCTCGAACTCTTCAAGAACTTCCACTTGATTGCCAACACCTTCTGGAGCGATGGCGGTGGGCGCTACATCTACCAGTTGGGTCCAGACTTTGTAGTCAATGTCAATGCCGCTGGCAACTATGTTCCGTCACCCCTCCACGCCGGTTCTGGCATTGGTGGCTTCGAATATCAGTTCAATCCGAAGTCTCTCCTCTATGCCTATTACGGTGCCGCGTATTTCGGTCGCGATTTTGTGGCTACGACGGGAACTGGCGGTACTGTCACTTACACTGGCTACGGTTACCCCGGTTCAAGCAGTTCACAGAACCGCACGATCCAGGAGCCGACCATCGGCGTGGTTCAAACCTTCTGGAAGAATCCCAAGTACGGGGACCTGAAGCTCATCACTCAGGTGTCGTACCTGTCGCGCAATCCTTGGGCCGTTACGGGAACTCCGGGTAACGCGGCAAGCGCTCACCTCGGCATGGCCTTTGCCGACTTGCGCTACGACTTGCCGTAAACCGCGACGGATTCATCGTCGCGCGCGTTTTGCATGAAGGGACGTTTGAGGGCAACGGATGCTCCCAAACGTCCCAAAATCTGAGCCTCTCTGGTCCTGGATTTCAGCGAAATTGCACAAAAGTTAAGGATCGAGACAAAAAATCCCAGAGAATCGCTTTCACGCAACAGTCACCGAACTGTAACACAACTGTAACAATAGAACTGCGAAACTTAAGCTTCCGAGGAGAAGGAAACTATGAAATCGCTTAGAGTGACGGCAATTCTCCTGGCTCTTTCCTTGGTTGGATTTGTCGCTTCGGCACAGTCCACTTTGACCGGTGCTGGTAGCACCTGGGTATATCCTTTGGTAGCCAAATGGGCTGCTGCGTATCAGCAGAATAACGGCGTAGAGGTCAACTATCAATCCATCGGGTCAGGCGGCGGAATCGCGCAGATCAAGGCTGGCACCGTGGCATTTGGTGCTAGTGATATGCCGCTCAAGCCCGAAGACTTGAGCAGTGCAGGCCTGATCCAATTCCCTACTGCAGTAGCTGGCGAAGATTTGGTTTATAACCTTCCCGGCATCCAGGCTGAGCAGCTCGTTCTCAGCGGACCGCTTGTCGCTGACATCTATCTTGGGAAGATTAAGAAGTGGAACGACCCGGCAATCGCCAAGCTGAACTCGGGCTTGAATCTGCCGGATATGGACATCACCGTCGTCCACCGCTCGGATGGATCGGGCACGACCTTCACGTTCTGCGACTATCTGTCCAAAGTAAGCCCGGAATGGAAAGATAAGGTCGGCGCCAACACTTCCGTCGCTTGGCCTACCGGCGTCGGTGGCAAAGGAAACGAAGGAGTGGCTTCCTACGTTCAGCGCATTCCTGGCTCCATCGGTTATGTGGAGTATGCATACATTCTCGAGAGCCATCTATTCGATGCTCGAATGGTCAACCGCGACGGCAAGATTGTGAGCCCCAGTCTCAAGGGCTTCCAAGACGCTGCGGCACACGTGGACTTCACGAAAGCACAGGATTTTTACGTGATTTTGACGGACCACACGGGACCGGACACCTGGCCGATTTCCGGCTGCACCTGGCAAATCTTGCGCAAAAACGCCCCCAAAGAAACAAACATGGCAGTAATGAAGTTTTTCGATTGGGGATTCGAGCACGGGCAGGATATGGCGCGGTCGATCTCGTTCGGCCCACTGCCGTCGAGCACTGTCGAAGCCATCAAATCGTACTGGAAAAAGGAACTCGGCTACAGCCTCTAAACGCTGTCGCTGATTCCTTCAACTTCCGCCCAAGGGAAATAGATGAGTGAATCGGGCGTTGTGTCGAGACTCGAAATACGGCCTATGTCCGAGCGGCCGAAATCTGTCGGCAGGCCATGGGGTCTGCCGGCAGATTTTTTGTTTCATAAGATGGCTGTCTTTGCGGCTTTCCTTGTCGCAGGCGTGCTCTTCGCCACGGTCATCGCAATCGCCTTCGATAGCCGCCTATCGATCCATGCATTCGGAATTTGGAAGTTCCTGAAGTCGAGCGAGTGGAACCCGGTAACTCAAACCTTCGGAGCTTTTCCGTTCATCGTAGGCACTCTGGTCAGCTCGACCATTGCGATGGTTCTTGGCGTGCCGATCAGCTTCGGCGTCGCGGTTTTCATTGCGGAAATTGCCCCTGCCTGGATCAAGAAGCCCGTAGCTGGGGCAATCGAACTACTAGCAGCTATTCCCAGCATCGTTTACGGATTGTGGGGCCTGTTGATTTTCGCCCCCGTTTTTGCCAAGACCGAGCCTTGGATCAACGACAAACTCGGCGCGATTCCAGGGATTGGACTCTTGTTTCAAGGGCCGCCGATGGGTATCGGCATGTTGACTGCCGGAATTGTCTTGGCGATTATGGTCCTGCCATACATATCCTCGATCATGCGCGATGTCTTTCTGATCGTTCCATCGTCACTACGCGAATCCGCCTATGCCATAGGAGCCACCACATGGGAAGTCGCTTGGAACATCATCCTGCCCTACACGCGCTCCGCGGTCATCGGTGGCATTTTTTTGGGTTTGGGACGTGCATTGGGTGAAACAATGGCCGTCACCTTTGTCATCGGCAATAGCAATGTGCTCTCCTCCAGCCTGCTGATGCCGGGAGTGACCATCCCCTCCGTCCTTGCGAATGAGTTCACGGAAGCGACGACCAAGCTCTATGTCTCCTCGCTGATTTATTTGGGCTTGATCCTGATCGCTGTCACGTTGATCGTTCGCTTTCTCGCTGTGTTGCTAATTCGCCGTCTCGGCCGGCGCGAGGGGGCTAAGGCGTGATCAGCATCTATGCAAGGCGTCGCTCCATCGATGCAACCAGCAAGATTCTGATGGGCGCTGCCACGGTCATTGGCGTCTTCTTCCTATTTTGGATTCTCTGGACGACGCTCAGATTTGGCGTCGCGGGAATGCACTGGGATCTATTCATCAAGGACACTCCGCCGCCGGGCACGGACTCCTTTGGCTTGCGTAATGCCTTTGTCGGAAGCCTCATTTTGTTGTCGATTTCATTGCTCATCGGCGTGCCTGTGGGTTTGATGGGCGGCACGTGGCTGGCCGAATATGGCTTCCGGAGCCGCACTGCCAACGTCGTTCGTTTCATCAACGATATAATGCTCAGCGCACCATCCATCGAAATTGGACTTTTCGTCTATGCCGTCATGGTCGATCCGATGGGACACTTTTCCGGTCTATCCGGTAGCGTGGCTTTGGCGGTTTTGATGATTCCCATCATCGTGCGCACTACGGACGAAATGCTAAGCTTAGTAGGCAGCGACATGCGTGAAGCCGCCATTGCGCTGGGAGCTCCCACTTGGGTCGTCATCACCAAGGTGACCTGGAAAGCCGCTCGCGCCGGCATACTGACAGGAATACTCATCGGCTTGGCGCGCATCACCGGGGAGACAGCTCCCCTGCTTTTCACTGCGCTGAATAACCAATTTTTCTCCAAGGACATATTTCACCCGATCGCGAATATTCCCGTCGTGATCTTCCAATTCGCCTTGAGTCCCTATTCCAATTGGCAACAGATGGCCTGGGCCGCTGCCTTCATCACGGTCCTCTTCGTTCTGGTGCTGAGCCTCGTCGCTCGCTGGTTCCTTGGTAAGGTACAGGTGCCTAAATGACCGCCGACCGCCCGCAAAGTTACCCACTGACGAACATCGTTGTGCCCGTCGAATCTCATCGAGATTCCGCGGAATCGGCGGCCATTGCTCCGCCGCAAGTGAAAATCGCGGCCCGAAACTTGAATTTCTATTACGGCAAATATCACGCGATCAAAGACGTCAGCTTGGAAATCAGCCAGAACAGAGTTACTGCCTTCATTGGACCGTCCGGGTGCGGCAAATCGACGCTCTTGAGAATTTTCAACCGCATGTACGACCTTTATCCCGGCCAGCGCGTGGAAGGCGAGGTAATCCTCGATGGCGAAAATATTTTGACGCTTAAGAATATCGGCCTGCTTCGCGCGAGGGTCGGCATGGTCTTCCAGAAGCCGACGCCTTTTCCCATGTCCATATACGAAAACATCGCGTTTGGCATCCGCTTATACGAAAGAATCCCGCGTTCTGAGATGGACGACCGCGTGCGATACACGTTGACCAAGGCCGGCCTCTGGGACGAAGTGAAGGATAAGCTGCATCAGTCCGGACTTGGGCTTTCCGGCGGCCAACAGCAGCGTTTGTGCATCGCTCGTGCGCTCGCGGTAAATCCGGAAGTGCTTCTGCTCGATGAACCTTGCTCGGCGCTCGACCCAATTTCCACGGCAAAAATCGAAGAGCTTCTCTTCGAACTGAAGAGCAACTGGACAGTCGTCATCGTGACTCATAATATGCAGCAAGCGGCGCGCGCCAGCGATTTCACGGCATTTTTGCTGGAGGGCAAACTGATCGAATATTCCGTCACCTCAAAGCTTTTCACTACGCCTGCGGATTCACGGACAGAAGCGTATATCACCGGACGCTTCGGCTAGTCGCACGTCCGTTTCGTGGCTGCGTGGACTCGCAAAAAGGATTTCCCAGGAGAATTCATGGAAAGGCATTTCGAGCACGAACTGGAAGAATTGAAAGAACGGCTCCTGTGGATGGCCAATCTTTCGGAGAATGCTGTCCATCAGGCCGTGCAGTCTGTCTTCGAGAAGGACGAAAAACTCGCCTCGCGCGTGCTGGAAGAAGAAAAAAACATCAATGACCTGCAACTGGAGATTGACGACCGCGTGATGCAATTGCTCGCTACGCAAGCGCCGATGGCCGTCGATCTGCGCTTCATCCTTTCCGCCTCGCGCATCAATAACGACCTCGAGCGCATCGGCGACCAGGCCGTGAACATCGCGCAGTCCGCGCTACGCATCCTGCGTCATCCGCAGGTCAAGCCTTATGTCGATCTACCGCGCATGAGCGAACTGGCGGAGGGCATGGTTCGCGACAGCATCAACGCTCTGGTCCGCCGTGATGCGGATCTCGCCAAGTCCGTCCTTGTTCGCGACGACGAAGTCGATCATCTTCGCGACCAGATCTTTCGGGAGCTTCTCACTTACATGATGGAAAACTCCGCCGTCGTTTTTCCCGCATTCGAATTGATCCTGATTACCAAGAATCTCGAACGCATCGGCGACCACGCCACCAACATCGCGGAAGATGTCATTTACATGGTCGCTGGCCGCGATGTTCGCCACCTTGCTTCCGATCGCCGCTGACGTCCGCGGCGATCGATTCATTTTCGGTTTCCGAAGGCGGCGCTGAGCATCCGCATCCGCGTCTCTTCCTTGACAATGTCGAAACTTCCCACCTCGCCCTTGCGTAGTAAGATGGTGGACTCGAATATGACCGGGGAAACCAATGGGACCGCAATACGCGTGGAAAGTGTTTCGCGACACTATCAAATGGGATCGGCGGTCATTCCTGCCATCAACGGCGTCACGCTTTCCATCCTCACGGGAGAATTCGTCGCTCTGCTGGGCAGCTCGGGCTCGGGGAAATCGACGCTCCTGAATCTGCTGGCAGGGCTCGACCGTCCCACTTCCGGTGCCATCGTAGTCCAAAACCGCAATCTCGCCGAAATGGACACATACGAACTGGCGCGCTATCGCAGCCAGATCGTCGGCATGGTCTTTCAAGCGTTCAACCTCCTTCCGCGCATGACGCTGGAAGAGAACGTCGAACTTCCTTTGCGCCTCGCCGAAGTGGATCGCGCCGAGCGCTCCTCCCGCGTGCGCGAAGCTCTTGGGCACGTGCGCCTCGATAAGCGTCTCGCGCACCGTCCGAGTGAGCTATCCGGCGGCGAACAGCAGCGTGCGGCGCTTGCCCGCGCGCTCGTCAATCGGCCTTCCATTTTGCTTGCCGATGAGCCGACGGGGAATCTCGATAGCGCCACCGGCGAAGAGATCATGCTTTTGCTGAAGCAATTTAACGAGGCGCTGCGCATGACCATCGTCATGGTCACGCACGAACGTCCGCTGGCCGAACGCTTCGCGCATCGCATCGTCACGCTTGCCGATGGCAAGCTGATTAGCGAAAGAGGCGCGAATGGAGGCGCAAAGCAATGAAGTTCGGCGACATCAGCGAACTTGCTGTCCGTAATCTTCGTGAAGCGATTCTGCGAAACTCGCTCACCACGCTGGGCGTCGCCGTCGGTGTCGCTTCGCTTGTCGCAATGCTTTCTCTCGGCGTCGGCCTTCAGCAATTCGCCAGCAAGAAGCTTTCGAGCACGGGCCTCTTTAACGCCGTCTTCGTTGCATCGCGAAGCGAAATGGGAGATTTTGACCGGTCTCGCCGAAACGCGGCGCAAAATGCTGCGCAACCGGCGGCGCCGCTCGATGAGGCCGCCCGGCAGGAAATCGCGCGGCTGCAGAATGTCACCGAAGTTTACCCGGAAATCCGTTTCATGACTGAAATTCGCTATGCGAATAATCCGTATCCGACGATGGTCGCTGGCGTGCCGGAATCGGCGCGCGCCGATGGCGCATTCGATGGTATGCAAGGAACTTTTTTTTCCGGTCCCGCTGCCGACGAGGCGATTCTGCAAATCGAATTCGCCAAGGAACTCTCGAACGATCCATCATCGCTGATCGGCAAAAATCTTGTGCTTCGTTACGCGGAGCGGCAAGCGCTCGCAAACTCGAGTGCGAGAAACTCTTCGTCGAAGGGAAGCGCGAGCTCGGCCAGCGGCGGTTTTTCCGTGGTTCCGCATGAGCAGCAATTGAAAATCGTGGGGATCGTCACCACGGAACCGGGCGGCGGTTTCGGCGGCTTTGGCCGCAGCCGTGTTTTCATCCCCCTGCAGGTGGCGCAAACGCTCAGCGCCACGGAAGTGAATGACCTGCGCAGCGTATTGAATGGCTCGAGCGCGAATCGCGATTACGCGAGCCTCACTGTGCGCGTGAAAAGCCCCAAACAAGTGGAAGCTGTGGAAACGACCATCAAATCCATGGGCTTCGCAACATTTTCTCTGTTGGACACGACGCGCAACCTGCGCCTGTTTTTCACCGTGTTCGACCTCCTGCTCGGGATTTTCGGGAGCCTAGCGCTCGCAGTCGCCACACTGGGAATTGTCAATACTCTGGTGATGGCAATCTTGGAGCGGCGGCGCGAGATCGGAGTTTTCAAGGCGTTGGGTGCGGACGACCGCGACGTGAAACAGCTTTTCTTCGCGGAAGCCGGCGTGATGGGCCTCATCGGCGGTGTGTTCGGCGTATTTCTCGGCTGGCTCATCGGCCGGGCACTCACGTTTGGAACCAATGTTTACCTGGCGCGCCAAAGCCTGCCTTCCGTCGACATTTCCGCTGTGCCCGTTTGGCTCGCTTTCGGAGCAATCGCATTTGCGGTAATCGTTAGCTTGATCGCGGGCCTCTATCCTGCGGCGCGCGCCGCGCGCCTCAATCCGGTTGAGGCCCTGAGGTATGAATAGCCGGCTGCGCGCTTCGATTTTCGCAGCCATCTTCGTACTGTTCTTCGTCATAGCTCGCCCAGCGCATGCCGCGCTCGGCCGCATCGAATGCAATGCGATGCGCAGTGCGATCCTGCACCGCACCGTGCGCTACTGTGCGATTCTTCCGCCCAGCTACGACTCAGAGAAAACGCGACACTTTCCGGTTCTTTACTTTCTCCATGGGCTCGGCGAGAACGAGCAAATGATGGTGAACTCTGGCGCGTGGAATCTGATCGAAGATCTGTGGGAGCAGCATCAGCTCGGCGAATTTCTCATCGTGACACCCGCCGGCGATACAAGTTTTTACATCAATTCGCGCGACGGTCATGTCCGTTATGAGGATTTTTTCCTGCATGAATTTCTCCCATTCATAGAACGCGTCTATCGGATTCAGCGTGGCCGGCGGTCACGTGCGATTGGCGGAATTTCCATGGGTGGCTATGGTGCCCTCCATCTCGCATTTGCGCATCCAGAATTGTTCGCATCCGTGAGCGCGAACAGCGCGGCGCTTCTCGATAAGTTGCCCAATGTGAAATTTTCGAATCAGGGCTCGCCCGCTTTTCTTCGGATTCTTTCGCCATTCGGCACGCCATTCGATCCGGCGGACTGGCGGCGCAACGATCCATTGGCGCTGGCGCGGCGGGCGAACTTCGCGGGACTGAAAATTTATTTTGATTGCGGCACAGAAGACGATTATGGATTCGAAGCGGGCGCGCGGATGCTCGATGAAATCCTGAAATCGTGGCACGTCCCGCATGAATTTCATTTATACCCAGGCGGACATGACTGGCAATACTTTGCGGCGCACTTGCCTGCAGCGCTGCAATTCGATTCGCGTGCGTTCGGGCTAGGGCCTTCATAATGACGGGTGGCGCTGGCGGAAGCTTGCATCGCGACGGACGATCGGGCATCCAAGAGTCTGCCGACGAGCGCAGCATTTCGAAACCCAAAAACGGCGAAGAGGCGCGAGACGAAGAGAAAATTCGGGCGTCTAAAGAACGAGCGGTCCAAGTCTTATCAATCGAGGTCATACAATGAGCGAGCAGAATTTTGCGAATCACGCACGAGTTGTTCCGGCATTTCACCTGGTAGCCTTGCCCATTCTCCTCCTGAATCTGGGCTGGTCGATCTATGAACTTATCCATACGTGGTTTTCTTTCGGCGCCGTTGTCAGCGTGCTTCTCGCTGTGGCGCTTTTGCTCGTGGCGCTCTATGCCAGAATGTTTGCGCTGACGGTGCAGGATCGCGTGATCCGTCTGGAAATGCGCCTGCGGATGGACAAAATCCTCCCCGCCGACTTGAAGCCGCGTGTTCCAGAGTTCACCGTCGAACAACTGATCGGGCTGCGCTTCGCGAGCGACGCGGAGCTGCCAGAGCTGGCGCGGCGAGTGCTCGACGAGAAGGTGAAGGACAGGAAATCCATCAAGCAGATGGTGAAGACGTGGAAGGCGGACTACCTGCGTGCCTAGTGGCGCGTTTGCCGCAAACGTACTGAATTGGAGCCGCCGGATTGTCATCTGCTTCTTGCGTGGCGGATGAAGAATTGCCATTTGTCGATGTTGGCCGGAACGGCGACGTCGAAGAATCCCACCATCATCTCATCGTAAGTCTGGTCGCCCCAGCGCACGGTGACGGTCGGATCGGGATTGTGCGGATTGTTTTTCGAATTGTCGTACCAGCCGACGGCCTGAAGCTCCGTCCCCGCCTTGAGAAACATCGGCTGCATCAGCCGATAGCTTAGTTGCCAGTAAAAATTGTAGTTGACGCGAAGGAGCGGATCGATGGAGCCGTCGGGACGAATGATGTTGTATTCGAATTTTTTGCCGCGCAGGTGCATGTGCGGGAAAAAATTCAGCAGAGTGCAATCGTTCGGCAGGGTGCCATGAACTTCGACGCGAAAATCGGGGACACCGGGTGGAATAATGAAGCTGTCATTGGTGAGTTGCAGAGTCAGCACGCGCTGCTTGGGAGGTTGTTTCGCAAAGATCAAACCGATGCTGGTTTGATCCTCGGCGGGATGGCCTTTGGTGATGTAGTGCATTTGAAAAACAAGATCGGACCCGGCAGGGATGGATTTCGCCATGCCCACGGGCCATTCGTCGGGCGAACTCCCGGGCGCGTAGACAAGAAGAATGTCGCTGTCGGTCCACATGGCGTCGCGGCGATCCCGTTCATCTTTCAGTGTGGACGCGGTAAACGGCACACCAATGGGCGCGCGCCGCAGCCATTTCGACCCAGGAGGACGGATGTAAACGACGGCGTGATGGACGTTGGCGCGCGAGGATGGACGAATCTCAGACATCTGCACCCATTCGTCGTGCGTGAAGTGAGTGTGGACGATTTCGTATGTGTACTCGATGTCGCCGTCCGCAGGGATGGCGACGGGCACAGGCATCCTCACGACGTCATCGGGCTTGGGGATCATCCAACCTGTGGCCCATTTGCGCGGCGGAGGCGCGTCATGCGGATCTCCGGCGGGCGCGCCGCGATCGACCCACGCGGCGAGCGTCGCGATTTGCTGCGGTGAGAGGGAGGGGTCGTCGGAGAAATGTCCGCAGCAGGGGTCGGCGAACCACGGCGGCATGATGCGGCGCGTGACGTTCGTTTTGATTTGTCGCGCGTAACGTCTGGCCTGCTCGTAAGTCTCGAGTGGCATCGGAGCGATTTCGTCTGGACGATGGCAGACTTGGCAATGCTGCTGGAGAAGTGGGAGAACGTCTCTGTAAAAAGTAGGCGCGGCAGCGGGAGGGACTGTTTTCTGATACGGAATTGCGACGCACAAAAATGCGAAGGAAAAAATTGACGCGCTGGAGAGGGTGGCTGACAGGACAAAACGACGCCGCGAGAAGAGGGCCGTGTGAGTCATGAAACTGGGATTCCCGGAGCGGATGAAGGACCGAAAAACGACAACCCACGAGAAGGTGCGAAATGTGGCGATTAGAAAATTGCCGAGCCTTTGTTTTCTGTAAGTTACGGGTATTTCTAATTCTGCGGTGTGGCGATTAGAACGGAGAGAACTAGAGAGGATGCAAGACACTGTGCCGACTGTTCCTTGAGGCTCGCCGCTGACTGAGCGCGATTTTGAAGCAGCGGAACGGCCGCTTCCTAGTCCTGCTGCAAGTTGTGACACCATCGGCTGCGAGCCATCGCTGCCGCCTCTCGTCGTGCTCTGCAAAACTGCCTCCCAAACTGCCTTGCGCCCTTCAACGGCACTGCCGCACAGGCCGCGAAAAAGCGCAGCGCGCACAGAAAAATCATGCGCGGTCGCCAGGCAGAATGCAAGACGTAGTGGTTGTGGATTTTGGGACAGGCAAGCACCGCGCATTCAGGCCAAAATTTTGCCAGGCTGAAACAGAAGCGAGCATGCCCGCGGCGTGACACGAGGCGGCGAGGGCTAGTAAGAAAAGCAGCAAACGAGCGGAAAGCGGCGCGAGGCGGGAGCGTGCAACGCGTGTACTATTTCTTGCGTGACGACTCAGGGGCTGAACCGCAAGATCATTCAATCCACCGGCATCGTGATGGCGAGCGTGCTGCTCAGCCGCTTCCTCGGCTTTGTGCGCGAGTGGACTGTGGCGCACCAGATCGGGTCGAACGCGATTACGGATGCGTATTACGCGGCATTCACGCTGCCGGATTTTCTGAATTATCTGGTGGCGGCTGGTTCGCTGAGCATCACGTTCATTCCGGTATTCGCGAAATTCGTGGCAGAGGGGCAAGAAGAAGAGGGCTGGCGCGTTTTTTCCACGGTGATGACGTTTATGGGGCTGTTGGTGATCGCGCTCGTATGCGTGGCGGAGATCTTCGCGCCGCAACTGGTGGCAGTGATCGCGCCGGGTTTCGGGCCGGCGGAAAAACAGCGCGTGATTTTTTTGACGCGGCTGATGCTGCCCGCGCAATTCTGTTTTTATCAGGGTGGGATTTTGAGCGCGGTGCAGTACGCGAAGGGGCGATTCGTCGTACCGTCGCTTGCGCCGCTAGTTTACAACCTGATGATTATTCTCGGCGGCGTATTGCTGGCTTCGAGAATGGGCATCAAGGGTTTTTCGGTTGGCGTGCTGGTCGGAGCCCTGCTTGGGAATTTTCTGCTGCAGATCTATGGCGCGCACCTGGTAGGAGCGAGATTTTCGTTTGCGCTCGATTTGCGGCATCCCGGCTTCAGATTATTCGTCAAGCTGGCCGTTCCGATCATGCTGGCGCTTTCGCTTTCCTTTACGGACGACTGGATTATCCGGTGGTTCGGTTCGTATCTGGTGCCCGCTTCGATTACATGGCTGACCTACGCGAAAACGCTAATGCGTGTGCCGCTGGGCGTGGTGGGGCAAGCGATTGGCGTGGCATCGTTCCCCGTGCTGGCGCAATTGTATTCAGAGGGAAAATTTGCGGAGCTGAATCGCGTCTTGAACGACACGCTGAAAGGCCTGATGCTGCTGCTGATTCCCATTTCCGCGTTCACGATTGCGCAGAGCCCATACGTGGTACACGTGGTTTTCTCGCACACGCGCCTTAAGCCGTTCGACCTGCAAGCGACGGCTTCGACGCTGGCGCTTTTTTCGCTGGGAATGTTCGCGTGGGGAGCGCAGAACCTGCTGGCGCGAGGATTTTATTCGACGCGCGACACGTGGACGCCGGCGATTGTGGGAACGGCGATGACTTTTCTCGATTTGCCGATCTACTGGTGGCTGGTACGGAGGGCGCAGCATCTGGGACTGGCGCTGGCGAGTTCGATCGGAATTTCGCTGCTGACGATTATTCTCTTTATGCTGCTCATCCGGCGGACGAAGGATCACGAGGTGGGAGATTTGATGCTGTTTTTCGGCAAGGTGACGGTTGCTTCGGTAATGGCCGCGGGTGCAATTTATGAGCTGGCGAAATGGCTGACGCACGCGATTGCGTGGCAGAGGATGCTGGGTTCATTTGAGATTCTGCTTGTCGCGACAGCGGCTGGGGTGGTTATTTTAGTCCCGCTTCTGAAGCTCTTCCGAATCCGCGAAGTAGATGCCTATCTCGGGCGGCTGAAATTGAAGCTCCAAATCTGATCAATATAGATCGCGCTAACCTATTGAAACACGGCGTGTTACATATGAAACGATAGTTTAGGAAACGGTACTGGTGTCCCATAGGGGCAGGCGGAATAGCGCTCGATAATGCGAGGCAATGCAGTCTCGAGGTGCTCTGATGAGCCATGGAATATTCGCCCTAGGACACCCGGCGCCAAAAGCAGGATTTTCACGGGATGCGCGGCGGCGGAAGCGCGCCAACTTAAATTTGTCCGCGCGCTTGTGGCCGTTCGAACCCAAGCACCGGCATCTGCAGGAAGTGCGGAAGATCAAGAATTTTACACGCGACGGGCTCTACTTCTCGACGCATCTGACGCACTATTTCATCGGGATGAAGGTGCTGGTGACGTTTCCCTTCTCGGACAAAGCTCCGGTGCAGAATGATTATCTGGGAGCGGTCGTGCGGCTGGAGCGTTTGTCGAACGGGATGATTGGAGTGGCGCTGCGGTTTATTTTTTAATGCCGAGCTTCTTTTCGATTCCCCGAAGCTGGGACCGAGGGACCGAAAAGAAGCTTGTTGCTGAGGATCAGCGAAGGCTAGCGGCGGCGACCTCCGCCATGGGAACTGCCGTGCGAACTACCACGGGGTGCGCTGGCATGGGATCCTCCGCCGCGATTTCCCCCGCCACTCGGCCTGCTGAAGGAGCGCGACGAAAAGCCGCCACTGGACCGGCCAGAGGAGCGAGGTGCACTATATCGCGAGGTATTGCCGCCCGACCTGCCGGAGTATCCACTATTCGACCTCCCGTAAGCGCTGCCATAAGAGCCGTTGCCGGATGGGCGACGCGCGATGGGCTGGCTCATGTCAAGACGGGGGTGGTATGAACTACCCCCGTTTGATGAGCGCGAAAAATCGCTGGGGCCCGGCCGACCGGCTTGGCCGCTGGGCCGAGCCGATGATCGAGACGATGGCTGCGTGAATTGGTGCCAGCCGTTGTTGTTCTGCCGCGGCTGAGACTGCCCTTGCCGATTGCGGGACTGCCCTTGCGCATCGCGGCCGCTGGCCTCCGACTGATGATTAGCGCTGCTTGGCGGAGTGAAGCGGTGCCAAGCATCGGATTGCGAACTGGACGAACGACCGGACTGCGAAAAGCCATTTTGCCGCGCGCCATCGTTCGAGACTGAGCGTGAATTCGAGATCATGCGCTGCGTCTGCGCGACTTGATCATTAAACGAGCGCTGAGTGGACGAAGGCCGGCCCTGCGAGAAGAAATGCTGGTTATTGAAGCCTGCGGTCCGGGCAATCGACGGAGACACGTGATTTTGAACGCTACCGAGGCTCTGGCGCGAAGGCACGGCGGGCAAACGGCCGGTCATCATGCTGGTCTGGTGGAATTGCGCGGCGCTGATACCGTGCTGATCCATCGACACGCGGCCACGCCCGAACTGATCGCCTGCCATAGATGAGAAGCCGCCGCGAACGCGGGCGTCATTGTCGAAGCGTCCGATGTTCGAGAATCCGTTGCGGCCACGATACAGAGGACCCCAGCCGCGGCCCCCGAAACCACCGTCGCGGAAGCCTACATAGCCGACGCGGTTCACGCCGAATCCCCACCACGGCCGATAGAAATCACCAGGGCCGCAGGGAAGCCAGCCGAAGCTGCCAAAACCGAATCCGATGCCAAAGCCAAAACCACCGCCCCAACCAAAGAAGGAGACATAGGCTGGCGCCCAGACGGGATAATAGCCCCAACCACCATAGACTCCGATTGGCCCCGGCCACCAGGCCCAACTGCCACCATAAACAAACCAGCGACCGTAGTGATAAGGAGCCCATCCCCACGGTTCGTAGGAAACCCAAGTCCAGCCGTAGTACGGCTCCCATTCCCATGTTCCGTCGCGATAAGGCGCCCAATCGGAATTCTGATCGGGAACCCAAACCTGGCCGTAATCAGGGACGTTTTCCCAATGGCCGTACTGGTCTAAGTTCTGTGCTCCGTCATAATAGCGATCGCTATGCTGCCAACTGCTGGAGTTTTCGATTTGCTGATCGCGGTCGAGGTTCCATTTGTCGAAGCTATCGGGAGCGGGAGCATTCACGACCTGATATTGCGGATTGTCTGCGCCTTGAACAGTGATGAGCTGGCCTGCTTCGACGCGCGTGCTGCCCTGAGGCTCGGAGATCTCAGCCTGACCATCGCGGACGGTCATCTCTGATTCGGAACTGCTATTGACCTCGATGCGATATTCGCCCTGACGAAGCGGATGTAGCGCGGCGTTGGGCGTATCGATTTCTGAATCAGCTCGGCTATTGCCGAAGACGTCGTAGCTGACGAGGCCTTGCCCGACCTGAAGCTGAATGTGCGAGCCTGTCAGGTCAGTGATTTTGATCGTCGAATTTTCATCGAGGCGAACGATATTGGCGTAGTCGAGCTGAACTTCTACGCGCGAGCCATTACCCGTGGAAACGCGGTCGCCAGCTTCGATCGGAGTGTTGACCGTTGCCACAACCCAGTCGCCGGAATCGCCGCGCTGAATGGACGCATCACCCTGAACCATGCTGATGTGACCAACTGCTGGAGGGGTTTGCTGGGCGTTCTGGTCCGCGTCAGCGTCGGGCTGGTTCTGGTCCGGCGGATTTTGCTGGTTCGGGGGATTTTGCTGCATCTGCTGCTGATTGTCCTGCACGGGAGGGTTGCTCTGGTCCTGAGCCAGGACAACTCCTGAGCCGCCAGCCAAGACAAACAGAAGTGCGACTGCCGCCACGAGAATCTTGTTCGTCGCTGCGTTCTGCACTTTCTCAATCATTTGAATTTTCATCAGTGCACCTCAATGCCCGGGACCGCCCGGATCAAACATTTTAAGTCCACTTCGATAAGAGCACGGGGTTGGCCAAAGTTGCGCCCAGCCATAACGGCCAGGTAAGCTATTTCATATGTTTCAGATACGAGATTTTCTCGAGTGAGGGAGTAGCGTCCATTCACGCAAAATCGGTTGTTTTCACGCGCCAGTGGTGAATTTCGGCCACCTCGCACGAAATTAGGCGCACATGGCCAACATACGCATAGGTATGGAATGGGTAAGTAACTTCCATACGGTGCAGTATGTTCAATTCTCGGATGCTTCGGGAGGATCGGGCAAGCCCATTTGAGACAGGCGGTAGCGTAGGGCGTTGCGGGAAAGGCCGAGAGCACGGGCGGCTTGGCTCTTATTGCCGTTGGCACGGCGCAAGGCCTCGCGAATGATTTCCTGTTCCCATTTCTCAAGAGTCATGCCGTCCGGGAGAACTGGAGAAATCTGGGATGCGGGAGATCGCTGGTCGAGGCGGATGTCCGCGGCGTCGATGATAGAGCGGCTGGAGAGAGTGACGGCGCGCTCGATGGTGTTTTCGAGCTCGCGGACATTGCCGGGCCAGTGAAAATTCATCAACAGATCAAGCGCGGCGGGTGAGATTTGTTTCGCTGGCTTGCCGGAGTCACGAGCGAAACGCACGAGGAAAAAATCGACGAGCGGAGGAATATCCTCCTTGCGTTCACGCAGCGGTGGGATATCGATGGCGACGACATTGAGGCGGTAATAGAGATCCTCGCGGAAGGTGCCATCTTCGAGAGCTGCACGGAGATCGCGATTGGTCGCGGCGATGAGGCGGACGTCAACCTTCAAGGTTTTTGTGCCGCCGAGGCGTTCAAATTCTCGTTCCTGGAGGACACGGAGCAGCTTGACTTGAATCGCGGGAGGAACGTCGCCGATTTCGTCGAGAAAAAGCGTGCCTTTGTCGGCGAGCTCGAATTTCCCGGGCTTGGCCGCAGTGGCGCCGGAAAACGCGCCTTTCTCGTAGCCAAAGAGCTCGCTTTCGAGAAGATTTTCAGGGATGGCAGTACTGTTGATTTTGATGAATGGGCCCTTCGCGCGATTGGAATGTTCGTGGATGGCGCGGGCGATCAAATCCTTGCCGACGCCGCTTTCGCCACCGAGCAAAACGGTCGAGTTTGAGGGGGCGACACGTTCGACGAGACCAAGGACTTCCTGCATTTTTGCGCTCTTGGCGATGACGTTGGCGTATTCATAGCGCTGCCCCAGGGCTTCGCGGAGAGAGCGATTTTCTTCGCGCAGATTGCGGGCATCGAGTTCCTTGCGGACGACGACGACCATCTCCGCGAGCGAAAAAGGCTTCAGAACATAGTCGCTCGCGCCCATTTTCATGGCCTCGACAGCGGTTTCGACGGAACCGTGAGCGGTCATGATAACGACAGGAAGCGCAGCGTCCGTGCGCTTGATCGCCTGCAAAAATTCGAGGCCATTCATGCCGGGAAGCTTCAGGTCTGTGACAATGAGATCGATTTTTTCGCGATTGAGAATTTTCAGACCGGATTCGGCATCGGCGGCGGTGTGCGTCGTGAAGCCTTCCTCGCCGAGATTCAGCTCGAGCAAGCGCCGCATCTTGGGTTCGTCTTCGACAATAAGGATCGATGGCATGGTGGTTCAACAACTTTGAAGCTTATCTGGCTCTGTTGACATCCTCGCTACGACGATGAGGATTTGGCATATCCGACCGTTCGGGATTGTTGTCTTCTATCGAGGCAGGAGGTGCGATGGTCGAGGTCGGACTGCTGCCTTTTGCCCGTGTCGCCCTGCAAGTCTCCAAGGCGGTGCTCCCGCGGTACCGAAGTCGTTTCAGCAAGCGATTGTTCAACCAACCCCAGCTGCTGGCGATTCTCTGTCTGATGCGTTACGAGGACTGGACTTTTCGCGAAGCCGAGGTCCGGCTGAGCGAGCACCGCGAATTGCGTCAGGCGCTGGGGCTGGCCCGCGTGCCAGATT
>JASHRL010000029.1 GCA_030037355.1 Candidatus Acidiferrales bacterium | reverse complement strand
ACAAATCGACGACAAGCGCGTGCTCGGAGAGAATTTTGTAGAGTTTGCGCCTGTGGTCGAGCTCGCCTTCGAAAATAACGATGGAAAACGGCGCGGGATTTTTCAAGTACGCTTCCATCTCACCGGCAATTATCTCGACAGTCTTGTCGTCGCCCTGTTCGAGGTCTTCCGCGTTTTCGAGAATCACAACCTGATGTAGCGAAAGCATCGGCACCGTCTGCGCGCGGTCGAGCATTTCGCGCCATCCGCCGCCTCTCGCGGGAATTTTTGCCACGGCCCAGTCGCGCGCCGCCTGCGGAACGAATGCCTCGATGAAAGCGTTGCGGCAGCGGTCGCGAAGATACGGATCCGCGCCCATCAGTGCGACCGCAGGAATCGTTTTGCCTTTTGCGATTCGTTGCAGCAGATTTTCAAGCGTCGCTTGCGGCATCAGAAGCCCTCGAGCAGCGCGGAAACGAGGTCTGACGCGAATTTGCGCGACATGCGTTCCAACGCGGGATCTTCTTCCTGAAAAAGTGCGTTCACGTCATTGGAGACCTGATACTCGTCGCGGAAGACGAAATTATTGTTGCGATAAATGCTCTTCTTCGTCGATTCATCCACCAGGTTCACTTTCAGCTTCAACGTCACCAGGAACGTGGTGACGTGGCCGGACGCAGCGTCAAAAAGAAGCGGCACGACTTCGATGTCGGTGATGTCACCCTGGAGTACGGCATTCGCGCCATCAGGGCTGGGAACCACGCGATATTTCGTGCGCACCAGCAGCTCGTGAATCACGGCGTTCGTGACGCGCTGCTCGATGCGATAAGCCGGCGTGTGATTCGTGAATATGGGAACGGCCAGCGTTTGCCATTCGGCGGGCAATTGACCGCCGCGCCCAACCACGTGATATCCGCAACCGCCGATTGCGGCAGACAGGAACAGAATCACACTGGCAAGCAGACCCGCGCGCAAATCTCCGCGTTCAAATCTTCGGCGCAAGAAGCTCCTCGGCAATGCGCACGGCATTTGCAACCGCAAGACGCAGATTATCGGCGACGCCCCAAAGCCAGATGCCGGCCGGCACATTGGCGTCCCTCTCGACACGCGCCATTTGAATCCTTTCTTCGCCGGCCACACTGACATTCGTCGGACCAGGTTCGTCTTTCGCGGCCAGATGAATGCCCACGCCCGTAAGCGCTTTTTCGATCTTCGCCGCGTCCATGGGAACGGCAAACTCCGCGTAAGCCGAAAATGCGTAACCGTAGAAAACCGGCGCCTGAATCAGTTGCACGGCAGGAATCGGCGCGCGGCCTCCGAGATATGACGCGATTCGTTTCGCGATCTCGGCGCGCATCTCGGCCAGGCTCGGACGGCTGCCTTCGCCATATCCGGCAAGCAAATTAAATGCGACCTGCGCATCGAACACGGGCTGCGAAAATGGATGCAGCATCAGCAAATCCGCGGTTTGCTTCTCGAGCTCATCGACGCCGCGTTGCTCATGTTCGGAGGCCGGCGGAAAGAAAACAATCGCCAGCCGCTGAGCCTTGCAATCCTGCAGAGCCACGGCGAGCGCGCAGGCGATGAGCACGGCCGGCGGCGGAGAAGAGTAGATTCCCTTCCCTGCGCGCTTTGCCTCTTTGGGTTCTGGCGGAGGAAGCAAGGTCTCCATTTCCGGAATCCACGCGGCAGCGCCGGCGACGCTCTCCAGCGCGCCGGTCAAATCGATGATCGAAGCGCCTGCGTCGTGCGCCAGCTTCCAATTAGCGCGCGCTTCCTCTTCGGTTCCGGCAAAAAAGACAAGATCCGCGCCCGAGAAACTTTCGCGCTCCATAGGCTTGACGAATGTCACTTCGCCCGCGGCCTCGGCGAGCGTACCGGGAGGCAGTGATGTGTCGAGGAGCGAAATATCCGCCGCGGGGAAATTCCGCTCTTCGATGATCAGTTTCAGTTCTTTCCCACGCAGCGAAGAGGCTCCGACGATAGCGATTCGAAGAGGACGATTTTCGCTGGGCATATCAGGCGGCTTGAGCGGGCGAAGAGCGATGGCGCAGCTTGCGAAGGATCTCGATCACAATTCCGTGGAGGACGTAAACAGCAGCCATGACCAGCAGCGTCACTTCGGAATAGCGGAAGATGGCGGCAACGATCAAGGCCATGCCCACGACGGCCAGCGACGTCCGGCGCCGGCCCCAATTCACGCCTTTGAAATTGTAGTAACGCACCTTGCTGGCCATCAGGAACGCGAGCATCAACACCAGAAGGACCCAAACCAGCGATTTGCGCCAATCCTCGATGGGATTCCACATGGCGTGTACGACGGCGGCGATCGCGCCGGCCGCGGCGGGCGTGGGCAATCCCACGAAATATTTTGAGCCGCCGGCCATGCCGATATTGAAACGCGCCAATCGCCAGCCGCAGAAAACCAAAAATGCAAAACACGCCAGCCATCCCAGTTGCACAATGTGCGGCGCGAAGATGGACTCGTCGACTACAACTCCCTTCACGCCCCAACCAAACGCCAAAAATGCCGGCGCGACGCCGAAACTGACGACGTCGGCAATGGAGTCAAACTGTTTCCCGAATTCTGAATTCGTGCCGGTAGCGCGCGCGATGCGGCCATCGAGCGCGTCGAAGACGATCGCTGCGCCGATGGCGCGCGCAGCATTGTCCATGTCGTTCGCGCCGCCGCCAAAAGTCTCGAGGACGGCGTAGAAGCCGCACAGGAGGTTCAGCACGGTGAAAAAGCTCGGCAAGACATAGACGCCGCGGCGCAATTTGTGATTGCGCGCAGCTCGCGGTTCCGTCATATCGAAGTCCGTCGAATTCATTTCGATGCGCGCCATCGCGCCAGTTGCGTTGCTCCGCCTGCTATATGCTGGCCGCGCTGGACCAGAATTTCGGCATCGGCCGGAAGCCAGACATCCACTCGCGAACCAAACCGAATCATGCCGACGCGCTCGCCAATCTTTACCTCATCGCCGATTTTTTTCCAGACCACAATCCTCCGAGCCACCCATCCGGCGATTTGCTTGAATTGCATTTGCCCGCCGGGCGTTTCAATGGCGATCAGGTTCTGTTCGTTCTCGACGGACGCCTTGCCCTTCCAAGCGGCCATGAAACGGCCATGAGTATATTCCATGCGGGCGATTTTTCCGCCAACCGGCGACCGATTCACATGCACATCGAAAACCGAAAGGAAAATACTGATACGCTTGCCCGATTTGCCGCTCTGCGGTTCATCCACAATTTCCACGACGCGCCCGTCCGCGGGAGAAACCACAGCGTCAGGATCAGCCGGAATTTGCCTCTCGGGGTCGCGAAAGAAATACAGTACGAAAATCCCCAGCGCGACCAGAATCCCAGCCCACCACCAGCGAAGGGCCATGAGCGCGATGCCCACAATCAGCGGCGGCAAGGCAAATTTGTATCCGTCCCTAACCATGCTCGGCCGTCCGCACCTCGCCCGGACGCACTGGCATTGTACGCTAGAACTGCCTTCGCGCGCTGAAACTCTACCGCGCGGAGATTTCTTTGCGGCGTCGCGCGATGAGTTGTTGCATCTGGTCTTTGAGCCGCAGCTTATGTTTTTTCAGTTGAGCTTCGAGAAGGATGTCTTCGGAACTTAGATAGGGTTGGCGGGTCAGTTGCGTGAGTTGCTGTTCGTATTGCGAATGAGCCTGGGCCAGCTTGCGAAACTCTTCGTCGGTTGACATCAGGTCCCCCGGAACATCCTGAGCCAAATCGGCCATCGGTTCCCTCCTGATTTGAGTTTGCGTTCACATGCGCAAAAGCTACCACTTTTCCGAATCGACGCCAAGCCCTTGCTGCAAGAAAGTCACCGGCGGCTGACCGGCGCGGCGAGCAGAGTGGCATCGTCCGGCGGATTGAAATAATAATTTGGGCGCATGCCGATGCGATGAAAGCCATGCGCCTTATAGAATTCCACCGCGCCGAGGTTTCGTTGCCGCACTTCGAGATACGCTCGGGCAGCTCCATTCTGGCCAGCCCAGGCGATTGCCTCGTTCAACAGTTTCTCGGCGACACCCTGGCGGCGCATCCCAGGATCGACCGCAAGATTCAGGATTTCAACCTCGTCGGCGATCAGCCGCGCGACAAGAAATCCGGCGATGCGACCATCCGCCTGAGCCACCCAGCCACGAGAACCATTGCCTGCCAATGATTCATAATCTTTTTTCTGCCACTGCGAGGCTTCCGGGCTCTGCGCCTGAATTGCCAACACGGAATCCGCATCCGAAGATTGCAGTTCGCGAACAGCGAAGGAGAGAGCGCCGGGAGTTTTGCTTGTCGAAGTATTCATCAACCCTTCCATGCAAGTTCCGCGTCCGAGCGTTGAATGTAATTCGCGTCCAGGCGCAGCGCATCTGTGAATTCACCGCGCGCGGCATAACGGAAAGCCAATTCGCCGAGAATCGGAGCGAGAACTGGCGAGGCCTTCAACACGCCGCGGGCAGTCGCATCCAAAGAAGAATTCGAATTTTCGAGCGCGCCTTGAATGACCTCCGGCTCCGGGGAGATGAACTGAACGCGGCGATCTTTCGCGCGGTCGGCGACGTAAGCGAGGAACTCTTCCGCTGAGCACGCTTGCCCTCGATCCAGTGCGTTTAGCTCTGTCCCGCGACAACTATAGAGTGCGCCGCAGATTTGCCCGCGAGTCGCCCTGACGACCGGTGCGACAAGAAATCCATCGTCATTCTCTCCATTTTCTTTAGATCGAACGCATCGCGCGGCCTGTGCCGCCACGGCTTCGAGGCCGCTCAAGGGAACGATGGGTTTGCCATAAACCTCGGCCCAGGCCTTCACCGCCGCCAGGCCGACGCGCAGGCCGGTAAACGATCCCGGGCCCGCAGCAACGGCAAAAACGTCAAATTGCTCCATTTTCAGCTGAATTTCCGCGAGAAGAAGATCCACATGACGAAAAAGCCGCGTGGAATAAGCTTCGCTGACGTTGCTGGAAACAAGACCGAGCAGGTTGCCGTCGCCAAGGACAGCAACGCTTCCGGCTGCGGTAGCCGTGTCGACGGCCAGCAAAAGCATAAACCACCATTATACTCGCCAGCCCGCAAATTCGCTCCTGCAAAAATAGGCCCAAAATGCAAGGAAAAATCGTGGTTTTTTGTGCAGAAAATCTTGACCTTCCCTTGACGCAAGCCTACTATTTTTAGTGTAGGTACTGGGGAGGGTACATCCCGTATGGACTTTAAATTGGGCGAGAAAGTCGTCTATCCGAATCACGGTGTGGGGGTTATCGAACAGATCAGTTACGGTTACCTGAACGGCCGCTCGGAACGCTACTACATGCTCAAGATCGTATCCAGTGGATTGAAAGTCATGGTCCCGCAAGCCAACATCGCCAACGTTGGTTTGCGCCCTGTCATCCGGTCGAATGAGGCCGGTGACGTCATGAGTTACCTCGAAAAAGGCCGCTCCGCTTCGCATCACGACTGGAAGCATCGCTTCAAGGAAAATTCCGAGCGCATGCGCACCGGTTCGCTGATGGAAGTCGCCGCGGTCTTGAAGGGCTTGGTTTCCCTGAGCCGCACCAAGCCACTCTCGTTCCGCGAAAAGAAGATGCTGGAACGCGCCAAGCATTTGCTGGTCACGGAGCTGGCCACGGTGCGCAACACGAGCGAGCAAACGATGGAGACGAACCTGGTTCGCGCTCTCGCGAAGGCTCGTTTGCAAATGCCCGAAGCGCTCGAAAAGCCCGAAAATTAACTGCTTTTTGCCGGGTAAACGAGATAATTTCTCGCAGAATTGACGGCTCGCGCCGCGCGGGAAGTGTTTGCTCAAATTCGTTGCGCTGAGACGGGATCAGTTTCTTTTCTTGCGGCTTTTTACATCCGATTTCCCCCAGCCGCCTCCGCCGGGCGATTCGATGCGTACGAGCGCGCCTGCAGGAGCATAGAAACTGCCTTTCGCCGCAACTTTCGAGCGGCGCCTCCCGACAACAACTTCATTCTTGCCCGTCGCGCCACGAGCTCCGCCGGCCAGTCCGTACGGGCCGAATCGCCGCCGCTCCGAAAGCATGCCGACCTGCATCGGCACGAGCAGCTCGATTTCGCGCACAATTCCGTCGCCACCGCGATATTTCCCTGCGCCGCCGGAGCCGCGCCGGATGCCATAGCGCCGGACGCGCAGCGGATAAGCGTGCTCGAAAACCTCGACCGGCGTGTTCAGCGAATTGGTCATGTGCGTGTGAATCCCGCTTTCGCCGTCGCGATCGGGCCGCGCGCCCATGCCGCCGGCGATCGTCTCGTAGTAGGCGAAGGGCTCTCCGCCGCGCCCCGGCCGCGTGTCGCGTCCGCCGAATGTCAGGTTGTTCATCGTTCCCTGGCTGGCCGCGGGGATGCGATGGGGGAGAGCCTTCGCCATGGCGCGCAGCAGCGTGTCCACGATTCGCTGCGACGCCTCGACGTTCCCTCCCGCGACGGCGCATGGCATCCGCGCATTCACGATGGTCCCTTCGGGCGCCGTGATTTTGATGGGACGCAACAGGCCCGAAGTCGCAGGCACCTGATCATCGACGAGGCAGCGGAAGATATAAAACACAGCCGAATCGGCGATAGCCTTCACGGCATTGACGCTGCCGGCGCACTCGGGCGACGAGCCGGTAAAATCCACATCCGCGCGGTCGCTGCGAATGCGAATCGTCACGCGAATGGCGATGGGATCATCCGTCACGCCATCGTTATCGAGAAAATCTTCGCCGCGATACGTTCCGTCGGGGATTTGCCGCAGCGTGGCGCGCATCATTTTCGCCGAATAATCGAGCAGATGGCGGCCGTATTCGTTTGTCTCGCGGCGGCCGTATTTTCGTGCGACCTCCATCAACCGCCGTTCGCCCACGCGACATGCCGCGACCTGCGCCGTCAGATCGCCTTCGCGCTCCTGCCTGGTGCGGACGTTCGCAAGAATTAATTCGAGAACGTCGCGAACGATATGGCCATTCTCGAAAATCTTCACCGGCGGAATGCGGATGCCTTCTTGAAAAATCTCGCGCGACAGACTCATCGAGCCTGCCTGCGCGCCGCCGACGTCAGCATGGTGCGCGCGGTTGGCGACGTAAAACATCGGCTTGCGTTCGCGCGGCAAATACACGGGCATCACCATAGTCAAGTCCGGCAGATGCGTGCCGCCGGCGTAAGGATCATTGAGCAGAGCCACGTCGCCGGGCCGCAATTCCATGGCGCGAATCGCGGCGTCAACAGATGCTGGCATAGAGCCCAAATGCACCGGCATGTGATCGCCCATGGCCAACACTTCACCGTCGCTGTCGAAGACCGCACACGAATAATCGCGCCGCTCTTTGATATTCGGCGAAAATGCCGACCGCCGCAGCACTCCGCCCATTTCCTCCGCGACGGAATGGAAAAGATTCTTGAAAATTTCCAGGCGTACGGGATCGAAGCTCATCTGCGGCGCTCCATCACCAGATTTCCATACGCGTCCACGCGAACGTGCCATCCAGGAAGAACAACTGTCGTCGCGCTGTATTCGGCCACAATCGCCGGGCCGCGTAAACGATTCCCCGCACGAAGGCGCGCGCGGTCGTAAATTCGCGTTTTCGCCGGCTTGCCGCCGAAAAACACATCGCGCTCGCCCATCAGCGCGCCGCTTGCGTCAGCATTGCCATTGGTAATTTTTTCGAGGGAAGGCTTCGTAGTCAGCCCTGCGGCCCGCGCGCGGACATTCACGATTTCCACCGGTCGCGCGGCATCGGCATAGCCGTATCGCTTGTCATGGGCGCGGTGAAATGCGGCGGTGAAATTTCCATCCGCCGGGACACTCAATTCATACGCCTGGCCCACGTAACGCATATCCAGAAGCCGCTCGATTCTGATTTTTGCCGCCGGGAAACCTTCGCCGCGCATCTCCTTCACCGCTTGTTTTTCGATTGCAGAAAATTCATTTTGCAGGGCAACGCGCGCCTCTCGCAACGATCGGCCAGCAAGCAAAATCGTGCGAGAAAAATCCTTGCTCACGTCAGCGCGAAGAATCCCCAGCGCCGAAAGGCCGCCGGGGAATTTCGGCATCAGCACTCGCGGAATTTCGAGCGCCGCCGCGAGTCCGCACGCATGCAGGCCGCCCGCTCCGCCGAATGCGACGAGGGTGTAATCGCGCGGATCATAGCCGCGTTCGATGGAGATGACGCGAATCGCCTTCTCCATATTGGTTTCGACGACGTCGAGAACCCCCTGCGCAAA
>JASHRL010000281.1 GCA_030037355.1 Candidatus Acidiferrales bacterium | reverse complement strand
GGTATTGCAAGGATTCGGGCAACAGGATTTCGCGATGGAGATTTTCCGTCTCGACGCCAGCAAGGATCCGAACAGCTACCTTGCGCATGACGCGTTGGCGCGAGTTGCCGTGGCCAACGGTGACTACGAGGGCGCTCTCAAGGAGATGAAACTCGCGCTTGCCGTGGCCTCAGGCGGGACCAAGGGTCAGGTCGCCGATCTCGTCCGGCAACTCGAAGAAAAGATTGACATCAACTAACGCGGTTTTCCGGCATCGCTGTGCCAGCGAAAATGAGTTCGTCCGTCCCGAGCGCGATCCTCAAGGAGGCTGTCCGTCGCTCTCGCGAGTCGAAACCCACACCATGTCCAAGGTCAGGATAGCAAGAAAGTGCAAGCCCTCTCTTTCTGCCAACGATTACCTTGGCGTTTTGTGAGGAGAGAGCATGGCGACGGCTCCGATTCGTAGATTCCTGTCGATGTTTCCTGCGATGGGCGTAGCCAAGTCGCCTGCAGTCGGAAGAGCGCTTGAGACGGGCATCCCGGAATGCACGGCCGATGTAAGTGCATCCAGCAAATGAGCCATCGCTCCCATTTGAGGATAGCTTTGCCGAATGAGATTCATGCATTGCTTGCAGGGCTGGCAATGACAGCTGCTCTGCTCGTGGCAGCAAGGCCAGCGCGCGCGCAAGAGACGGCATCCGTTTCTTCTTCTCCGGTTTTGCATTTGGACCGTCAGTCAATGGGCGATGCATGGTGGACCGGACCGATGCTTGCGCCCTCGGCGGCGACGCTCCCGCAAGGGCATTTTCTCGTCGAGCCCTACTTTTACGATGTTTCGACTTCCGGTTCGAATACCTTCGGGTCGCTCTCGTACATCCTCTACGGACTCAGAAACAAACTAACCATCGGGATGATTCCGACGGTCGATTACGAGGTGGTGAACGGCGGACCAAACAGTTCGACAGTCGAACTCGGCGATACGAGTTTGCTCATTCAGTTTGGGCTTACGCAATTTCACGAAGGCAGCTGGCATCCGATGACCGCAGTCAACGTCCAGCAGACCTTCCCAACGGGTCGCTACGATCAATTAGGCAACAAGCCGAGCGACGGCTTCGGCGGCGGAGCGTATACAACGGCGATTGCTCTCTATTCACAGACGTACCTATGGATGCCGAACGGGCGGATTCTGCGGATGCGATTCAACATATCGGACGCATTTTCGAGCAGCGCGGGCGTGCAGGGCGTGAGCGTCTATGGAACAGACGCGGGATTCCGCGGAAACGCCAAGCCGGGCCAAGCCGCATTCGCCGACTTGGCCGGGGAGTACAGCGTGACCAAGAAATGGGTGGCGGCGCTGGACGTCGAGTACCACTTCAATGGCAATACAAATGTCAGCGGCTTCGACATGCTCGCTTCCGCCGGTTCGCAGAGTTTTTCGAGCGTAGAAACGAATTCCGGTTCCATCGGACAAATCATTTTTGCTCCAGCCGTTGAGTTCAACTGGAAACACAATCTGGGCGTGCTCGTCGGCACGCGGATCATCGAAGTTGGCCACAACATAACTCCGTCGATTACGCCTGCCATCGCCATCAACTACGTCCATTGATTGGCAAAATTCACAGAGAGCTCGGCAAGGTTCACTTTCCGGCACATGATTCATCCGCATGAATTGACCCTTGGAGAGAGTGAGCTCATATTGGTGGCGTACCCTCTGGGAGGCGTCCGTGCGAGCTTTCTGCCCCAGCGCCTTGACCTTGCTGCTCGCGGCTTCACTTGCGAATCTTCCCGCTCTGGCGGCTCCGAATCGTTCGGTGGGGTTCGTCTTGGCGGCGCAAAGCGCGCAGCTGGATGGTCTGGCGGCTGCAAGCGGAACCAATCTGTTCCTGGGAGACTCCCTCGTTACCGATTCCGGCGGGTCGCTGCGCCTGCAATTTGCGGCGAATCAGATTTATCTTCTTCCATCGAGCGCCGTGACTCTCGCCAGTAATGGAACGGGAGTGATGGCGACACTCGCTTCCGGAACGGTTGGGTTTTCTACGTCTGGCGCGAATCCGATCGTGATTCGCGCGATGGATGTGATTGTGCAGCCACAAACCCCGGCCGCCACTCATGCGAGAGTTACTGTCCTTAGTGAAAACGAACTCGAAGTCGCCAGCTTTGCGGGTCCATTGCACCTTGAACTCGATGGCCAAACCTATCTCCTTGCTGCCGGCAAGACCTATGGCGTCGAAATCACGGACAATGCGCCCAAACAGCCCGATCAAAAGATAAAATCTGCCCGCAACAAACGAAAATTAATTGTCTTTCTCTTTGGAGCTACAGCCGCCGCTGCAGGAATCGTATACCTCGTGAGGGAGCTCTGCGAAAGCCCCGACACTCCCTAGCTTGCGGGGCTAAGACTTCTATCAGGAACCGGCAGCCAGGAAGGTTGACAACGCTCATGCCGGGCACGTATCATTTTGACGATACAGCGCGTTAACGGCCGCTGCGTCCCCTCTATCACTTTCGCCCAAAGGGTGGAGTCTCCGAGGATTTACTCGGTGAGCAGGGTAAGTTCCTCTGAAAGGCCGCGGGAATGTCGCCCGAGTTTGAAGGCTCGAATATGGAAGGTTCCGCCGCACAAGCTGCTACGGTCGAGGAACCGAGCCACACGCCAGCTGGTTCGGCACCGGCTTCAACTCCAGCCCTCGAGCAACCTCCTGCTCTAAGCGTTGAGATTCCCGAACCAGCCCCACAATCGGTTTCTCCCGCCTCCTCGAGCCCTGAGGAAGTTCCTCGCACTGCGGCCCATGATGGTTCCGGCACGGCTGTCGCAGAGATGTCCAGCCAGACGGCGGACCAAACATCTGCCGAAGCCTTGGGCGAAAACGAACAGCCGTTGGCGCAGCTCATCGAGCAGTACGCGACGCCTCCTGCGGCGCCGAGTAGCGGAGAAATTTTCAAAGGACACGTGATTGCCATCAACGATCTTGGCGTTGTGGTGGACGTTGGCGCGAAGCTCGAAGGCATTGTTCCGGCGCAGGAATTTGTGGAGACCGGAGGAATTCCGTTCCAGGTTGGCGACGCGATTGAAGTCGAGCGCACGCATGAGCAGAAGGATGGCTACGCGATTCTTTCGCATACGCGGGCGCACCGACGACGCGTTTGGGAGCAAATCGAAAAGTCGCACCGCGAAGGCTTAACTCTGAAGGGCAAGATCGTCGACCGAATCAAGGGCGGGTTGGTGGTCGACATCGGCGTACGGGCGTTCTTGCCTGCTTCTCAACTCGATATTCGTCCGACGCACGATCTGGAAGCCTGGAAAGACAAGGAAATCGAATGCCGCGTGCTGAAATTGAACCGCAAGCGCGGCAACGTCGTCGTCAGCCGGCGCGCGGTGCTCGAAGAAGAACAGAAGAAACACCGCGAGGCGCTGGCCGCGTCGCTCGACGAGGGCTCTGTTGTCACCGGGAGGGTCAAGAACATCACGCCGTACGGCGTGTTTGTAGATCTCGGCGGGCTCGATGGTCTCTTGCACATCACCGATTTAGTGTGGGGACGAATCACGCATCCGAACGAAGTGGTTTCCCAGGGGCAGGAAATCGAAGTCCAGATTCTGCGGTTTGACAAAGAGAAAATGCGCATTTCGCTGGGACGCAAGCAATTGCTCGCGGATCCCTGGGCGACTGTGCCGGAGCGGTTCCCGGCGGGCACTCGACTGCGCGGGCGCATTGTGGGCGTCGCCGATTATGGGGCGTTTGTTCAGATCGAGCCCGGGGTCGAGGGGCTCGTTCACGTCAGCGAGATGAGTTGGTCGAAGCGCCTGAAGCACCCATCGAAGATGGTGAAAGAAGGCGACGAAGTGGAAGTGGTGGTGCTGGAAGTGAAACCTGAGCAGCGGCGCATTTCGCTCGGTTTGAAACAAGTGACGCCTGATCCGTGGACCGGGATCGCGGAAAAGTATGTCGTGGATTCCGTCGTGACGGGGCGCGTGCGGAACTTGGCGGAATTTGGCGCATTTGTGGAGATTGAAGAGGGAATCGAGGGGCTGATTCACGTCAGCGATTTCAGTTGGACCGAGCGCGTCAAGCATCCGAGCGAAAAGTTGAAGAAGGGCGACACAGTGCAAGCGAAAGTGCTGAAAATCGACGCTGAGCACCGGAGACTCTCCCTGGGGATCAAGCAGCTTAACGATATTTGGGCGAACTGGTTCGCTGCGCACAAATTGAACGACGTGGTGAAGGGGAAGGTCGTCCGCAATGCGGATTTCGGTTCGTTTGTGGAACTGGCGGAGGGAATTGAAGGGCTGTGCCACATCTCCGAGATTGAGGAACGCCGCCCGAAGGGCAATTCCGGCGACCGTGGCAAGGCGAGGAGTGGAAAGCTAACGTCTGCCTTGACCCAGGGGCAGGAATACGACTTCAAGATCATCCGGTTGGACGCGGAACAACGAAAAATCAGCCTGAGCTATCGAGCCGCGCAAAAGCAAGTGGAACGCAAGGAAATGGAAGTTTTCCGTTCGTCGAAGACATCGCCAACAGCCACCATCGGGGACGCGATTTTGGCGAAGCGTCAGGCGAATTAAAACGGATTTCAGCTCGACGGTACCCAGCATCAGAAGATTTACGTTTGCGTCGCAGGCGCATTGATGATATGGAAGGGCCACGAATTGCGCCGATGGCCGTGAGGGCCGCGACGCTTGGGTTGCAGAATCAACCCAGTCCATGATCGAAATCGGAACTTGATGCAAGAGGAGGGCGGTCAGCCCATGGCAAGCGCTGCGGGTAAGCCGGAAACGAGTGAGCGCACGGTAACGAAGGCGGATCTCATCGAGGAAGTGATCCGCGTCACGGAACTGCCGCGCAAAGAATCGGAAACGGTCGTGGAGACGGTCTTTGAAAGCATTATCGAAGCGCTGCAAAAGAACGATAAGATCGAGATTCGTGGCTTTGGTAGTTTTCGTTCGCGCGAACGACGCGGCCGCGTTGGACGCAATCCAAAGACTGGGGCGAAGGTGGAAGTGCCTCCCAAGAGGATTCCGTTTTTCAAGCCCAGCAAAGAACTGAAGGATTTCGTGAATAGCCAGAAAGCGGCGGCGCCCGCCGGGCCCTCCGAACCAACCGCACAGGGCTAAGGTCGCCAATTCGGATGGATTTCCTCTGGACTCCGTGGCGCTATCGTTACATTGCTGAGGCCCATAAAGACGAGCGATGCATTTTCTGTGACGCGCTTGCGCTTAAGGATGATGCAAAAAGCCAAATCGTTTTCCGCGGCGAGCTCTGCTTCATCATTCTGAATCGCTATCCCTATACAACCGGCCACGTCATGGTCGTGCCGTATGCGCACGTGGCGGACCTGGCCGAGTGCGATTCCGAAGCGCTTGCGGAAATGATGCGCCTGGCGCAGAAAACGCAGCGCGCTCTTTCGAACATCTATCATCCGCAGGGTTACAATTTGGGAATGAATCTCGGACGTTGTGCCGGCGCGGGCGTAGTCGGGCATCTGCATTTGCATATCGTGCCCAGGTGGATCGGCGACGCGAATTTCATGTCTACGATCAGTGAGACGAGGATCGAGCCGGAGGATCTTTCTTCGACGTATGAGAAGTTGCGCCGCGCCTTGAACAGTTAACGCGGAAGGATTTCTGGCCGTTGAGAATCCAACAAATGGGAGCGCGAAATTGGATCTAGGGCTTAGCGAAGAACAGAAATTGTTGCAGCGCACGGTGCGAGACTTCGCGGAATCGGAAGTGAAGCCACTGGCGAGGGAGCTGGACGAAACGGGCCGCTTCCCGCGCGAAAACTTTCGCAAAGCGGCGGAGCTCGGGCTGACCGCCGTTGCGTTTCCCGAGCAATACGGCGGCGCGGGAATGGATCACCTCAGCTACAGCATCGTGATCGAGGAGATTTCCCGCGTATGCGCTTCGACCGGGGTGATCCTCTCCGTACAGAATTCACTCTATTGCGATCCGATCTACAGGTTCGGGACGGAAGAGCAGAAGAAGCGATTGCTGGCGCCCTATGCACGAGGAGAAAAAATCGGCTGCTATGCGCTGACCGAGCCGCATGCGGGATCGAATGCCGCGGCGTTGCGTACGAAAGCTGTTTTGAAAGGCGACAAGTACATCGTCAACGGAACGAAAGCGTGGATCACCAATGGGGGCGTGGCGGACGCAGCGATTGTCTATACGAATACGCATCCGGAAAAGGGCGAAAAAGGAATCACGGCGCTAGTGATGGAAAAAGGGACGCCGGGATTCGTCGTGGGCAAAGAAGAAAAAAAACTGGGCATCAACGCAACAGCGTGTTGCGAACTTTCCTTTACGGACTGCGAAGTCCCGATCGGGAATCGCATCGGCGAAGAAGGCGAAGGTTACAAAGTGGCGCTCTCGACGCTCGACGGCGGACGCATTGGAATCGCTGCGCAAGCAACCGGAATTGCGCAGGGCGCGTTTGAAGCGGCACTGGCCTATGCGCAGGAGCGGCAGGCTTTCGGCCACGCCATATCCGGTTTTCAGGCGATTCAATTTATGCTTGCGGACATGGCCACGGAAATCGATGCAGCACGGCTGCTCGTGCGCAAAGCTGCCCGGAAACAAGACAGCGGCTCGCGATTTTCGATGGAAGCGGCCATCGCGAAGCTTTTTGCTTCGGAGATGGCGACGCGCGTGACGCACAGGGCCATCCAGATTCACGGGGGCAACGGCTATAGCCGCGAGTATCCGGTCGAGCGCTCCTATCGCGACGCGCGCATCACCGAAATTTACGAAGGTACGAGCGAAATCCAGCGGCTGGTGATTGCTGCGTGGGTGCTGAAATCGTATTGATGGCCTTCCCTTGAGGCGCGAACTGGTTCATTCCTAGCCATCTGAGTTCGTGTATCCTTCCTCTGTGCTGGCTTTCGACGCTGAGCTCGAATTTGATCCTGCCTGCGAGGAGCAATTCTTTTCCGCGCTTCCGTCGCACGCAGGAATTTTTCTGATCGAGAATCGCTCGATGGCGGAAGGAGCCGCGGCGAAGCCGTATCTGGCGCGTACGGCTGACTTGCGCCGCGCGGCCGAAAGGCTGCTTCGGCCGCCTGACACTTCGACGAAACGCCTCAATTTGCGCGACGTGGCCAGGGCACTTCGTTATCGTGTGACGGGTTCGCGATTCGAGCAAGCACTGGCGCTCTACCAACGTGCGCGCGTCAATTTCCCCGGCCGATATCGAAGTTTCTTGCATTTGCGGCCAGCGGCGCTACTGAAAGTCAATCTGCGAAATCCCTATCCGCGGTGCTATGTTACGCGGCGAATCTTGGACGATGGCGGATATTATTGGGGGCCGTTCGCTTCGCGCCGGGCTGCGGAATCATTCGCGAATCACTTTTTGGATTTATTCAAGATTCGACGCTGCCAAATCAAAATTCGCCGCGACCCGGACTTCCCCGGTTGCATCTACTCGGAGATGAAGATGTGCCTGGCGCCGTGCTTTGCGGGCTGCACGAAGCAAGAATACGACGCGGAAGTGCATCGTGTGGTCGACACGCTGGAATCGAGCGGCTCGTCTCTGGCGGGCGGAATCGAACGGGAACGGGAAGTGGCGAGCGAATCCATGGATTTCGAACGCGCCGCCGCGTTGCACAAGAGACTTGAGAAAGTCACCGCTGTGATGCGCGGACTGCCGGAAGTCGCACGGCGAATCGAAGCGCTGAACGCCGTCGTATTGCAGCGCGCCGCACAAGAGCGAACCGTGGGTATTTTTGCCGTCTTGAATGGCCTGATCGCCGAGCCGTTGTTTTTCTGTTTCAGCGATCTTTCGAGCGAGCCGCGTTCCGTAGAGGAAATCATCCGGCAGCATTTCAAGAAATTGGAATCCGAGAAGATTGTCCACGAGCACGACGGTCAGGGTAAAATTGCCGAACGCCATGCGGAATCCGGAATCGAGCGCGAAGAGCATCTCTCCCTTCTGGCGCGCTGGTTCTATTCCAAGCCACGAGCGGGCGAGATTTTGTTTCGCGATACGGACTGGCCCTACCGAAAGATCCTCCGCGCGTGCGCTCGCGTGCTGGCCGCAGGAGAAACTGCATAAAAGAGGAAATGTCTGAAGACGATCCATCCGCTGTAACTGAAGGCGCGGCCACCGGGAACGGCGGCGCGCGCCGCACTTCTCGCGGCGCGGTGATGTTTCGCGCACTGCGCTACCGCAATTTCCAGCTTTTCTTCGGCGGCCAGCTTATTTCGCTCATCGGCACCTGGATGGATACCATTGCCGAGGCGTGGCTGGTTTACAGGCTCACCGGATCGTCGCTGATGTTGGGCACGGTCGCCTTCGCCGGGCAAATCCCTGTGTTCTTGCTGGCTCCGCTCGGCGGAATGGTCGCCGACCGGCTCGACCGGCGCAAGGTTGTGATCGCGACGCAAACGAGTTCGATGATTCTCGCGGGGATCCTTGCGGCGCTGACGCTCAGTGGGCGAGTCAAAGTGTGGGAAGTGGCAGCGCTCGCATCGTCGATGGGCGTGGTCAATGCGTTTGACATTCCTGCGCGGCAGGCCTTTCTCGTCGAGATGGTTGGGCGGGAAGACTTGATGAATGCGATTGCCCTGAATTCATCGATGTTCAATGGAGCGCGCGTGATTGGTCCGGCGATCGCGGGCATTTTGGTGGCGTACATCGGCGAGGGCTGGTGCTTTTTTGCGAACTCGGTCAGTTACATCGCGGTGATTGCCGGTCTGCTGATGATGCGCATCGAGCCGCGAGCGATCGAGGAGCATTTGACATCTGCGATCGACCACATTGCAGAAGGGTTTCGTTTTGTGCATAGCACAGCGCCGATTTGGGCATTGCTGCTTCTGTTGGGTCTCGTGAGCCTGGTGGCTATGCCCTATTCGGTCCTGATGCCCGTATTCGCTGCAAAAATTCTTCATGGAAACGCTCAGACTTTGGGTGAGCTGATGGGCGCGACAGGAATTGGCGCATTGACCGGTGCGCTCGTGTTGGCGTCGAGGACCGGACTCAAGGGGCTCAGCCATTGGGTCGCGAACTCGTGTGCGGGATTTGGACTGGCGCTGATACTCTTTTCGTTTTCGCACTGGCGCATCATTTCGATCGTTCTGCTTGTGCCGGCAGGCTTCTCGATGATGGTGCAGATGGCGTCGTCGAACACGCTGATTCAGGCGATGGTGCCAGACCGGTTGCGTGGCCGCACCATGGCGGTGTATTCCATGATGTTCATGGGTATGGCTCCGGTGGGCTCGTTTCTTGCCGGAGCGATCGCGGACCGCATCGGTGCGCAGTGGACGGTTGCTCTCGGGGGGATCGGCGCACTGGCAGGTGCGTTCTTCTTTTCACGCAAGCTGCCGCAATTGCGCGTTGAAGCACGAGAGTTGATTCTGGCTCAAGCAACGGCCGGGGGAGAACCGGCAGGGAACATGACGAGCCGTGCTTTGGAGGTTCAGCCGCCGCAGGTCGCGAAGAACTCGCCCGTGGCCTCCAAGCAGGTCTGATATACTCAGCGCCCGTTTGACATTGGCTGCGTGCCGAAAATGATTTCTCCATTCCCGCTCAAAACCGGCTTTGCCACTCTCGAAGGGACTCGGAAATTCGCGGCTCGCTTCGAAGGCCGCACGGCTCCGGGCCATTTTCGCGAGCGCCATGGGCTAATGATTTCTTCCATCGGAGCCGGAACGTACTTGGGCGAGCCCGACGCTGCAACGGATACGGCTTATACGGAGGCAATTTGCGCTGCCGTCCGGGGAGGCATCAATCTAATCGACTCGGCGATCAATTACCGGCTGCAGCGGAGCGAACGTTCCGTAGGCGCTGCACTTGCAGGGCTCTTCTCGGGCGATTTCGCGAGAGACGAGCTGATCCTGTGTACGAAAGCTGGCTTCCTTACCCCCGATGGCGACATGCCAGCGGATGCGAACGATTATTTTTATCGCGAGTTCATTTCAAAAAGCATTTTTGCCGTGGAAGACATCGCAGCGGGATGCCATTGCATGGCCCCCCGTTATTTGGAAGACCAGTTGGAGCGCAGCCGGCGAAACCTGGGCGTCTCCTGCCTCGATATTTTCTATTTGCATAATCCAGAAACGCAGCTCGGCGAGGTTCCTCGCGAGGAATTCAACAGACGCGTCTCAGCCGCATTTCAGACGCTCGAATCGGCTGTCACGGCCGGGAAAATTCGCGCGTATGGCATGGCCACATGGACTGCCTTTCGAAGTGATCCGCGCGCACAGGAGTATTTGTCGCTGGAGCAAATGACGGGGATCGCGCGGCAAGCGGGCGGAAACGAACATCATTTTCGATTTGTGCAGTTGCCATTCAACCTGGCCATGCCGGAAGCACTAATGCGGCCGAATCAGACCGTCGGCGGCAAAACTGCGTCGATGGTGCAGGCCGCTCGGGAGCTGGGTATCGCGCTGATTGCGAGCGCCTCGCTGTTACAGACGCATCTCGCCGGCAAAGTTTCTGAGGTCATCCACGCCACGCTCGGGCTGCGTAATGACTTGGACTGTGCACTGCAATTCGTGCGCTCCGCGCCGGGAATCACAGCGGGCCTCGTGGGGATGAAACGACTGGAGCACGTGCGGGCAAATTTGAAAATCGCTGCCATTCCACCGGTGCCGCAGGAGCAGTTTCGGAGAATGTTTGCGGCGGCGCGCTAGTTCTAACTGCGCCGGAGTGAATCGGAAGAGTCGCGGCTCTTGATCCACTTTTCCAGTTCGGCGCCCATCTGAGGCAGCTTGCCGGCAAAGAAGTGATCTGGCGCTTCAATAAAAACGAGACTCTTCGGTTCGGGCAGCGTGGCAAAGAACGCCTCAGTGCGCTCGCGTGACCCGAATTGATCGTGAGCGCTTTGCAAGAAGAGCTTCGGCTTGGCGCATTGCGCGAGATAGGAGAGGTCGGAGTCATTCACAGGAATTCCGGCGCCGACGAGCTCCCTAACGCGAGAGTCCTCGCAGCCGAGGCGCAACCCAACGTATGAGCCGAAGCTAAAGCCAGCCACGAGGATCGGTTTTCCAGGGAACTCACTTGCGAGATAATCCAGAGCAGCACGAACGTCGCCCGTTTCCCCGCGGCCTTTCTCATGAACACCCTCGCTCAATCCCGCTCCGCGAAAATTGAAGCGCAAAACTGGGACGTCGAGTGCGTGAAGCGATTTCGCGATCTGGAAGACAACCTTGTTGTGCATCGTGCCGCCGAAAAGAGGATGTGGATGGCAAACCACGGCGACACGGCGCGGATCAGCTTGGGAAACGGTCCAGAGCATCGCTTCGAGCCGTCCGGCCGGGCCTTTTAAGAAAAAAGTTCTGTGAAATGATTCTGCCATGCGAATTCGCCAGTGTAGCGGGTTGCCGAAGTTTCGCCAAATCGCCGCATAGTACTGCCACTTGAAATTCCCATGCGAACCCAGGGGAAAACATTTGCGCGTGTATGTTCTTGGTGCTAGCGTAGGGACAATTCGGGACTGCTTTTCGGGGAGAAACCATGGCTTCTGAATCCACGGACCGCCGAACCGCCCGTCGCTTCACGATGTCGCTTCCCCTTCAGGTGCGATTCGCCAACAATGGCGATGCCGAAGAGAGAACAGCGCATACACGCGACGTCAGTTTCCGTGGCGTTTATTTCATGATGGATACGCCTGTGGAACAAGGCGTGAGCGTGGAACTGGTCTTGACGCTTCCTCAACAGATCACCCTTGCCGGCGATGTGCGGATTCGCTGCTTTGGCAATGTTGTTCGCGTGGAGGAGCGTGAAGATGGGCGCGGTGTCGCGGCGCAAATCGATCGCTACGAATTCCTGCCTGCAGCTGCTTGATTGCCCTCCGCCGGGTTAGAATATTCCTACCAAAGGAGGAGATATGTATCATTACAACCCGGACACGGCGCTCGAAGAGCTGCGTGACGATGCGATCTTGCCTCACCCGGTTCATCTGCGGGATATGATCCTGCGCACAAGACTCGATGCGTCCAAGGCGCTGGAGCTCAATCGGGATTTTCAGGTATACCTGACGCAGTTCGGCGAAATGCAGAAGCTCGCAAAGGGAATACTCGAACGGCTGGCCG
>JASHRL010000280.1 GCA_030037355.1 Candidatus Acidiferrales bacterium | reverse complement strand
GTCGATCGTAAAGCCGCCGAACGCGCGCTTGTTTACATGGATTTGAAGCCTGGCACACCCATCACCGACATTTCGCTCGACCGCGTTTTCATCGGCTCCTGTACCAATTCACGGCTCGAAGATTTGCGTCTCGCCGCAAAACTCGTCGCGGGAAAACACGTTGCAAAGTCGCTGAAGCAGGCGCTCGTCGTTCCCGGCTCACGCCGAGTAAAAGCCCAGGCCGAAGAGGAAGGCCTCGACAAGATTTTCGTCGCAGCCGGTTTTGAATGGCGCGACGCGGGCTGCAGCATGTGCATCGGCATGAACGACGACGTTCTCCAGCCGCACGAACGCTGCGCCAGCACGTCGAATCGCAATTTCGAAGGTCGCCAGGGCAAGGATGGCCGCACGCATCTCGTCAGCCCGCTCATGGCTGCCGCTGCTGCCATCGAGGGCCATTTCGTCGACGTCCGCCACTGGCGCAACGGAAACTGAGGAGTCGTCTATGAAAACGTTGAAATTCACTTACTGGAAGGACGGCAGTTATTATCTGGGTTTCCTGAATGACTATCCCGATTACGAGACCCAAGGAGAATCTAAAGAAGAATTAGTCCGCAATCTGAAGGATTTGCTTGGCGATATTGAATCAGGCCAAGTCCCCTATATTCGCAAGGTGGAAGAGCTGCTTGTTGCTGAATGAAGCGGCGCGAACTAGTTCGGAAACTCGAGGAGAGCGGCTGTGTTCTTGTTCGACACGGCGGGAGCCATGATTGGTACACAAATCCCAAGACAAAGAAATCTCAACCAGTGCCGCGCCACAACGAAATCCATGAAGGACTGGCAAAATCCATTCTTCGAAAGCTTACGACCGAATGAGCGCGATGATATGAGCTTTTGCGAGGCGCCGGAATGAACCCCTTCACAAAACATACCGGATCGGCGGCGCCGATGGATCGCGTCAATGTGGACACCGACCAAATGGTGCCCAAGCAATTCCTGAAATTCTTAACGCGCGAAGGCTACGGCCGTGTGCTCTTTTACGACTGGCGCTACTTACCCGGCGAGAGACCGAATCCTGATTTTGCGCTGAACAAGCCGCGCTACAAAGGCGCTTCGGTTTTGCTGGCGCGCGCAAATTTCGGATGCGGTTCGAGCCGCGAACACGCTCCCTGGGCCATCGGCGACTACGGATTCCGCGCCATCATCGCTCCAAGCTACGCCGACATTTTTTATAACAACTGTTTCAAAAATGGCATTCTGCCCGTCACGCTTTCCGATGCCGACATGGACGAACTTTTTTCGCGCCTTGAGAAAAACGAGGGTTACACGGTCACCGTGGATTTGGAAAATCAAACCGTCAGCGACGGCAAAGGTTTCCAGCGCTCGTTCGAAATCGATCCCTTCCGCAAGCGCTGCCTGCTCAAGGGCCTTGACGACATCGGCCTTACTCTCGAACATGAATCCGACATCTCCACCTACGAAAAACGAGGCCTGCCCACTCCGCACATGGTCGAGGCGGTCGACATCAAGTTCTACTCCGAACGAAACTGAGCTCTTGTTTTCGAGTTTTCTTAGTGTTGCGGAGCAACTGCCATCTTGCATGTGAAAACGCAGGCAGGCGGAAGGTTTCGCCAGACGATTTTCGATTGCACGGAGCGAAAATAGCGGTTAAGCGTTGGCCGCAAGCTCAGACGGCGCAGGCGTCCGTTGGCAAACTGCAGACCGTGGATGTATTGGTACTGTGTGAGGATTGTTTCCTCATGCACAAAGGGCATCAACCGCTGGAAAATGGTCTGGCGCTGATCCTCCGACATAAACCCCAGCCCGAGCGACGACACCACCGCGTCGACGCGTTCATAGCCACGCCGCTTGAGCTCGGCATCCATGTTCGCGACATTGGCATTGATGAGCACCAGCCGGGGGTCCCTGAAGCTCCTTTTCAAATGCCTCCAGAAACGGCGATTGATTTCGAAAACGATCAAAGTCGAAGATGGAGGCAAAGCATTCAGCAAGGACTGTGTGATGGCGCCGGTTCCCGCGCCCAATTCGAGAACGACGCGCGCTCGCGTCAGATGCAGCGGCGCCAGCATTGCGGAAGCGAGATGCGGCGAGCTCGGTGCGATGGCTGCCGTCGTATAGAAGTCAGCCAGCGCTTCTGCGGCGAATACGCGAAAACTCATGTGTCGGCGATCCACGAAGCAATATACGCATACCCGCGGGCCAGGGTTCCCGGGTTGTGTGCGCAACCGACTGCAATATACACCAATTGCGACTCGACGACAGTCCGCTTTTCTCAACCCGTTTGCACCCGCCCTGCGCAGCCTTCCGAGGAAAATTGTTTCGTGGTCAGATTGCTATTGCGGAACAGGAGGTTTGAGAAGGCCGAAATCGATCAGGCCATTGGCGACGAATTGCACAGCAAGCGCAACGAGAAGCAATCCCATGAGCCGCATGAGAATGCGAATTCCCGTCTGGCCCATGTAGCGTCCCACGCGGTCGGCACCCGCCAAAATGAGGAATGCAGCGATCGATGAAATGACGATCGCCGCATACACGACACCGTGCTGCCACCAGGTGTGCGATTCACCGACAAGAACCATCACCGTGGAAATCGCGCCCGGCCCGGCGAGCATCGGCATTCCGAGCGGAATAATGCTCGCATCTTCTTTTGCTGAGCCTTCTTGAGTTTCTTCCGGAGTGGTGCGCTGGCCGGACTGCTTGGCTTGCAGCATGTCGATGCCAATTTGGAGAAGAATAATTCCGCCGGCGATCTTGAACGCGGGGAGTGTGATTCCGAACAAGCGAAAGATGAGGCTGCCTGCAAGAGCGAAGGAACAGAGGACGATGGCACACGTCCACGCCGAGCGCTGGGCCATGCGGCGTCGTTCGCTTTCCGGCGAATCCGTGGTCATGGCGAGAAACAGCGGAATCACGGCGAAGGGATCGACGAGGAAAAAAATGGATATCAACGTGAGAAGCGAGAATTCCAAGAATTGTGTTAGAGAATGTGGCATTTACTAATCGCTCTTGCGCGGTACTCGCCTAGCGCGGTGAGTCCGCGAAGCGCAAACGTAGCATTTTCACGCTCGACTGTATAGTCGCGCGCGAACATGTGAGCGAACCTATGCTGAAATGGATAATCTATGCTTCGGATGCCTTGTTTGACGCGGACCATGCGGAACGGCTACGCCACAACAACCACAAAATCGTGCCAATCATGCCGAGCCAACCGAGAGCGCGAACGACGGCGGCGATTTGTGTGTCGTGATTGACGACGTGGAAGCTCGAAAAGAGATAAAACCAGTCGTGAATGATGTAGTCGCTGTCTCCTATCGTAACCAACGGAAGCTGCTGCGCGCGAGCGTCAGCCATGTAGGTCGCGATGGGTAGAAACTGCTCGAAAAAGAAAAATATGCAGAAGGCTGTGCCGGTGACATGGCGCTTGAACGCAAAATACACGGCAAGCGCAAACGGGACAAAAAGCTGCATGAGCGTGCCGCCCGCGATATAAAGCCACTGGCTTCCGAACCAGCGGAAGAAAAGATGGCCGCCTTCGTGAATGGGGACGAAAACGACGTCGATCATGAGTAAAGGGCCCTGATGACGATAGGCCTGATACAAAAACAACAAATAGAAAACCAACCACACGATGAGTGACCAGCGCGCGACAGGGTTCCAGTCGTCCTCCAGCGGTTCGAGGAAAGGGAAACGCTCAGTGAGTGCGTCGGGGAGGCGCATTCCAGGCTGTGTTTAAATCTACCGCGAAAGACCGCAGGGGGAGCCGATGTCATCTGGAGGCGTGCGCGAAGAACAACTATTGATCGTAGACGCCGAAAATCCACGGAATGCCTACGAAACCGCCTTCGACACGAACTTCGACTTGCTGGCGCTCACGGAAACGATCGAAATCCTGGCGCGAGACAGCTATGCGTTCTACGCCGCGGCCGTCGCGCCACGAAGTTACGATGAGCTGATGCATGGGAAGAAGACCGGGCATGGCGAACCGACTGACTATGGTGACATCATGATCTTCTGGAGGTGAATGATCGAGAGAACCATTGATGAAAAGTAATGCCCCGAGCAGCCATGGAATCGGCACGAGAGATCGGAAAACACGCTTGAGCAACTCAATTTCTTGATGGCGTATGGAGAGATGTTCCGCCCACATGGCAAGACCAATCGTTGCAAAGAAAACGATGCCGATGAAGACGAGAATGCCATCGAGCTCCAATGGTGGATAAAGAACGCAGGGGACAAAAAATGCGATCGCACCAACCAGAAAAATGCCCAAGCGGTTGACGAGGTCGCGGCGCACGGAACGGCCGGCCTCGATGGAGTTCAAGCCGCAATGGCCACAGATGTCAGCCACCCGGTCGGCACCGCAGTTGGCACAACGCATCACGGATGAGAAAGTTTCCAGATGAGGTGATTGAGGTTCATCCTTGTTTCCTGACTCATCTCCGTAAACTCAACCACCATCCCCGAATTAGCGATAGCGCGCCGCACAACGCATTTTACATTGAGAACCTCGGGAAGGAGAACTCGCGCGGAAAATTCGGCGCGCGCCCAAAGTGGCTCCTTAGTTTCCAAGTACATTCCAGACAGACTGATATCGCGCAAGGTCGCGTCGATAATCACGCCACCCCATGTGATCTGCACCGTGGCCTTGCAAGCGTAGCGTTTGTGCCGCCGCCGCTCGGATCCGTCCACTAACCCACCGTTTGGAAGCTAGATTAGCGCCCCAGTAAATTCTAAAAGCGATGCTATGCACCGACCAATGACGTGTCAATGGTTATGAAGAAATTATAAGGAATAATTGGGGGTGGCGACCCGGAATACGGCAGATGATTCCCAACTGATTATCTAAGGCGAGCTGGCAGGCATTTCCTTGGACCAGTTCCGATAGAAAAGCAATCCAGAGAGAATCAGAGCGAGGCCGATGACGGACCGAACCGGCATGGCGATGAGCAGATTAACTGTGAGAGCGACTGCACCAATCACAAAGACGATGGGCACAAATGGGTATCCCCAAGTTTTATAGGGCCGAGACATTCCTGGGTCCTTGTGCCGCAGCCAAATCACGCCTGCGGTCTGCAGGCCGTAGAAAATCCACTGAGCGAAGACGTAGAGATTCGCGAGCTGCTCGAATGTTCCGGTGAGAGCAAGCAAGGAAGCGATGATGGCCTGGAAAAAGAGAGCCCGCACAGGCGTGAGAAATCGAGGATGGACGCCGCGAACGACGCGGAAGAACAGTCCATCGCGCGCCATGGCATAGTCGACGCGTGCGTTGGTCAGAACGGAGGAATTGATGGAGCCCAGAGCACAGAGCATGGTCGCGATGGCGATCCAACTGGCGACGCTGTGACCGATGGCTTTGGCGACGACATCAGCGGCGACGAAAGGCGAGGAGGCGACTTCCGCGAAGGGCAGCACGTAGAAGCAAACCGCACTCATTCCCAAGTAAAGCGCGCAGACTACCAAGACCCCGGCGAAAAGCGAACGCGGAATATTGCGGCCGGGATCCTTGACCTCGGAACCGACCATGGTGAGGTTCGCCCAACCATCGTAGGCCCAGAGCGCCGCGGCCATGGCCGTGAGAAAGCCAGAAAGCCCGCCAGCGCTCCATCCGGGGCCAGGGGATGCGTGAAAATTCGCGTGGCGTGCGAACGTAAATCCGAGCGCGATCACGGCGAGAATCGCCGCGATCTTGATGATTGTCAGCATGATTTGAATTTCGCCGCCAAGCTTGACGCTTAGACAGTTTACAAGTGTCACGACAACGATGACGGCGACGGAAACTATTTGAGCCCACGTTATAGCGAACGCATACGAATGGCTTGCAAAGGATGGCGCATGCCAGACGAAGATTGGCACCGCCAATGCAGGAAAAAGGAAACCCGCGAAGCGAAGCAGCCCCGCGGAGATTGTTGCAATGGCAACAGGTCCGCCAAGGACGGAATTCATCCATCCATACAGAAACCCCCAAACACGACCGTACGCGCGGTCCAGATATGCATACGTGCCACCGGCTTCGGGCATGGCCGCACCCAACTCTGCTGCGCTGAGCGCACCGAAGAGAGTGAGTGCGCCTCCGATGACCCAAACCAACGTGACCAAACCGGCGGATCCTGCCGATCGCGCCATCTCCGCCGGAACAATAAAGACACCCGTGCCGATCGTCTGACCGATGACGATGGCGACGGCGGCCAGCAGGCCTAAGTCGCGAACAAGATCTAGCGGTTTCTTGGCAGTTGTGTTCATGAGCCGGCGCCGGCGGGATCGGAATCCAGTTTTCCCGTTACGCTCACAAGCGAGCCGACAGCGAATGTGATGAGCGTGCCTGCAAGAACGTACCATGTCCAGGCTAGAGGTGTGAAAAGTTTGACGGCAATCATGCCGAGAAGACCAGCGGCCATGCCCACGATGGCGCCGCGAGCGGTGGCGCGACGACTCCAAATCACGAGCAGAAATGCGCCAAGCAGGCTGCCATAGGTGATCGAGGCGATTGTGAGACCGGCGACGAGCACAGGTCCCCAGTGAATCAGGCCAAACAGGCCGAGGAGGACTCCCCAAAAAATCGTCCACCAACGAGAATGGCGCAATTGTCTGGCAGGGTCCGAAGCGGAGACGCCTCGCGCGGCGGAGAAATCGATCATACTCGACGAGGCGAGGGAATTGAGCGAACCGCTCGCGTTGGACATCGCGACGGCAAAAATCGCGGCGAGAACGATACCGACAAGGCCTATTGGCATCTGCGTGACGATGAATTCAGGGAAAATACGATCGGGATCGTTGCCGGGAATACCGAAGGGAATGTGCTGACGATAGACAAAGAGCATTACGCCGATGACGAGGAAGAGCGCAAACTGAAAGAAAATAATCACTCCGCTGGCGAGCAGGGCTTTTTTGCTGTCGCGTTCGTTGCGTGCGGCGAGAAGACGCTGGACCATGGTCTGGTCCGTGCCGTGACTGGCCATGGTGAGAAAAGTTCCGCCGATCACGCCAGACCAGAATGTGTAGCTTTGCGTCAGACTGAAATGGAAATCGAAAATGCGAAGTTTGTCACCGGCGGCAGCCGCCGCGTGAACTACTCCGGGCCACGAACCAGGAATGCGATGAAGCAAGAGAAAAAATGCGGCGATGGAGCCCGCTATGTATAGGAAGAACTGCATGACGTCGGTCCAGATGACAGCACGCATGCCGCCCTGGAAGGTGTAAAAGAGCGTGAGCAGCGTAATCACGACGACCGAAACGCGATCACCTGTGCCGAGGATGATGCTCACCACTTTTCCGATGGCGGCGAAACGGACCCCTTCGGCCAGAGCACGCGTGACGACAAAAATGCTCGCCGCGGCGGATTTCGTGCGGGTTCCGAAACGCTTTTCCAGGAGCTGATAGGCAGTATAAAACTCGCCGCGAAAATACTGTGGTATTAGAATAATACAGAGAATTGCGCGGGCCACGAGATAGCCCATCACGAGCTGGAGAAACGCCATGTCTCCGCCATAAGCTATACCAGGCGTGCTGATGATGGTGAGAGTCGAGGTTTCCGTGGCGACGATGGAGCAGGCTAACGCCCACCATGGAGTTGTACGGCCGCCGAGAAAATAATCGCGGATCGTATGCTGGCCGCGGCGATAACGAGCGCCGAGTATCGTGATCCCGACGAGATAGAGGACGATAATGGCAAGATCGATTGGGCTAATGCGCATGCGCGACGCCGGTGAAAGCGGCGCGATGCTAACTGGCCTGTCGCGCAAGTGTCAAGCTAAGGCGGGAGTTGTTGCGGGCGGAAGGAGCGGGCAAAACGATGGCGATTTTCCTGGGTTTCGATGCGGGAGCGACGAAAACAGATTGCGTCCTGATTGATGGCACAGGACGCCTTCTGAGCGAAGCGCGCGGAGCGGGAGCGAATCCTCTGCGCGCAGGCTTTGCGAAGGCGTGCGCAGTGCTAGGCGAAACCGCGCAACGGGCGCTTGTGGAGGCGCATCAATCCGCGACTGCGGTTCGAGCACTTTGCGCCGGAATTGCGGGCGCGGGTCGACCGCGCGTCGCGCGGCGAATCCAGTCGTATTTCAACCATGCGTTTCCGCAGTCGGTGGTTCATGTGACGACAGATATTGAAATTGCACTCGAAGCAGGATTGGGCGAAGACGCTGGAATTGTTGTGATCGCAGGAACGGGCTCGGCAGCGTGCGGGAGAAATTCCGCCGGACAATATGCGCGCGCGGGCGGCTGGGGCCCGTGGATTGGCGACGATGGCAGCGCGTACGATATCGGGCGGCGGGCTGTGCACGCCGCGCTGCGCGCACGCGACAGCGCAGGGCCGACATCGAGTTTGGGCGAAAGAATTCTTCTTGCCGAGAAAGCGCGCGACTGGGATGTTTTAATCGAACGCCTGGCGAAACGCGCGGACAAAATCTTCCCTCAGCTTTTCCCGACGGTATGCGAGGCAGCAGACGAAGGAGACGCAGTGGCGCGCGATATTCTGATAAATTCGGCAAAATCCCTGGCGACGCTGGCGCGAAGCGTCGTCGAAAAACTGGGTATGAGGGAAGAGGTGTTTTCTCTCGTGAAATCGGGAGGCGCGTTCGGGCACTCGTTACATTTCGATTCGGCGCTCGAACAGGAAATCACGCGAATCGCTCCAAACGCGCGGAGTGCGCCACTGCGTGTTTCTCCAGCCCAGGCTGCTGCTGAAATGGCTCGCAAGAGCATTGCAAACGCGGCGGCCCATGGAGCTTGAATTAAAGCAGCGGATTGCGAGAGCGAGATCCTCGTCCGGAGATGCGCTGCGGACATTGCTTCATGATGAGAACGAGGAAGTTCTAGCTGCAGTTCTCACAAATCCTGCGTTGACCGAGACCGATGTATGCATCCTGCTCGAACGTCTTGAACTGACGCCGTCACTGCTGGGTGCGATCGCGCAGCATCCATCGTGGAAGAAAAATGAAGGCGTGCGGCTGCGGCTGGCTCGCCATCCACACTGTCCGCGGCGCGTGGCCCTGAATCTATTGCGGCAGCTTTTTCTTTTTGACTTGGTCGAAGTGAGCTTGCTGCCTTCGACTCCTGGGGAAATACGCCGCGTCGCGGAGGAGATTGTTCTTCAACGCTTGCCGCAACTACCTGTCGGCCAAAAGCTGACACTCGCGCGGCGCGGTACGGCGCGGGTAGCGGGCGGGATTCTAGCGGAAGGCCATCCGCAAGCGGCTTTGCTGGCGCTGAATAATCCGTTTCTCAATGAAGCACAAATACTTCGTGTACTCGCGCGAACTGGTGTACGGGAACACGTGGTTATAGCGATAGCAAAGCATCCGCGATGGTCGCAGGAGTACAACATCCGAACGGCGCTTATCCGGCATCCAGCGACGCCACTTGCCGCTGTGATGCGGTTCTTGCCGGATATTACGATGCGTGACCTTCATGAGCTTTCGGCTGCGGCGGCGCTGCCCGAAAACCTGCGCATGTACATTCGCCGCGAAGTGGCGCGGCGGGCAGGGACGAACGAATCGTGTCAAAGCGTCGAGAGATGAGAACTTCGAAGTCCGCCCGCGAAGAGCGCGATGAGTAAGAACGAGAAAGGAGTGAAGATGGCCGGAACGGCGAAGCGCGTAAATATGAAATGGTATATCGTGATTGCGGGAGTGATCTTTGTCGCGCTTCTGGCTTATTCCTCATTCCATCAAAGCGTTTACCACTACGAGGTGTGCGTTGATTTTCACGGGCGTTCGCACTGTGCGGAAGCTTCTGGGACGAAACGCAGCGATGCGATTCGTACAGCGCAGGAAATTGACTGCGAGCTTGTCGCAAACGGCCGCGAAGAGAATATCTCCTGCCTCGATCAACAACCTTCGAGTGTGCGGTCGATTCCCACGAGATGACTTCGAGCGACTTCCACATGTCTGCCGGTGACATTTAGGCGGAGGCGGCGGACTCTGTCACGATCGCAGAAAACGAATCTTCAGGAACGCTGGGGATCGCGCATTCCGGATGAAATAATCGTGCCAGAATGGCGACGCCTTGCACCAAGCGCGGACCGGAACGCGAAAAATAACTGTTCGCGTCCACAGCAAAGATGCGGCCGGACTCAACAGCAGGAAGGTTTTTCCAAGCAGCGGGAAATTCTGTCCGCCGGTATTCTTCGCGATTTCGAGCGACGCCGCAGCCGCATTGCATGACGACGATGATATCGGGACGCGCCTCAACGACCAATTCCGGCGTGATGCGAAAAGACGGCTGGCCCTCCCGCCCGAATAAATCAACACCGCCGGCGAGCGCAACCATCTTCGGCACCCAGTGACCTCCGACGTAAAACGGATCCAGCCATTCGAGGCAAACGACACGCGGGCGTGAAACGGCCCTCGCGAGCGAAAGTTCGAGCCCCGCGAGACGTACAGCGAGACCTTGTACGAGGATCTCCGCTTCGCGAGAACACCCGGTTGCTTTGCCGATTCGCAAGATGTCGCTCCAAACGTCGGAGAGTGTGTGAGGCCGGAGAGAAAGAACCTTCGGCGGACGTGCCACGCGGGAAAGCGCTGTGGCGAGATCATCCGGCGAAGCGGCACAAACGTGGCACAAATCCTGAGTAATGATGAGATCGGGTTCGAGAGAACAAAGCAATGCGTCATTGACGGCGTAAAGGCTCTCGCCCCGGCTGACGAGCTCGCGAACCTGACGATCCAATTCGGCAGGTGGCGCGGAGGGATCGACGCGCGGGCGAATCAGTGGCGGCTTCCCGGCAGCCTCTGGCGGGAAATCGCATTCGTGAGTAACGCCGACGACAGAATCGCCAAGGCCGAGTGCATAGAGGATTTCCGTAGCCGAAGGAAGAAGCGAGACGATGCGCATAGCGGGAGTTTGCCTCTGGGCGATTTGCAACGCAAGTTTAGTCTGAAGCAAGCGCAGCAGTGACCGGGAGAAGGTCGGCAAAGACGAAGCCGTCGCGGTGGACAATTTCGCCAGAGTGGACGGAGATTGGAGCGGAAAACATGGGACCGGCCCAGGCGAAAGTGTGAAATTCTCCATTCTCGCCGCACGGATCCACCGAGACAGGCAGGTCGGCGAGAAATTTCGAGTCGAAAGCGCGGCCAGCGAAGCTGGTGTCGAGTTTTCGCGGATCTATGCAAGTAACGTAAGCGCGAAGGCCGCCAGCAAGCATTTCGCGCGCGAGAAGCTGCGTATCGCGGCCCCAAAGCGGAAATACAGGAGTCATATTGCATTTTGCGAGATTTTCTTCGCGATATTTACGGATTTCTTTCAGGAAAAGATCGCCGAAGATGATGTGCGCCACACCTTCGGCGCGAGCTTGAGACATGGCCGCGGCCATGGCGTGCTCATAAACTTCATTCGAGCATGGCGAAGGAATTGGGACTTCCACGAGCGGCAAACCCGCCGCTGCGGCTTGGCCTTCGAGAAGCGATTCGCGTACAGCATGCATGGCGACGCGATTGTGTGTGCGATTCACAGTCGTGAGCAGCGCAGTGATTTCGAAATCACCGTCCTGGCGCGCGACATGCAGAGACCACGCGCTGTCCTTGCCGCTGCTCCAGGCGAGCCAAGCTTTCGGTTTTGGTCGGTTCGCTTCCCTACTCGGTTCGGCCATGAAGTTCAGTCGGGATAAAGCAGATATTTCGCGCGCATTTTGCGAAATTGGTCGAGATCGTCCTGCCAATCCCATACGATGCGCGTGGGCGCTTCGCCAGCCTTTAATTTGGCGATGGTGTCAGCGTTGCCGACGAGCTCAATCATTTTGTCGAGAGAAAAATGATCCGGATAGAGCTTGTTCAGCGCTGCGGCGATTTGCAGGCCCATGAGCATGGAATTCAGCGACGCGCGGTCAGTGATAATGAGCGAAATTGCGTGGCAGAGTTCACCGACATATGGTCCGGAAGACGGCGTGAACTGCGTGGGAACGAAGCGCACACCAGGGACAAAATCATGATTGAGCTCATCAGCGAGCTGCGACGCGTCGATCCATGGAGCGCCAAAGAGTTCGAATGGCGTGTCCGTGCCGCGGCCAACGGAAACGCCTCCAGCCTGCAGAATTTCGATTCCGGGATAAAGAAGCGCAGCGTTGAGTGAACGCAGATTCGGCGAAGGCGGAATCCATGCTAGGTCTGTGGTTTCGAATGGATCGCCGCGACTCCAATCCTTCATGGCAATGACGTGCAAATCGGCGCCAATTTTATTTTCGGCGTTGAACATTTGCGCGAGCTCACCGAGCGTCATCGCATAACGAACGGGCATGGGGAAATATCCAACGAAATTCAGTTTGTCATGATCGAGCATCGGGCCTTCGATGGTGACCCCATCGAGAGGGTCAGGACGATCGAGAATGTAGAAAGA
>JASHRL010000279.1 GCA_030037355.1 Candidatus Acidiferrales bacterium | reverse complement strand
GCCATTATGGAGAACGATTAGGAACAAGTCAAACAGCAACAACTAGCGACTAAACGGCACAGGCCCTCTGCTGCCAGTCGCAGTGTCCATTTTCCGGCGTTTTCGCAACACGTACCTTCGGAACTTCACGACCACACCTCCAGGACTCATCAAGTTCTGGATGGGCCACGCGGAAGAAGGTATGTCCGACCTCTACGACAAAATCAAAGAGGACGTGGCGTTCCGCAAAGAAGTGGCACAAAAGGCGGGTTTGGGTTTCCAGCTTCCGTCCGCAAAATGCGTTGAATCGACGAAGTTTTCATCGAAAAAACGCTCAATTGGACCGAATGGACCGAAATTCAAATTCACGCCAGTTTTAGAAATGGCTGCAACTGCTTAACAGGAATAGCGTAAGTGGTCGGGGCGAGTGGATTTGAACCACCGACCTCCTGGTCCCGAAGAACGTGGCTTTAAAAATCTAAGTGCCGCTTCTGGTGTCGCTTACGGGACTTTTCGACCGTTTACCCTACCCTTGAATTGGACCGAAGATGGACTGATGTTCATTTCAATTAGAGGGCCAAGAGGTATCGTGCATCCAAATCGCGGGCCTGCAACGTTCCGAATCTATTGGTGATCGCATTCCGGGTTGAAACTATACGCCCCGCTTAGAAGTACGGAATACAACAGTTAAGTTCCATCGCCGCCGTCGCTTACCAGGGGCTTAGCCGAGCTTGTCGGGGTAGTTCTTGCGAATCCAGTCTTCGATGTCTTTCCGCACCCGCACGGCCATCTTGCCACAAGCGTCCGCCTCGTTTTGTGCAACCAACCCGTAGTCGTCATAAGCGCCGACGTTTCGCTTTTTGCGCAGCTTGTCCAGCATCGGGATGATCTTCCGCTTAGGATCAATCGAGAACTCCAAAGCGTCGATTGTGCGGTAGTGCTCGTTATTGCCCCTCACTACCCGGTATCCCGCAGCGCGTAGCGCCGCCGTACCACACACTCGAATTACGTCGTATGCCAAGCCCAACTGCACATCAGGAGAGAGCTTCGCAGTGGCCGCTTTTTCGTAGTCCGCGAGGCGTCCGTCTGCTAATGCGAGCAGACGCGCAATTTCTGAAGCGTCGGATTGCAGTCGTTCGAGCCAGCTATTTTTTACCCAATTCTCGAAGGACATTTTCATCGCCTATGATGAAGAGCTTCTTCTCTGCCAGTACGTTCTTTAAGAAATTGCCTCGGAGTTTCGACTGAAACTCTTTGACGGAATATACCGTAGGGTTGATCTCACGATTCAAGGCTTTCTGAGCACCCGCCAACTTTGAAACAACACTAGCGAAATCGACTTTACCGACGACCATAAGATCAACGTCGCTGCCGGGCGTTTCGCCCGACCGGGCAACAGAACCGTACACAAACGCCAGATTGATCTTCTTCCGCAACGTTTCGAGCGCCGAAGACAAAACATCGTGCATTCCAATCGTCTTGGTAACCAGGCTCTTAATCTCGGCAAAGACGTGACTATTTTGGTTCGCGCTATAGAGCGTGCGCGCCGCTTCGATTTTTCGAGCGACCAAACCTGCATCGACCAATTGCCGGACCTCACGTTGTACAGGGCCAAGGCTCTTGCCTGTCAGGCGCGCGAGCTGCCGCAGATAGAATGACTCGCCAACGTGACCGTACAACACCGAGAGTACGGCTCCACGGGTGCGACCAAACAACGTATCGGATAAGATAGTTGCTGTACCCATTGTGGGGTCAATTGTACCCTTTGCGGGTACACCACTCAATGGGGCAATTCGTCCGATGTTTTCAGCTAGCTACCAGCGGCTAAGCTCGTTCTTGCGGTCTAGCACCGAACGCGGTTTCTCTAAAACGAAGGGATCAGATCGATCTGCTTGCTGGGTTGCCCATTCAATCCACGCCTTGTATTTCGGCTGTTTTTCGGCAGACCATGAGCTGCTTTTTTCCACGTAGGCCGCTATGAACCTGCGCATCCGTTCTGCGCGCTCCCACGCGTCCATCCAGTGATCGAATTCCTTGAGCTTTTCTTCCTCTTCCTGAATGTCCTTCTGTAGCTGCGCCCGCTCTCTCGCGCGCCTTTCCTTTTCAGCCTCATCTCGCTTGCGCTTTTCCTCTCGACGCCTCTGAACGAGGGCGCTTCGCATCAGCCCTGCCACGAAATCCGCGATGCGGGATTCGACGCGTTGGACTTTTGCATCGCTCCAACGTCTTCGTTCTTCCCGTTCTCCCCAGGGCGTGTTCGAGTGGATGCAAAGGGCCAGCTTGCCTCCCGGTTCGTACGAGATCGTCTCATCATAGTCCCAGCGATCTGTCGGGTTGGGCACGCGGGGTTTTTGAACCACTACCTTCCGGATTGGCTCCTCGATACCGAAGAACACACGCTCATTATTAATCACGGCGACTGTTTGACTCGTGTCCGATACCGTTACGCTGTGGCCCTGTCGCTCCAAAACCGCGACCACCTGCGCCATCACTTGCAGTGCGCGTTCGAGCGTGCCTTCGCTCACCTTCACGTCCAGTCCGCCGACGTCTCTTGGCAACAGAATGCCATGTTCATCCTTCCTACTCCGACTCCGCAGCAGGCTGGCCGTGTGTCGAATCAGGGGATGAGTTCGGGCGGTGGGATCGACAGGCTGCGCGCTCAATGCGCCGGAAGAGAGCAGCTCGTCTACAGCTGCGAGTTCAGGATCTGTCTGGTCGACACTCGGCAGCTTCTTCGCTGCAATTGCAGACCGAAAAATCACGGGCACTTTATCCAGCTTGGGAAGCGGTATCTTCCTGGCACCTTGATGTCCATGAGCAAGCTTCGCCCAATGCCCCCGACCTGGCACTGGCACACAAAGTTTCCGACAGGTCTTGCCAAGTGCGACAGAGGAAACGCCATATTCCTCGGCCACCTTCAGCATCGGCTTCTCCCAGACTTTTTCATAGAGTTCTTCTCGATCGTATTGCTCCATGGTGCTTCCTCCAGAATGCCATCTTTGGGCGTTTTAAAGGCTAAGCGGATTATTTGCCGACCTGAGCTTTATCTTCCTTTCCAAATCAATTCCGAGCCTCAGGAGGCCACCTGCGACTGCTTTCAGATGTTCTTTCATTCGAGGTGTGCCCAGAAGTTTGTGAACTAGTTCGGCAGGACACGCGTGATGTTTCCGAAAGAGCTGGAGCAGCTCAATTGTTACGCTCGGCTCGCACTCAAGGAGCGTGCGGCGCAGAGAGCTCACATGGTACGCATCGTCAGGGGTCCAGATCGCGCCATGCGCAACCAGCATACCTAGGCACTCGAAGGCGTTTGAAACATCGTATCTCGATTTCAAACCTCCACTTCCGTACGGCTTGAAACGGTTAAAGTTCAAATTCCACAACGCGCTTTCCAGCGCCGATGACCCACCATTCGGTTTGTCATTGGGATTGATGCCGAATGCGAGCAAGTACTCCAGAGTTGCCTTGCGGCCCCACATGGCCGCTTCGCGGAGAAGCAGGGTGAGGTTGTCGCGCGTTGGGTCGGGCTTCAGTTTTTTCAGTACTTCAGCGTTTTCTGAGCGGCAGGCCTCCTCCAGGCCGGATGTGTAGCACTCTGAATCTTCTGTATAGTCTTTCTCCAGACTTGGCCCACGCGACCGAGGGTCGCCTCCCGCCCACATGAGCAAACTGACCCACTCCAGATCTCCCTCAGCACAAAAGTGGCGCAAGGCGCAGTCGAGTTGTTCCTGCAGCTGTGGCGCGAGTTGTGGGTAAGATTCTTTGCATTCGAGAAACGGCCGAAGTGCGGTCCGGATTCTTGCACCAAATGCCACAGCAAACGGCCGCCCTCGAATAGGGTCGGCACCACGGTCGAGAAAGAACCGGATCATTTTCGATTCCCAATCGAGGAGAACATCCGCCAAGCTAATGGAATTAATATCGGCCCCATACTGCACGAGCAATTCAACAAGATCGAGCCTGTGCGCCGATACAGCTTGGGCCAGAGCGGCGTTCTTTACGGGCTCGTCACTGCGTTTCGCCAGCAGTTCGACCATGCTGTGAAATCCTGTTTCCACCACAATTTCGAGCAAACTTCTCTGACGACCGCGTTTTGTCGCAGCGGAAATGTCTAGCGGCCTGCCTTCATTAATCCACTTCTCGACCTCGTACAGTCTTCCCGCACGGCACAAAGCAATCAGTTGCTTCGCTTCCGTCTCCGCGCTGCAATCAACAGCATCCTTGGTGTCTGGTCCCATCCGGGCAATCCTAGTACTTTGTCCAAGCCGATGTGAATGTAGAATCACTCACCAAAATATCCACGGCGCAATGCCAGCTGATGGGATGGAAACGAAAGGTTCACCTTAAAGAGAGTAGCTTCGGAAACTTCTGACAAGTTGGGACCGAAATTCGGATGGTTGCGGGCTCGGCGGAAGTTCTTTAGGTAGAAGAAATTTAATTGCGGGGGCCTGCAACGTACCGAATTTGTTGGTGATCGGATTCCGCGTTGAGCTTGTTCGGGCCGCTTAGACACTGGAATACGATCCCGCGGCGAGACGCAACCGTCGCGACGAACGTGTGCATCACACTGCGCCAACTTGCGAATGCGTCGTCGGCTGAGACTTCTTTTGCAGCACGCGCCATTGCGCGGGTGAAGTTCCTTCCCAGTGATGAAAGGCTCGAAAGAACGAATTGGCGTCTTCGTAGCCCAAGAGATAGGCAGTTTCATTCAGCTCGCGGGAGGAATGGAGAAGGTAATGCCTAGCCAACTCGCGACGCGCTTCTTCCAGCAAACGCTGAAAGGTGATCCCCTGCTCGGTGAGCCTCCGCTGCAACGTCCGAGTGCTCAAGCGTAGCTCTCTCGCGAGGTCCTGTATCCCTGGGCGCTGACCCGCCAGTAGCTGCTTCAGAATTCCTTTTGCTTGTTCGCTGAAAGTCTTCTGCGCGAGCTGTTGCGTCAACTCCGCCTCAAGCTGTGGCGCGACAATTGCGAGCAAATCAGCATTGTGAGTTACAAATGGCAGCTCCATATCCGCCTTGCTGAAGACCAATGCATTCTGGCTAGCCTTGAATTTCACAGGGCAGCGGAAATGAGCTTCGTACATGTCTCGGTGCGCCGAAGCTCGCGGAAGCTCGAGTCGCTTGGGGTTGACCGGGCGACGAGTGCCTCGCCTTCCGATGCTGACAATCCATGCGAAACAGACGTCCACCAGCAACGGTGGTTCCTTCTCATGCGCGAGAAGCCAAACGAACTGCACGGCGCATTCATTTCCGCGATCGACGAGACGGATTTCCTCTGGACAGGTCAATTGCTTGTATCGCGCGAGTCGCCCTACCGCATCCCGAAACGACCGGGCAGAGAGTGCGGCAATTTTAATCGGGTCGTAATGTTCGATGCGCTCTTCCGTCCCCAGCTTTAGGCCAAAGCCCGGGTCATTGCTGGCTTCCGCTATTCCGCGATAAAGTGCGAAGAACTCCTCGGTACTCACCAGAATCTTCTCCTGGTTGAATAACCCTATTGGCAGACCAGCGTGGCGAAGTACCGTCTCCGGCGGTAAGCCGAGCTCTCTGAGCTTTCGTGGCAGCGTGGTCGAGACTCGAAATTCGTTTGCCATCACTCACCCAGCATAACTTACCTCATCCTGCCCTTCATCGCGGATCATATTGCTCGTCGGTGACCGGTTCCAACCAGTCGCCGACACTACCGTTTTGTCTTTCCTGGATGGCGATGTGTGTCATCGAAGTCGTTGGTGCGGCACCGTGCCAGTGCTTTTCTCCTGGCGCTATCCAGACTACGTCTCCC
>JASHRL010000028.1 GCA_030037355.1 Candidatus Acidiferrales bacterium | reverse complement strand
AAGCACAGCCCATCCGTTGCCAATCCATTCGTGGAAATTGATCGGGCCTTGAGACGTCTCGGCCGTAAAGTTCGGAGCTTCATCATTGATTCGCAAAGACACGTCGTTTCTCCTTATGCTCAGTTCAGATTTCTGCGATGCTGCTCTTGTCTTAGATGGCTAGATGAGTTTGTGGATTCGAGCTTATCAAATTTTCTTATACCCGAAAACGGAAATCGAAATCACAATCGAAACCGGCGAACTAAGCAGATTTCGCGAATGGATTCGCAGTCAAGACGCGCCAGACGCACAAGCCAGGGCGTGAACGAAGCGAAGCGCAGCGATTTGACAGAGGAGACTTGGGCAGATATGCTGCATCCAATGTTGGTGGGTTGAGGCGCGCGCGAAATTGGCGGTCTCAATCGTGAAGAAAATGATGACGAAGAAGAAGATGTTTGCTGCGTTCTATTAGCGCTCCCACTTCGACCCCTCCCGGGGCCGCTGGCGTAGTTTTGCCGACTGTTGTTTGCTGTCTCTTTCAATTTCACTGATCAATCCGAATCTGATTTTGTTTTGCGAGATTGCGTTTCACGGGAGCTCGCGATGAGCAATCTGAATATGTTTCAAAAACTCGAACAGATCGAGGCGCGCTTCGAGGAACTGACGAAGGAGCTATCTTCGCAGGAAATCCATGCAGACTCGGGCCGCTACCAGAAAGTGGCGAAGATGCACGCGGAGCTTTCCGCCATGGTAGAAAAATATCGCGAGTGGAAGCAAATTGAAAAAGGCATTGCGGGCGCGAAGCAACTGATCGCCGAAGCGGAAGACGCAGAAATGAAGCAGATGGCGCACGAAGAGGAACATGCGCTCGAGGCGCGGCGCGAAACCGTGGAACGCGAACTAAAAGTGCTGCTGCTGCCGAAAGATCCCAATGACGAGAAAAACGTTATCGTGGAAATTCGCGCGGGAACGGGCGGAGACGAAGCGTCGCTCTTCGCCGGAGAACTTTTTCGCATGTACTCGCGCTACGCGGAAACGCAAGGCTGGCGCGTGGAAGTATTGGAAAGCTCGGCTTCGTCGATTGGCGGCGTGAAGGAAATCATCGCATCGATTCAGGGACAGAAAGTTTATTCGAAGCTGAAATACGAAAGCGGCGTGCATCGCGTGCAGCGCGTTCCCGCGACGGAGCAGCAAGGACGGATTCACACTTCGGCGGCGACGGTCGCGGTGTTGCCGGAAGCGGATGAAATTGACATCAAAATCGAGGCAAAGGATTTGCGTATCGACACGTTCTGCTCGTCGGGGCCGGGCGGACAATCCGTGAACACGACCTATTCGGCGGTGCGCATCACGCATATCCCAACGGGACTCGTCGTGTCGCAACAGGATGAAAAATCGCAGATCAAAAATCGCGCGAAGGCCATGCGCGTCCTGCGCGCGCGGCTCTACGAAATGGAGCAAGAAAAGCAGCACCAGCAAATTGCGGCGGAGCGGCGCGGGCAAATCAAGACGGGAGACCGTTCGGAAAAAATTCGCACGTACAATTTTCCTCAGAACCGCGTCACCGACCATCGCATTGGACTGACGATTCACCAACTGACCGAAGTGATGGACGGAAAACTCGGCCCGCTGGTCGACGGGCTGGTGACGTATTACGAAGCGGAGCGATTGAAACAGGAACTGAGCGACAACGGCGACGGCGGCGGGAAATCGAGCGGAAAGAGCGAATGACTTCACGCGCGAAAACGGAAATGCAGGCGACGGTACGGAGCGCGCTACGGGACGCAATGGCAGAGCTGCATCGCGATAACGTGCCGTCGCACGCGCTCGCCGCAGAGTTGCTGCTGATGCACGCAATCGGACGCGATCGCACGTGGATCTACGCGCATCCGGAGGAGCCGGTTGCAGCGGAGACGGCGCGAAAATTTTTCGAGCTCGTTGCACAGCGCGGGCGCGGGACGCCGACGCAATATCTGACCGGCAAGCAGGAATTCTGGGGCATGGAATTTGAGGTTACACCAGCAGTGCTGATTCCGCGGCCGGAAACCGAGCACGTCATTGAAGCGGCGCTTGGGCGGCTGGGCGAGCGGCGAAGGACAGAACGGCTGCGCATCGCGGATATTGGGACGGGATCAGGCTGCATCGCGATTGCGCTGGCGCAGGAGTTGCCGAACGCAGAAATTATTGCGACGGATATTTGCGCTGTGGCGCTGGAAGTCGCGCGGCGCAACGCGAAGCGGCATGACGTGAGCGAGCGGATTCGATTTCTTGAAAGCAATCTGCTCGATGGAGCAACGCAAGAGACGAGCGACTGCGCGCGGCGCTTCGATTTGATTGTCAGCAATCCGCCATACGTTGCGCGCGACGAGGAATCGCAATTGGCGCCGGACGTTCGCGAACATGAGCCTGCGCGGGCGCTTTTCGGCGGAGCGTCGGGCACAGAAATTTATGCGCCGCTTATGGCCCAGGCTGTGGAAATGCTCCGAAGCGGCGGTTTGCTGGTCATCGAAATCGGCTATGGGCAAGCGGAACGCTTGCGCGCACTGTTCGATGACGCAACGTGGAGCGGCCTTCGCGTGACCGAGGATTTAGCTGGTATTCCGAGAGTTCTCTCCGCCGAGCGGCTGTAAGAATTTGCGCGAGCGCCCGCGCGACGGCTGACCTTCACTCCGTGTATCATTCTCGATAAGAGTTCACCGTGCCGAAACTAGCGCAATATCGCGCCAAGAAAGATGCTGCGACTGGCGCGCCCGAGAATGTCTCGATTCTGCATGTCGATATGGACGCATTTTTCGTGTCGGTGGAATTGCTCGACCGGCCGGAACTGCGCGGGCTGCCCGTGGTCGTGGGCGGGCAGAAAGATCAACGCGGCGTGGTGACGTCGGCGAGCTACGAAGCACGAAAGTTTGGGATTCATTCGGCGATGGCGCTGCGGACGGCTGGAAAACTCTGCCCGCACGCGGTTTTTCTCGACAACCGGCATGAGCTTTATTCGCAGTGGAGCGATCGCGTGGCAGCGATCCTGGCGAGATTTTCGCCGGTGGTCGAGATGGCGTCGATTGATGAAGCTTACATCGACCTGACAGGCACAGACCGGCTGCTCGGGCCTGCGTTTGCAGCGGCGGACAAACTGCTGCGCGAAATCACGCGCGCGACGGAACTGCCGTGCTCGGGCGGACTGGCAAGCACGCGGCTGGTGGCAAAAGTGGCAAGCGATCAGGCGAAGCCGCGCGGGCTTGTCTGGGTGCCAGCGGGGAGCGAAGAGATTTTTCTCGCGCCGCTCAGTGTGCGCAACATTCCCGGCATCGGGAAAGCGACGGAAGCAGCGCTCAACGTGCTCGGAATCGAAAAAGTGCATCAGCTCGCGGCGGTTCCGCTCGAGCGGCTGGAAGAACTTTTCGGGCGATGGGGAACGGCGCTGCACCGCAAAGCGCGCGGGCAGGACACATACGAATTTTTTGTCGACGCCGAGCCGAAGTCGATTTCGCACAATTGCACGTTCGGCGAGGACACAGCGGATCGCGACGCGCTCGAATCGATGCTCAGCCTGCTGACGCAAAAGGCAGGCAAGCGGCTGCGCGATGCGGGGCTTTTTTGCCGCACGATTACGCTGACGCTGCGCTACACGAATTTTCAGACCATCACACGCAGCCACACGGTGGCGGAGCCGACGAATCTGGACGCGGCAATCCTTGCGACGATCAAGGAATTATTTCGCGCGACATGGAACGGCACGTCGAAGATACGGCTGGTCGGCGTGGCGCTGACTTCGTTTCTCGCGGCTTCGTCGGCGACCGGGCAGCTCGAATTGCTCGACGCAGGGCGGCGCGAAAAACTCGAACGACTGGCGAAGACGGCAGACCGGCTGCGCGACCGTTTCGGTTTTTCGAAGATTCAGCTGGGCGGCTCGCTGCGCGCGCCTCGCGATAATTAATCCGCGAACGAAAATCCTCTGGCGGAAAATTCCAACTGACAAATCTTTCCGAGCACACAAACGGCGAAAGTATCGCGGCGAGGAATCACGTATAATCGCTCGATAATGGCTGCGACAGGAACAAATTATTCGATGCCGCCCGGGAATCGGCCGCCTCATCCGGGTTCTTTCCGCGATTTTTGGCAGCGCGTCACGGAAGGTATGAAGATCCAGCAACTCTGGGGGCAGATGAAGGCGGACGCGCGCTCGACATATTCGTTCTATGCGCACGACGTGGATTGGGAGTCCATAAACAAAGGCGGGCGACTGAGACGATTTTTCCGCGGGGCGTGGGCGCTTTTCCAGGCCATGCTCATGAAACTTTCGCCCTGGCGGCGTGTGCTGCTGCTGATCGCGTGCATCTTGCTCTTCCTCGATTTCAGATTCCACTTCGGGGATACGCAATACGCTCTGGATTTCGGGGGATTCGGGACGCTGCTTTTGTTTGTTCTGCTGGCGCTGGAGCTGGCGGATCGAGTGACGATGAAGCGCGACCTGCAAATCGCGCGCGAAATTCAAAGCTGGCTCGTACCGGATCATCCGCCCGCAGTTCCAGGGGTAGACATCGCTTTTGCCACGCGACCGCAAAATACGGTGGCTGGCGATTACTACGACGCGTTTCTGCGCTCGGGGCCGGAAGGACACGCGGGGCAAGCATTGCTGCTGGTGGTCGCCGATGTTGCGGGCAAAAGCGTGCCTGCAGCGATTCTGATGGCGACGTTTCAGGCCAGCATCCATTCGCTGGCGGCGCGGCCGGGAAGCCTGGACGCACTTGCGCGCGACCTGAATCGTTATGCTTGCGATCACAGCCTTTCGGGCATGCGCTTCACGACGGCGTTTCTGGCCGAATACGATCCTTCATCGCGGCGCATTGCGTACATCAACGCGGGCCATAATGCACCGTTTCTCCGGCGCGCTTCCGGCGCGATGGAACGGTTAAGCCAGGGCGGGGTGCCATTTGGCATCGATGCTTCCGCCGATTATCGTTCGCAAGCCGTGGAGATCGGAGCGGGCGACCTGCTCGTGATTTTCACCGACGGGCTGCCCGAGGCGGTCAACACGGCGGATGTGGAGTATGGCGAAGAGCGAATCGAGCGACGCGTCGCGACGCTGGCGCACGAATCGGCAGCTTTGGTGTTGTCGGTGCTGATGAACGACGTCGATACTTACGTGGGGCCGGCGCGGCAGCACGACGACATCACCTGCATGGCTGTACGCTTCCTATAGACATCTTACACACATCCAGATTTGCGTGACCCCAAGGTCAGGCAGATAATCCGACTATGAATGCTCGCGACACGGCCGAACGGATTTGCGCGAAGCTGCGCGAGGCAGGCTATCAGGCGCTGCTTGTGGGCGGTTGTGTGCGCGATCTCATTTTGGGGCGAGAACCGGCCGACTATGACGTAGCGACGGACGCGACGCCGGAGCGCGTGCTGGAGCTTTTTCCGGGCAGCCTCGCGGTAGGAGCGCAGTTTGGCGTCGTGATCGTGGTGGAAGGCGCGGTGCAGGTGGAAGTAGCGACGTTTCGCGCCGATTTGGGCTATGAAGACGGGCGGCATCCTGTTCGCGTGGAATTTTCTTCTTCGCCGAAACAGGATGCGCTGCGGCGAGACTTCACGATCAATGGACTGATGATGGATCCGCGCGACGGGCGCGTGCTGGATTTTGTCAAAGGGCAGGAGGATTTGCAGGCGCGGATCATTCGCGCGATTGGCGACCCCGGGCAGCGATTTGAGGAAGATAAGCTGCGGATGGCTCGAGCAGTCCGCTTCGCGTCACGATTCGGTTACAAAATCGAAGAGCGCACCCGTGCGGCGATTGTGCTGCGCGCGGCACAGATTTTGCAGGTGTCTCAGGAACGGCTGCGCGACGAGCTGACGAAATTGCTGACAGAAGGCGCGGCGCGGCGCGCGTTTGAGCTGCTCGACGACACGCATTTGCTCGAACCGCTCCTGCCGGAAATTGCGCGCATGAAGGGCGTCGAGCAGCCACCGCAATTTCACCCGGAGGGAGACGTCTGGACGCATACGCTGCTGATGCTGGAAAAGCTGCCCGCGGGCGTGTCGGCGACGCTGGCGTGGGGCGTGTTGCTGCACGACGTGGGCAAGCCGCCGACGTTTACGCCGCCTTCAAATCCGGCGGACCGCATCCGTTTCAACGAGCATGTGGAAGTGGGCGTGCGGATGGCGGAGCACATCTGCCGGCGATTTCGTTTTTCGAATGACGACACGGAGCAGATTTCTGCGCTGGTGGCAAATCATATGCGGTTCAAAGACGTGCAGCAGATGCGGGTATCGACGCTTAAGCGATTCGTGCGGCTTCCACGATTCGAGGAGCATCTGGAGCTGCACCGCATCGATTGCCTCTCCAGCCATGGCAGCCTGGAGAACTATGACTTCGTGAAGGAATTTCTAGCGCAGACGCCGCCAGAGGATGTACGGCCGCCGCGCCTGCTTACCGGGGAGGATTTGAAGGGCATGGGATATCGGCCCGGGCCGGAGTTTCGGGAGATTCTGCAAGCCGTGGAGGATGCCCAATTGGAGGGGCTCATCCATGACCGCGAGGAGGCAATGCGGTTCGTCCGCGGACAAAAAGATCGAAGATCGGCCTAAAGTTGGGCAAATTTGGTTCCGATGAATGAAGAGGTAAAATGCGAGAAAATCGGTACAGATACAATGTAACATGATGACATGAAAAGACTTGACTGAACATTTGAAATATTAGCGTTATATGCTAAGGTATGCTGACATTTCATATGTAGTTTAATGTGACGAATTTAGCGCGGTTTGCATCGAAGTAAGTGAACCTGCCGACTCGGGGGAGCTTTCCGAGCTGGCGAGGAAGGTCTGAATATGGCCAAGAAGTCACAAAAAGCGGTCCCGACGGAACTGCCGATCTTGCCGCTGCGGGACACGGTTTTGTTTCCGGGCGCGGTGATGCCGCTGACGGTGGGGCGCGACAGTTCGCTGGCGTTGCTGGATTCTCTGCAAGGCGACGAGAAGGTGCTGGGCGTGGTGGCGCAGCTCGATCCGCGGATCGAGGATCCGGTAGGGACGGACCTGCACGCTGTGGGAACGCTTGGCAAAGTGCACAAGATGGTGCGTACGCCCGGCGGCAATGTTGTTGTTTTTCTGGAAGGGATGACGCGGATTCGCGTGGTTGAGATTTTGGGGCTGAAGCCGTTTCTGCGGGCGCGTGTGGAAGAAATGGCGGACGTAACCACTGACGTACCGGAGGCGGAGCTGACGGCGCTTTATCGCAACGCGCAGGAATTGTTCCGTGAAGTTGTGGCGCGGTCGTCGCAGCTTTCCGACGATTTGCAGGGAGTGGCAGCGAACATGGAGTCGCCGGCGGCTCTGGCGGACTTTATCGCGGGAACATTGCCGTCGCTGACGACGCTACTGCGGCAAGAGCTTCTCGAAACGGCGAGCATTCGCCGGAGGCTGGAAACGCTGATTCGCGAGCTGAGCAAGGAAAAAGAGGTTCTCGAACTTCGCGCGAAGATTCACGAGCAGGTGCAAGAGCAGGTGAATCAATCGCAGCGCGAATTTCTGCTGCGCGAGCAGCTCAAGGCAATTCAGAAAGAGCTGGGCGACGCGGACGACAGCGGCGCAGAAGTTTCCGAACTGCGCGAAAAAGTGGAATCTTCGGGGATGTCCGCCGAAGCGAAGAAGGAGTGCGAGCGCGAACTGAAGAGACTCTCGCGCATGACGCCCGCTTCGGCGGAATATATGGTTTCGCGCACGTATCTGGAATGGATGACTTCGCTGCCGTGGGCGAAAACCTCCGGCACGGAGGACATCGATATTTCCAAGGCGCAGCAAATTCTCGACGAGGATCACTATGACCTCGAAAAAGTGAAGCAGCGGATTCTCGATTACCTGGCGGTAAAGAAGCTGCAACCGGGCATGAAAGGACCGATTCTGTGCTTCCTCGGGCCTCCGGGAGTGGGAAAAACTTCTCTGGGCAAATCGATTGCGCGGGCGCTGGGGCGGAAGTTCGTGCGCATCTCGCTCGGCGGCATGCACGATGAAGCGGAAATCCGCGGGCACCGGCGCACGTATATCGGCGCGCTGCCGGGGCAAATCATTCAGGGAATTCGCCGCGCAGAAACAGTAGACCCGGTCTGCATGCTCGACGAAGTGGACAAGCTGGGGCGCGATTTCCGCGGCGATCCATCCGCAGCGCTGATGGAAGTGCTGGATCCTGAGCAGAACTCGACGTTCCGTGACCATTATCTGGACGTTCCGTTCGATCTCTCGAAGGTGCTGTTCATCGCCACGGCGAACTGGATGGATCCGATTCCGGAGCCGCTGCGCGATCGCATGGAGATCATCGAGCTTCCCGGCTACACGGAGGAAGAGAAGATCCACATTGCGAAGCGCTTTCTGGTTCCGCGCCAGTGCACAGAAAATGGCCTGAAACCGGGCGAGCAGATCGAATTCAGCGACGAAGGGCTGCGGGAAATCATTCATGGCTACACGCGAGAAGCGGGTGTCCGCAACCTGGAACGCGAAATCGCGACGCTCGTGCGCAAACAGGCGCGACGCATCGCGGAAGGCAAGACCGAGAAGCTCGTGGTCACGCCGGAAATCGTGCGCGACGTGCTGGGAGTGCCGAAAGTCCACATCGAGAAGGAAGTGGAAGAGCGCGTGGCGCGGCCGGGCGTTTCGGTGGGGCTGGTTTGGACGCCAGTCGGCGGCGACATCGTGTTCATCGAAGCGAGCACGATGCGCGGCGGAAAGCAGTTCACAATGACCGGGCATTTGGGCGAAGTGATGCAGGAGTCCATGCGCGCGGCGCTGTCGTGGGTGCGATCGAACGCGGAGACGTACGGGATCGATCCGGACTTCTTCCGCAAGCAGGATGTGCACATTCATGTGCCATCGGGAGCGATTCCGAAGGATGGGCCGTCGGCGGGCGTGGCGATGGTGACGGCGCTCGTCAGCCTGCTGAGCGGGCACGCGGTGCGACCGCGCGTAGCGATGACCGGAGAGATTTCTCTTTCAGGAGTGGTGCTGCCGGTGGGAGGAATCAAGGAAAAAGTGCTTGGTGCGAAGCGGGCGGGAATCCAAGAAGTGCTGCTTCCCGCGGAAAATGAGCCGAACGTGCGCGAGGATCTGCCAGCGGAGCTGCTGGGCGACCTGAAGATTCACTTCGTGCACAACATCGACGAAGCGCTGCGCATCGCGCTCGGGCCGATCGAGCCGTGGGCGCAGCCTGTGTCGGCGCCGCGCGAGAAGCGGCCCTCGGCAAGCCCGGTTCACTGAGCATAAGAAAATCCGCCGAAACGTTGCATAATGAAGAGCCCGGATGAACCTCGCCGGGCTCTTTTCTTTTTCGACTGCATTCACAGGAAATTTCTTTGCCGTCGCGAAAACACAAGCCTCGACAAAAGCGCGCGCTTCACACCAAGCGCGCCGGGCGGTTGCGAAAGCGATTCATCGCAAAACGAATCCGTTCGCGGAAGCCGGCGACGCGAAAGTCTGCGAAACAAAAACGGAAACTGAGCCGCCGAGCAATTCCTGCGAGACGGACGGCGCGTGCGGCAGCATTGCTTCGGCCCCGGCAGGTCGCGATTCGCGCGCAGGAAGCGGCGTTCTCGCTGCTTGCGGCGCTCGACCGCGGCGGACTCGTCCCCGAATTTCTGCGGCGATACGCAATCGAGAACCAGCGGCCCGGACGCATCGCCAATCCGCCGCGCTACCGCGAGCTGGTGGAGACGGTTCGCCGGGAAGCGCTGCTGGTTCTGGCGCTGCAAATCGACGATGAAATGCCGCAACGTATTGGCGTGCGCGCTCCCCAGAAAGTGACGGCGGAGCGAAGAGAGCTGGTCGATCTCTTTCGTGAGGAGTTTTTTGTGACTCTGGGCCGAAGCCTCAATTGGGGCGACGAGGAATTTCAGGCGTTTTGCGACGACATCGAGATTTACCGGTCGCTGCGCGCCGCTGTGGCGCGGTCTTCGAGGCATCGAGGGGGTTCCAGCGCGCCGGCGGGGCCGTTTGTCGATCGCTGTGGGTTCCTGATTGACGCGCCAATGCTCGATCAGGGCCGGCGAGCGGCGGCGCGTTTCGAGATGGAACTGATCGCGACGGCATCGCGAGTTTTGAAGAAAGTCTTCTCTCCGCGGGGCCTCTAAGGTCGCTGCTCGACCTGTCCGAAAGAACAAATGACTCATTGGCGTCGCCCCGGCTGTTGACCATTGGCCGAGGCAAGAAATCCGCTATGCTGAAGCCAGATGCTAACGCTTTTCTACATCCTCGTTTGGCAGCAGATCGCGCAGGGGCTGGTGTCGCTGTGGGACGGCTGGAAATGGTTCACGACGGTACGCCGGCGTCTGACCGCACATTCGGGATTCTACGCGCCACGCGTCGCTGTGATTTGTCCGTGCAAAGGCTCCGAGACTGGCCTTGAGGCCAATCTTTCGGCGCTGGTGAATTTCGATTATCCGACGTACGAGACTTTCTTCGTGGTGGCAAGCGCGCTGGACCCGGCGCGGATGATTATCGATCGCGTTTCCTCGACGGCAAAAAAGCCAACGCATCTTGTGGTGGCGGGATCGCCCAAGGAATGCGGCGAAAAAGTGAACAATCTTCGCGCCGGAGTTCACGAGGCAGGCGACAAATTTGATGTTTACGTTTTCGTGGATTCGGATGCGCGGCTGTCGCGCAGCTGGCTGACACATCTTGTCGCGCCGCTGGCCGATCCGCACGCGGGCGCGGCCACAACATATCGCTGGCTTTATCCGAACCGCGGAGGCTTCGCGAGCGCGCTGCTTTCCACGTGGAACGCGGCGATTACCACACAACTGGGCGATCACGATCACAATTTTTGCTGGGGCGGCGGCACGGCCATTCGCCGCGAGGTGTTCACAAAGGCGGGAATTCTGGAGGCGTGGGAAGGAGCGGTCAGCGATGATTGGGCGGTCACGGCGGCTTTGGAGCGCGCCGGGATGCGCATTCTCTTTGTGCCCGAATGCCTCGCGCCAACACTCATGGACGTCAATCCAGAACAACTGCTCGAATTCACGAACCGGCAGATGATCCTGACGCGCGTCTATTCACCACGGCGCTGGACGATGGCTGCGCTCGCGCATTTCTCGTACTGCCTCACAGTCGCGTTCTCGATTTTTTTTATTTTCTACCGTATGTTCACGGGCGATTCGTGGACGGGAATTCTGCTGCTGGCGTTCTTTGTCGTGCTGCTCGCCGCGGGCAAAGGCGCGATGCGCGCAGTGGCAATCCAAGACTTGCTGCACGAATGGCGTTCAAAATGCGAAAGCTGGAGCTGGGCGTGGATTGCGCTTGCACCAGTGGTACCGTTCCTCTTCCTCTGGAACTTCTCGATATCCGCGTTTGAACGCCAGATCCGCTGGCGCGGTGTGCGCTACGAACTGATTTCCGAAACGCAGACGCGCGTTCTCTCGCACTAGATAAAACTCAAAGTTTAGTGCCCGATGCTGCTGAGAAATGGGTAGTGCTCTGCGGCAGCCATGAAAAAGAGCATCGGAAATGAAAGCCAGAAGGCAGCGCGCGAGGCGAAGCTCGCGAACTCCATCATTTTCGCCGCCTTCTCGGGAATTGGCGTGCCATTTTCGGCGTTGGCGCGCGTCCATTGAATCATGCGCTTTTGCACGCGCCAGACGATACCCCAGACGTTCATCATCATGATTAGCCCCAACCCTCCGCCGATACTAATCGACAGATGTGCGTTTGATACGGTAGGCCCGGCGTTCCATTCGAGCATCAGCCACGACGCCGCCACAACGACCATAGCGATCAGCATTGCGCGCACCCAGCCGCTTCCGGCTGGCCAATTCAATGGCATCTGCAGAGCGTAGATGACGACATAGGCGAGAACCCATACGAAAAACCACTCGCCGAGCCAGCGCCAGAGAAGGCCCGGATCGCCGGAGTTGTCGGCGTCGGCTTGCAGCAGAATCGTGTAGTAGCGCAGGCCGACGAGAACCGTTACGAGCGCGGACCAGCGGAACCAGGACATCGCGCGGGACATCAGCGCAGGATAAATTTTCGAGCGCGTGGCGCTGTCGAGAGTTTTCATGGCAGGCGTGCCGACCAGATTGAAGAAGTAAAGCAGGCCAATCCAGATGATACCGAATACGATGTGGATCCAACGCAGGACGATCTCCTCGTTGGAGGTTGCGTTCTCCGGGAAACTGAAGTGCGGATGATATGCAACGGAATGAAGCGCCAAGGAATGAATTGCGATCATGACTCCTCCGGAAGGATAGATACAACGCCAAGGGAAAATAGTCCAAGAATTTCGCCGATACAATCAACCCGAATGCGATGCGGAATCGTGGGCACGCAAGCGTTTCAGAGCCCAGCGAGCATGCTCGGCGATGATTGCGTCGTCCGACTTTGAAAGCTCTTCTAGACGCGCCGAAATTCTGGCGAACGCAGCGCTTTCGCGAGTCAGATGCGAATTTCCGGCAGCGACGCAGGCATTGCGGATGAGGCCGCGGAATTTAGCGCGCTTCACAGGACTGCCACGAAAGGCAGCGCGATATTCTTTCTCGGTCAGCGAAAGCAGCCATTCGAGACGCGGAGCAAAGAGCGTTTCGGAAGAATCCGGCGAAATTCGGCGCGGCTGAAATTCGGGAAGTTGAGTGGCAGGCGCTTTGCGATTCCACGGACAAACATCCTGACAGATATCGCAACCGAAGACCATCGAGCCCATCGGGGCGCGGAATTCCTCAGGAATCGGGGCGCGCAGTTCGATAGTCAAATACGCGATGCAGCGGCGGGCATCGAGGACGTACGGCTCGACGAACGCGTTTGTGGGACAGGCATCGATGCATCGCCGGCACGTGCCGCACATATCGCGAGGCGGCGCTTCGGCAGGCGCCAAGCTGGGAGTCAGATCCAAATCGGTGATAATCACGCCGAGAAACAACCACGAACCGAGACGCTGATTGATCAAGCAGGTGTTCTTCGCCAGCCAGCCGAGGCCCGCATATTTTGCGGCGACGCGTTCGAGAACCGGACCTGTATCCACATATTCTCGCGCAAGAAAATCCTCGCCGAATTCGGCGCGCATCCACGCGAGGAGACTCCGGAGCTTGGGGCCGAGGACGTCGTGATAATCGCCTCCCCAGGCATAACGCGAAATCCAGCCGCGCGGGCCATCGGCATTTTCTTCATCGCTGGTGCGAGCCGCAGCGGAATCTGCGGCGACGACGGTTGAATAGGGGTGAGAGGCATTGTAATTCAGAGCGCAGACAATCACGGAGCGCGCGCCAGGCACGACGTCTTCTGCGCGCGTGCGGCGATCGTCGTGGAGATAATGCATCTCGCCCGCATAGCCCCGCGCCAGCCATTCAGGGAGATTGCGGAGCTCGGGAAATTCCTCGGCGCAAGCGACGCCGCATAAATCAAATCCAAGCACGCGAGCCTGTTCGACGAGCCGCTTCGTTTTTTCGCCGCGCGCGGGTTCCGAGGACATGGGGCTATGATGCACCAAAATTCGCACGCCTGCGCTGGAATGCCTCGCCGAGCGTTGATACAATCCGCAGATATGGCAAACTGGCGGCAGATTCAAGGACGCATCCGGCGAGCGCGCACGAGCGCGGACCCCGTCGGCAAGCTCACCGAGCTTTTTCAAAAGACGGGCGACGCGATGGTGGCGTTCGAGGCCGGAGCGCTGGAAGAAAAGGCTGGCCACAACGATGACGCGATTCGCTGGTTCACGACCGCAACAGAACGCTTTCGGCGCGCGGATTGGAAAAAGAAAGCGGCGGATGCGCTGACACGCCTGGGCGCGCCGATACCAGAAGGAATGCCTGCATCCGCACCGATGTCCGCGGAGTCAGCAGATGAGACAGCGAGCGAAGGCAGCGAGGATTTTGCAAGCGAAGAGGCTATGGAAGACACCGAGACGGCGGGAAATTTGAAAGGCGAAAAACTAGGCGTGAATCTCGAACCGGAAGTGATTCACGAAGATCCGCAGGACCAGATTTTCAACCGCGAACAACCTCCAAGCGCTGCTGCGCGCGGAACGAACCGAAAACAACCCGGCGAGCACCGCGGACGGCGGCGCGGGCGGCGCGGCGGACGACGGCACAAGCGCCGCGGCGAAACAGGCGCACCAGGAACACAGCGTCCGGCGGCGACGCCGGCGCGACCGCCGATGGAACGAACCTCCGGCTCTGGCATCGACGAGCGCGTGTACGCGCAGCCGAGCCGACCGTCGCCTGCCGCGCGGGCCTCTTCGCCGGTCAACGCAGAAACCGAAGAAAGCACGGCGCCAGCATCGCGTTTTGTGCCGGAGCCGACGGGGCCATTCGTCGAACGGGCCACGTTTATCCGAGCGGGCGATCCGGCGCTGGCTTCGCGTTTCGCGCAACTGGAATCGCTTTTGCGGCGGCTGATTTCGGCGCCGCTGCACCGCATGGACGAGATCGAGGACGCGCCGGCCGGGCCCGGCGTCTTCCTGCTTTCCGATTCCGATTTGATGACGAATTATTATGTCGAAGCCTGCCAAACGCTGCGCATCGGCACGAGCCAGCTTGCGCGCGCGGGACGCGCCGGCCGAGGGGCGCGCGCCGAAGGAAAATCCTCCCTGCGATCACAGCTCGCCGAGCATCTGGAAATCAATGACGCGCAGGTGAATGACTACCTGAAGAAGCACTGCGTGGTGCGCTGGCTGCAACTCGATGAAGACGCGCCGCACGTGGCGCATTTCGCCATCGCCGTGCTACGGCCTGCGCTGAACGCACAATAATCCGCCACTTTTTTGCCGCACTGGGCTCTTTTTTCGCCTTCAACCACCAAATAAAAACGGGGCCGTCAAGCGGCCCCGTCTTCACTTCATCCTGTTTGCTTTTTGTTTCAGAACGCGAAATGCAGGCCTAACTGCAAGAAGCGCGGACTGCCGATCGTGTGCTGAATGTAGCCCAAACTGCCATCGGGCGGGCTAACCGGCGGACCTTCGTAATCCGGGAAAAAGACGACGTCGTTATTGGGATCGTCAAAATCAGGATGGTTGAAAATGTTGAAGGCATCGGCTTCAAAGCGCAGACGGAAGCGGTCGCGGATCGGAAATTCCTTGGCCAAGCTCATATCGAAACGTACCTGGAATGGTCCCCGGAAGAGGTTTCGTCCGGACGTCCCATAAAGCGATTCGTACAGGTCACAACCGGACGCATCGCAAGCAGGCACTCCGTTGGTTCCCGGCGCCACGAACTGCGGCATAAAATCACTGGAATTGAGCACGGGCTTGGCGGGATTGACGCCGAGCGTGCCTTGAAGCTCCGCCTGCTTGGCGGTGACGCCGGGAGCCAGGGGGACCATCGGGTTACCGATCTCATCGTCGGTGCCGAAGTACAAGCTAGCCACGGAACCGTGATAGTCATACACGCTATATGGCTGGCCGCTCTCCGCTACGGTTTGCCCGCCGATGACCCACCCGTTGACGACGTGTCCCAAGCGCTCGTTGCTGGTCATGCTTGGAATTGCGTAGCTGTAATTCACGAGAAAAACGTGGGTTTGATCGAAATCGGATGAAGCATAACTGGCTCTGGGTACGAGCGGATTGTTCCCTGTGAAAAATAGGCCGTCACCGCTCTGTTCATCAAGAGAGTGCGACCAGGTGTAAGACCCGGTGAGTTGCAGACCGTAGGAGGTGCGCTTGTGCACCTGGGCCTGCAGAGCGTCATAGTTCGAGATGCCTTCCGCTTCGTAAAGCACCGAGTTCATGTCGTAGCCGATATAAGGAACGCGAACGGGCGCATTGCCGGAATACTCGTTGGTATAGATGGGCTCATTATCAAGGCAGCCGCTGTAGCAATTGGCCGGTGATAGTGGACTGGTGCCACCATACGAGGAAGTCTGGCCATTCACAGGATTCGTGGCGGTGGCGATTTCCGGCTGGTTAAAGGGTACGGGCAGAACTTCGTGAGTCCCATGGTTCCCGACATATCCAACCTCAAACATCCAGTTGTTGGCCGCCTGATACTGAACGTCGACAGTCCAATTCTGCGTGTATGGCAATCTGTTGTTGGTGTCATAACCGCCAAAGAGGAAGGGGCCAAAGAGGTTTCCGGTTGGCCAGCATCCGGGGTAACCGCATTCGGTCTGCGCTAAATTGGGGAGCAAGGCCAGAAAGCCTGCTGCGGTTCCCGGCGGCGGCGGCGGCAGCGTCGAGCCGAAGGGTTGAGAAAGACTCGCGCCTTTTGCTGCGGCAATCGGTTCGACGAAAGGCGGCGCGAGGGTTACGCCGAATGGGCCGTTGAAGCCGGCACCGGCGCTCGGCGAAAAATAGCTGAAGAGCTCGCCGCGGTCGTAATAAATGCCATAACCCGTGCGCACCGTCAGTTTCTCCATGGGACTCCATGCAATACCGATGCGCGGCGCAAAACCCCACTGGTGATTGTTCATCAGCGAACTACTGGCCCCCGGCGTTGCCGCGGTCGGGTTGTTGCCGGCGATTTCCAAGCCGGAATTGGTGATGGTATCTGTAGCTGCGTCGTACGAGTAGAGCGCGGGATTAAACGCGGTTAGCCGGCCGTATTTCTCGGAAAGGGGGCCATCGAAATCCCAGCGCAGACCGTAGGTTACGGTGAGGTTGGAGCGAAGTTTGAAATTGTCGTTGGCATAGAGACCGGCCGTATCGGAGCGGTAATAACGATTGGCCGAACCCTGGAATGCATCCCCGGAATATACGTCACCTTCCACGAATGTCAGGAACGTCTTAAAGTCGATAGTGTCTGTGTTGACGTTGTTGTTGATGACGTTCAACTGGGTGTGATCCAAGAGCCCACCGAAGCTGAGAGTATGTCTCCCCTTCACCCAATTGAACGTGGATGCGTATTCCCATTGGTTCTGGTACATGCCTGCGTCGCCGAAACTTGTGCTGGGGCCAAACTCCGGCTCATTGTCTTCGTCGAAAAGGGTATCGTCTGCTGAGTCGATTTCAAACTGAGGGAAGGTGGCGGAGCCCAGCAGACTGATATCTTCCTCAGCGGGAGTGAACGCCTGCTGGGTATTCGCGTAGGCCCGAAGGCGGGAGAAGCCAAAGTGTTGCTCCCACGTTAGAGTCGGGGAAAGGATCACTGTATTGGTGAGAGAAAATACCTGGCTGCCTGCGGCAAGCTGTTGAGGAAAACCGAGGAACGAACCAACGGAGCCGAAAGGATTGGTGGTGGGATCATTCTGGTAATAGTATCTGCCTGACAAGCGGTCGCTGTTGCTGACCTGATAGTCGATATCCGCAATTCCCTGGTAGACGCGCGACTGGGCATTGGGACCTTGTATCACCGCGTCATAGCCGAGCGCAGTCGCTTGGGCCAAATTGGTGATCTGCGGAGTGGGGATGAGATATTGTCCATTCGGAAGCTTGGCTTGCAGCAGGTTTTCAGCCGCGGTATTGATCTGGCTGGCATTGAGCGTGGTGCCGTAGTCCGACTGAATCGTATTGATGATGCCCTGAGTGGAGCGATCATCGGTCAGATAGAGGGGAACGATGGCATCCTTGGTAGAAGATTCCGCGTCGGCGATATTGACGCCCTGATAGGAGCCGAAGAAAAAGAGTTTGTTGTGGATGATGGGCCCGCCTATCGTTCCTCCGTATTGGTTTCTCACAAGCAGCGGCTTGGGAAGGATCGCTTGTCCCGCGCTGTTTCTGCCGGCTGCGTTATAGAAGAAAGGGGTCGCGTTCATGGCGCTGTTCTGAAACTGTTCCCAGAGCGAGCCATGGTAGTTGTTCGTGCCGGACCTGGTGTCCACGCTGATCTGCGCGCCACTGTTGTTGCCCTGCGTCGCATCATACATGGACGCATTAACGGTGATTTCCTGAATTGCGTCTGGCGGAGGTGTGGGAAGAGCCTGCCCAATCGCTCCGTATACCGAAGTACTCGTCTGAATCGTGCCGCCGGCGCCAAAATTCTCGCCGGTATTCAGCACGAATCGATTTTCACCCACCTGGCTCGTCGAGTTCCCGTTAAAGAGGTTGTTCGTGCCGGTGCCATTGAGCGAAAAGCTGTTGCTGGTGTCGCGGTTTCCATTGGCGTAGATGGCCTGGTTACCCAAACCAGAGTTCGAGCCGGCACCGCCGAGGAAATCGGCGTGAACTCCGGGACTCAGAATTGCCAACTGCGTGAAGCTGCCCGTACCAAGCGGAGTGCTCTGAATCGTGGATGGGTCTATAACGTAGCCGTTAGTCGTATCCGTCTGATTCATCAGTGGTGTGGCAGTGACTTCAACGGTCGAAGTAACCTCCCCCGGTTGGAGCGTACCGTTCACCGTGCTGGCGCGATTGCCCTGAACCAAGATTTCTGAGTGCGTCTCGGTCTTGAATCCTTCCTTGGACATCGTGACGCTGTAGGTGCCGATCGGCAAATCAACGACGCTGTACGTACCATCACTCTGCGTCTTTGCCTTCACAGTCAGGCCAGTGCCGAGATTCTTGATGTCAACCTCAACTCCAACGATTACGGCGCCCGAAGAATCCATCACCGTGCCGTTGATGGAGCCGAGGGTTTGCTGCGCGCGAAGTGCCAGCGGCGCGAAAACGCTGAGGCACAAAAATGCACACTGAAATGCGAAAAAGCGCGTAACGCGATTCAGTTTCATCGATTTCATCTCCCGCCACTTTGAGATAGTGACTGCTTCTACTATTAGTGCGATAAAGCGTCAAGACGACCTGTGAATATCTTCCAACCGAGCTACCTTCAACCTCTCGATCCACAAACCTCAAAGCCGGGAGATTCTGTCCACTGAATATTGCGGTTTCATATCTGCGGGGTTACGGGAAAATGAATCGGAGAGAAGAAGCTGGCCGGGGGAGGAATTCTGATTTTGGAAGCTGCTACGACACAATGATGCTGACGGACCGCCGGAGAGTCACGAGTTGCCGCAGCCGGCGAAGTCGTCCGTCTACCAATTGTGGGCGGAAGGGATGCGTTCAGCGCAGAATGTCGAGTCCGGGCGGCTCCCGTCACTAAGTCTAGGTATTTGGCCCAGAATTTCGGCAGCACAGCCCCCAGATCGAGATCCCATTGGCTGCCCCAGAGCGCCACTTAACGTCGAAAACAACCACTTGGCTGTTTGTGCTGGACGAAGGCCCGGAAAACCTGCAAACTATGGTGCGATAAAGATTTAGGGGAGCTTTCTGTCCAGGGGCCAAGGGGATGGACGGCTTCGCAGTGATAGAAGAAACGTAAGGCAATTAAGAGCCTTCTTAACTCTGAGGAAAGCGAGGTTCGAGCCATGTCTCTTACGGTTCGCAACCGCATGTGGAAGTCAATCGATTGGGCAGCGTGTAAAGCTGCCGGCGCGACCTTTAACACGATCCAGTTCTTCAACAAGTACAATCCGAACCCTTCCTTCACGCCGAAGTGGTCGGACAAACCCATGCTGAAGTCATGGGAAAAGAGCAAGCCGACGCTCGGCTGGCCGCGGACGACTGATTCACTGTGCCCGGGCTGCGTGAAAGAAGCACGCGAAGCCATCATCAATGGCAAGAAGGACTGGGCGGACCTCGTTCATGAGAAGGTGGGCGAGATTAAGGCGCAAATCATCGAGCGCGACGGGCAGGTCTGGATGGTGAAAGAGTGCCCCCTCCACGGCAAGTTCGAAGACTTGATGGCCGTTGACGCGAAGTTTCTCGAATGGATCGAGAAGAATTTCCCTGGCCGCGACATTCCCGCGCACAACGATGAGGATCTGCATAAGCATGGCTCGAGCACGGTTCGTTACGGGCGCGGGGCAGTTCTGACCGTCGACCTCACCAACCGCTGCAACATGATGTGCGACCCCTGCTTCATGGACGCCAATCAGGTTGGCTACGTGCACGAGTTGAGCTGGGAAGAAGTGCAGGAAATTCTCGACAACGCGCTCAAGATCAAGCCGCGCCGGCAGATGTCTGTACAGTTCTCCGGCGGCGAACCGACGATGAGCCCGTATTTCATCGACGCGGTGCGCTACGCACGCAAGGTCGGATACAACAGCGTGCAGGCGGCGACAAACGGCATCGAGTTTGCCAAGAGCAAGGAGTTCAGCAAGAAGGCGTTCGAAGCCGGATTGCGCTACGCGTACCTGCAATTCGACGGCATCGGCAATGACGCGAACAGCCACCGGCAGGTCGGAAACCTATTTGACGTGAAATTGCGCGCCATCGAAAACATGCACGAGGCGGGCATCGAAATTGTTCTCGTGACCACGATCGTCAATAACGTGAACAACGATCAGGTGGGACCGATCGTGAAGTTCGCGATGGAAAACCCGAAGAAAATCGCCTTCGTGTCGTTCCAGCCGGTTTCGTTCACGGGCCGCGACGAAGACATCACGCCCGAGCGCCGCATGCGCCAGCGCTACACGCTTTCGCATCTGGCCAAGGACGTCAGCGAGCAGGTCGGGAAGATCCAGCCGACGCGAGATTGGTTCCCGCTGTCGTTCATTGCGCCGTTTTCGAACTTTGCGGACCACGTTCACGGCCCGGACGCCATGTGGGGCTCGCTCTCTTGCGGTTGCCATCCCAACTGCGGCGTGGGCACAGCGCTGATGGTTCACAAGGAAACCAAAGAGTGGGCGCCGATTTCCCGGTTCTTGAACGCGACGCAACTCGCGAAGGACGTGAACGCCATCACCGACTCTGCGCGCGGGAAGAAGTTTTCCGCGTTCATGCTGGCGCTGGCGATGCTGAAGAACTACAGCGCGTTCGAGGCGCCGCCGAATCTGCGGATCAAGGACATCCTGAAGAAGTTCGATAAGACGTGGGCCGTCTCAAAGAACTCGGACAAGAAGTACGGGCGGACGAATCCGAAGCGCACCTACGAAGACGCCATGAAGCGGCGCTCGGAAGACCCGTGGAACATGCTGTTTATCGCCGGCATGTGGTTCCAGGATCTTTTCAACTACGACTTCCGCCGGACGGAAATGTGCATCATTCCCTACGCGACGCAGCAAGGCGAAATCTCCTTCTGCGCATACAACACGGGAATCGGCTGGCGCAAGATCATCGAAAACATGCACAAGAACGCGACCGTCGCGCAGTGGTACAAGGAGCACGGCCGGCACGAAATCTACGCCAAGGGCAAGAAGGTCAACCTCGAGCACTATGAGCACTCGCTTAACGTCAATGCGGATGACGCGGCCCGTGTCCGACACCTCGAGCATGACAT
>JASHRL010000278.1 GCA_030037355.1 Candidatus Acidiferrales bacterium | reverse complement strand
TGCTCGCGTTCGTGGTTGCGCGATCGCTGGGAAATGTTTTTGTGGGCGTCAGCCCGACAGACCCGGCAACGTATGCCGGCGTGTCACTTCTTCTGATGGCGGTCGCGTTGATTGCCTGCTGGATTCCCGCGCGGCGCGTGATGCACGTCGACCCTATGGTGGCGCTGCGATACGAATAAAATGCAGTGAGCGAGTGTGAAGACACTGACGCGAATTCGATTTTGGCTGCGGGCCATCGTGCATCGCTCGCGCACTGAGGGCGATATGGATACGGAACTGCGTTTTCATATCGAAGCGCGCGCCGAGGATTTGATGCATTCGGGCGTTTCGCGCCAAGAAGCTCTACGCCGGGCGCGCATGGAGTTTGGCGGCATGGATAAGACAAAGGAAGAATGCCGGGAAACTCGAGGGATTTCCCTGTTCGAATCTCTCCTGCAGGATTTGCGCTATGGTGTACGAGTGCTGCGGAAATCGCCAGGGTTTACGGCTGTGGCGGTGCTCACGCTCGCCCTCGGCATTGGAGCAAACACAGCGATTTTCAGCATCGTGGACGCGGTGCTCTTGCGCGCGTTCCCCTACCCCAGTGCCGATCAGCTCGTTTTCGTCTTCAACGCGCCGGTGAAACAGCCGGACGTACTTTCGGCCCTTTCCTACAGAGATTTCCGCGAGTGCCGCGAACAGAGCCGGGTGTTCAGCGAGATGGCGGGAAACTCGTTCCACGACCTGACGCTGACCGGAGCGGGCGAGCCAGCCATCGTGAACACAGCGGATGTGACGCCGGAGATTTTTTCATTGCTCGGCGCGAAACCTGTCGCAGGCCGGACGCTGCTCCCGGAAGATGGCGAACTCGGCGCAGCGCCTGTGGCGATGATGAGCGAAAATCTCTGGCGCAGCCGATTCGGCGCGAATCCCGGCGTCATCGGCCAATCGATCTCTTTGGACATGCGCTCGTTCACGGTTGTCGGAATCTTGCCGGCGAGTTTTCACTATCCGGACGGCGCGGCGCGGCAGGACGTGTGGATTCCGATCGCACAGGACCCGCTCTTCGGACCTTTGCTGCCACAACCCAACGCGCGCACGCTCAGCGGCATCGCACGGCTAAAGGCTGGAGTCTCCGTGGAAGAAGCGCAGACAGAGATGAATGCGCTGGGAGCGCGATTTGCCAGCGAATTTGCCGCGCAAGACTCTGGGTTGACGATTCGCGTTCAGCCGTATCGGCAGGCAGTCGTCGGGAACGTCAAATCCGCGCTGCTGATTTTGCTCGGCGCCGTGGGACTGGTCCTGCTGATCGCCTGCGCCAATATCGCGAATCTGCTCTTGTCGCGGGCGACTTCGCGAGGAAGGGAAATCGCCGTGCGCATCGCACTTGGCGCGGGGCGCGCGCGGATTGTCCGGCAACTACTGACGGAGAGCGCTTTGCTCGGACTGCTCGGCGGAATCGCCGGCGTACTGCTTGCTGTATGGTGCGTCTGGATTCTGCGGCCATTCTTGCCGTCTGAAGTGACGCAGATCAATTCGATTCATATCGGCGGCCCTGTTCTGGCGTTTGCGCTGGTTTTGTCGCTTGCCGCCGCGATGGCGTTTGGACTCGCGCCGGCGCTGCTGGCGACACCGTCCAATTTGCAGGCCAAGATCAAAGAGGGCGGCGAACGCGGCGGGCAGCGTGGCGGACGCCGCGTGCGGAGTTTTCTGGCCGTCGCGGAAATTTCTCTAGCCGCGGTGCTGCTCGTTGCGGGCGGGCTGCTCATCCGCAGCTTTGCACTGGTGACGACGGTGAATCCAGGGTTCGATCCGAATCGCGTGATCGAGGCGGAGATTTCGCTTCCGCAATTTCAATATTCGACGCCGCAACAATGGAGCGCTTTCGCGAACAAACTTCTGGCGCGGCTGCACGGGCTGCCCGGAATGGAGGATTCCGCACTGGGTGCTCCGCTGCCGATGGACCGGCAAGGCGAAGCTACTTTAACGTTCAGCATTGTGGGCAATCCGCCACTGCCACCCGGAAAATCAAACACGGCGGACTATGCGACGGTGAGTCCCGGTTATTTTCACGTGATGCGGATTCCGCTGCTGCGCGGGCGATTTTTCACGGAGGAAGATTCAGCGTCGAATCCGAATGTCGCGATCATCAGCGAAACGCTGGCGCAGCGCTATTTTCCGAACCAAGACCCCATCGGACGGCAAATGAAATTCGGCTTATTCCCGCCAAGTACAGATGTGCCGCGCGAAATCGTGGGGATCGCCGGCGACGTACGGGACGAATCGCTCGGCAAGAAACCGGGGCCGATGATGTACGTGCCCTTCGCGCAGGCGCCACTTTACGGAGGCGAAGTCGTGGTGCGAAGTTCGCTGAGCGCGGCGAACGTGGCCGCGGGAATTCGCCACGCGACGAATGCGATTGACAAGGATTTGCCGGTAACGGACATTGCGCCGTTCCCGGAGATGATCGGCAAATCGATTGCGCAGGAGCGATTTCGCACGCTGCTCCTAGGCTCGTTCAGCGCGATCGCGCTGGCGCTTGCGGCGGTCGGAATCTTTGGCGTGATTTCGTATTCGGCTGCGCAACGTACGCGCGAAATCGGAATCCGCATGGCGCTCGGCGCGCAGCCGCGAGATGTGCTGCGTTTGATTCTGGCGCAGGGCGCGAAGCTTGCGCTTTTCGGCTTAGGCGTTGGCATCGTCGCAGCGCTGCTGCTGACGCGGTTGATGACAAGCATGCTCTATAGCGTCTCGGCGACGGATCCGGTGACGTTCGGCGCCGTGGCGATTTTGCTGCTCGGCGTTGCGCTGCTGGCCTGCTATATTCCGGCGCGGCGCGCGATGAGAGTCGATCCCATGGTTGCACTGCGGTACGAGTAAAAGCTCCGGGGCGCAATGGTGCGGTTCGAACGCGACGCTGAAGATTAAATCAATTCTAACCTTCCTGAAGTTCTTTCCTCATAGAGACAAAGCTGCGGACGAAAGAAAAAGCGAAACTGTCGCAGGCGGGAAAGGAACGGCTGGCCGGAAAACCCCAGACTAATACTTTTCTTTATAGCTCAAAGGGGAAATTTATGCAAGTCGTTTCTTGTGTACAGGAAAATCGCCCAAGGTGAAAATGCCGTGGCGAGAGATTATTCGAGGCGGGGTCTCGCCCGGGCGGGGCTGAAGCCCGCCCCTACGAGAAACGGCGAATGCGCGCAAAGACCCCGCCCTTTGCTGCGTGCACCGGCCCGCACGCAAAACGCAGCAAAGGATGGGCACGCGACATGACACCGAAGGCGCGGTTGCGTGACAAGGGCGGGCGAGAGAAAATGAGGCGCGATGAAAACAAAGATAGCGTATGTGAAGCAGATTCGGCTGGGACGAGCTGCGATTGCGATGGCGCTTTGTTTTTTTTTCGCGGTGGCGTGCGTTGCGCTCGGAGATGCGGCGGCGAAGGCAGCATCGAAAAAGGGACCGCTGCCGCTAATTGGCGTGGCCGGCTACCAAAAGCTCATTGCGAGATACAAAGGAAAGCCGCTGGTGGTGAATTTCTGGGCGACGTGGTGCGTTCCCTGCAGGAAGGAGTATCCGCTGCTGATTGAAGTGGCGAAAGAATATCAGCCGAGAGGCGTCGTGTTCGAGGGGATCAGCTTCGACGAAGCCTCGACGACGAGCGCGATTGCGGATTTTCTGGCGATTTACCGGCCGGTGTTTCCGAATTACCAGAAAGATCCGAAGACGCCTGCGGGAACGCTGGATGCAGTGATTGATCCGGCGTGGAGCGGCGGGCTGCCTTCGACGATTTTTTACCGGCGCGACGGCGTGATGGACGCGCAGTTTTATGGCCCGCAGACGCGCGCGAATTTCGAAAAGGAAATCGAGAGTTTGCTCAAGAACGCCAATCCGTTCGCGGCGAACGGCGGAAAATGACCGAGATCATTTCATACAAGAACATTCCAGGAGGCCATCATGCTGAAGACTCGCGGAAATAAGCTGACTTGGCTGGGGCACGCGGCGTTCAAGATCACAACGGCGAGCGGAAAAGTGATTTTGATCGATCCGTGGATCGCGACGAATCCGGCGTGCCCGGCGGAGATGAAGAAACTCGAGCGCGTCGACACGATGCTGATCACGCATGGGCATTTCGATCACATTGCGGACGCGGTGGAGCTGGGCAAAAACTTTTCGCCGCAGATTGTGGCGATTCACGAGACGTGCGCATGGCTCGGATCGAAAGGCGTGAAGAATGCTTCGGGCATGAACAAAGGCGGGACGCAGAAGACGGGCGAAATCGAAGCGACGATGACGCACGCGGTGCATTCGTGCGGAATTCAGGACGGCGACAAGATTATTTACGGCGGCGAGGCCTGCGGATACGTAATTCGGCTGCCAGGTGGAATGACGATTTATCACGCGGGCGATACGGCGGTCTTCAGCGACATGAAGCTGATCGGCGAACTTTACAAGCCAGAGCTGGCGCTGCTGCCGATCGGGGATTTTTATACGATGGGGCCACGCGAGGCGGCGCTGGCAATCCGTCTGCTTGGGGCGATGCACGTTATTCCAATGCACTTTGCGACGTTTCCGGAGCTGACAGGATCACCGGAAGAGTTGAAGAGATTGACGCAGGATATTTCCGGACTGGAGATTCACGCGCTGAAGCCGGGAGAGAGCGTCGAGTAGCGCTGCGCTAAGGCGCGCTATGGCCAGCGCACTGGAGCACGCCGAGGAATTTTGTCCAGGGGCCGACGGCTTCGCGATATTGATGCGAGAGAATTCGAGAGATTTGGTGCAGGTGGGTCAGATCGTGAACGACCCAGGCAGCAAGAAGCTGCGACATGGTGACGGCGCCGAGCGCGGGATGGCGGCCGCGGCGCGCGAAATCCTCCGACTGAAGATTCATCGCGCGAAGCTCGGCTAAATTCTCCGCGCGCAATCGCGAAAATTCATCCAAGAGCTGCGCGAGCGATTTTCCCTGGCTTTCACGCGATTGCGCGAAACGATCAAAGGGTACGAATGTCTGTGTCTCGCCATATTTCAGAATCATGCGCGCACGCGGCATCCAGTCTGTACGTTCGCCGTGGATGAAATGGCCGACGACGTCGTAAGCGCTCCAGGAATTGTCGCCTTCATTTTGCGACGTCCATTCCGGCGGCAGCCCACGGAGAAGCGCATCGAGAGAAGCGGGAGTACGTTCGAGAAGCGATAGAGTGTGAGACAAGGTTTGTTCCATGCGATTATCTTACACGAAACGGACAATCGACGCTTTGAAGCAGCAAGCCGACGCGCAGAAATTGAGCGCGGAGAAACGAAGAGAACTTGCTGGGACGAAGCGCGGAGGCGTGATATCACGCGTAGAGATGAAAACAAACATCCGAAGGAGACAAGGCAGATGATGGAAATAACGAATCCGGCGGTGGAGAAATATTTGTATGGGATCTTGCCGAAGCGCGATGCGGTGATCGCGGAAATGGAACGCTATGCGGAGAAGTACAGCGTGCCGATCATCGGGCCAGCCGTGGCGCGAATGATTTATCTGCTGGCGCAGATTTCCGGCGCACGACGGATCTTCGAGATGGGGTCGGCGATCGGCTATTCGACGATCTGGCTGGCGCGCGCGGCGGGGCCGAAGGCGGAGATCTATTACACGGACGGCGATCCGGCGAATGCGAAGCGGGCGAAGGATTATTTCCGGCGAGCGGGCGTCGAGCGGCGGATTACCGTGATGACCGGCGACGCGCTGAAGATGATCGACCGGACGAAGGGGCAATTCGACTTGATTTTTATCGATGTGAACAAGGACCAGTATCCAGCGGCGCTGCGGAAGGCGTTGCCCAGGCTGAAATCGAAAGGGCTGCTGGTGACGGACAACACGCTGTGGTCGGGGCGCGTGACGCAGCCGGCCAAGGATGCGGCGACGCGCGGCGTGCAGGAATTCAATCGCGCAGTGTACGCGTCGAAGAAATTGTTTCCGGTGATGATTCCGCTGCGCGATGGCGTGACGGTGTGCCGGAGGGCGTAACGAAAAAATTGAGCTTATGCTTAGCCGAGGCGAAATCAGCCGCGGCGGAAGAGGTTGGAGAGGAAGAACCAGAGGTTGGCGGGGCGCTCGGCGAGGCGGCGCATGAAATAGGGGAACCAGTCGGAGCCGTAGGGAACATAGACGCGCAAGCGATAGCCTTCGCGGACGAGCCGCTCCTGCAAATCGGTGCGGATGCCATAGAGCATCTGAAATTCGAATTGATCGTTGCGAATTCCCTTCTCCGCGGCGAATTTCTTGGCGGCGTCGAGCAAACGCTCGTCGTGCGTGGCGATGGCGTGATAGATGCCGCTCGGAAGCAGAAGCTGCATAAGACGAGCGTAGTTGGCATCGACGTCGGATTTTTTCGGATAGGCGACCGAAGGCGGCTCCTTATAGGCGCCCTTGACGAGGCGGATGCGGCAGTGCGCGGCGATGAGGTCGCGGGCGTCCTGCTCGGTGCGGAAAAGGTACGACTGGAGGACGGTGCCGACGGAATCGCTTTTCGCGCGGACGCGCTTGCAGATTTCGATGGTGCGTGCGGTGTAAGCGGAAGCTTCCATGTCGATGCGAACGAAATTGCCCTGCGCGGCGGCGTGCTGGACGATTTGAGCGAGGAGGCCTTCGCAGAGCGACTCGCTGATGTCGAGCCCGAGCTGCGTGAGCTTGAGCGAAACGTTGGCGTTGAGTTTTTCCGCGGCAATGCGGTTGAACATGCCCGTGTAGGTTTCCGCGGCGCCGCGCGCTTCGGCTTCCGTGGAAACGCTTTCGCCGAGGCAATCGAGCGTGACGAGGCGGCCAGCTTGATTCAGCGCGCGGGAGGCGGCGACGGCGTCGTCGAGCGTCTCTCCGGCGACGAAGCGGCGAGCCATGCGGCGGCTGGTGGCATTGTGAACGACGAAGCGGGCGAGACGCGGGCTCTGCGAAAGTTTAAGGAGAATCGAGCGGAGCATCAGCGCCAGCTCCGAAGCAAAGACGCGAAATGGAAGGAGGAGTGAGCGTCAGGCATTAGCCACGAGTTGGGCCGGCGGAAATCAGCGGGATTAGGCCTCGAGAAATTTTTCCGCGTCTAGGGCGGCCATGCAACCGGAACCTGCGGCAGTGACAGCCTGACGGTAAACCTTGTCTTGAACGTCGCCGGCGGCGAAAACGCCTTCGATGTTCGTGCGGCTGCCCTGATGCGTCTTGAGGTAGCCGCTTTCGTCCATATCGAGGATGCCGCGAAAGATTTTCGTATTGGGTTCGTGGCCGATGCCGATGAAAATGCCGCTGACGGGAAGAACGGATTTCTCCTCCGTCTCGGTATTGCGAAGAGTGACGGCCTCGACGTTGTGCTTGGCAGGATCGGAAATGTCTTCGACGGTGACGGGCGTAACGAAATGGATTTTGGGATTGGCGCGGGCGCGATCAAGCATGATTTTCGAAGCGCGAAAATCCTTGCGGCGGTGAAGGATGCTGACTTTCCTGGCAAAGCGCGTGAGGAAATTCGCCTCCTCGATAGCCGTGTCGCCGCCGCCGACGACGGCGATGTCTTTGTCGCGGAAAAAATAGCCGTCGCAGGTGGCGCAGGTCGAAACGCCGTGGCCGATGAGCTGGCGCTCCGATTCGAGGCCGAGAAGGCGCGCCGTAGCGCCGGCGGCAACGATAAGCGTTTCGGCTTCGAAAGTTTCCTTGTGAGCTTCGATTTTGAATGGGCGATTTTTCAGTTCGACGGCCGTCACTGCCCCGGAATAAAAATGCGCGCCAAAGCGCTGCGCCTGCTTGCGCATGGCTTCGACGAGTTCAGGACCGAGAATGCCGTCGGGGAAACCCGGGAAATTTTCGACCATGGTGGTGAGCGTGAGCTGACCACCAGGCTCGTGGCCATCGATGATGACGGGCTTCAAATTGGCACGTGCAGCGTAAATCGCGGCGGTGAGACCCGCGCAGCCGCTTCCGATGATAACGACTTTGTGCACTCGATATCCCTCAGCAATTGGATTACGCCACGGCGCGCCGCGACTCAAAACAAAGAAAGGCATTTTAGCACGGCAGGGGTCGAAGGGCAGAGTTTAGAACTTGGAAAAAAGACAGAGCTCGGGACGGCGGAACTCGAAACTGCGGGTGTTACGCATGCGGCAAAGGCGACGATGTGGCGCTTGAACGGCGAGCACGAGGCCGGGAAGATTGAAGCGGGGTCTCTCCGATGCCTCGCCTTGTGATTCATAAGAGCGGCCACGGCTCGCAGGTGTTTGAGCTTGCAGGCGACCGGCCGGTGACGATTGGGCGCGCAAAATCGAGCAACATCGTGCTCGATGATCCGAGCGTTTCGCGGCTGCATGCACTGGTGTGCACGACGATTGATGGGAAGTGGCAGGTCGTGGACCGCGAGAGCTCGAATGGCGTGAAAGTGAATGGGGCATTGACAAAAGAAGCGAACCTGCGCGGGAACGACGAAATCACGGTGGGGATTTTCCGGCTGCGGTTCGAGGATTCGGCGGAGCGAAGGCTGACGACGTATGGAACAGCGAAACTGCCGGAGCGAGTGGCGAAGGCGCTCAGCGAACAGGCGCGATCGGCATACACGGGATCGAATCTGATGGTCGAGGCCGTGGGGGATGCGGAAATTTTGGAGGGCGTGCGGCGGCTCGGCGCAGGAGCACGCGCGAATGCATCCGACAAGGAAAATCGACTGCTCAGACTCCTGGAGCGCGTGAAAAACGAGTTGGCGGATTTAAACTCGGTAGAACGGGTGACACAGCGAGCGCTGGATTTCGCACTGGAGATCGAGGGCGCAGAGCGTGGGTACGTGATGCTGGTGCAAGAAGAGCCCGGGAAGAACATCGACTTCAGCCAGGGCGGATACATGTTCCAGCCGGCGCAGATTCGCTATCGGACCAAGCCGAAGGACGCAGGCGAGGTGCTCGTACCGCAGCTCACCATTTCGCAGAGCGTCATCCGACAGGCGATGCAGGCGAGCTTGCCGATGCTGGTTTCCGACGGGCAAGCGGATCCGCGGTTTGCGGCGAGCCAGAGCATCGTGCGAGCGGGGATCCAATCAGCGATGTGCGCGCCGCTGGGGATCGGAAAAAAACTGCGCGGACTGCTCTACGTGGACAATCTTTCGCGGCGGGGAATGTTCACGGTCGATGATCTGAACGCGTTCGCCGTAATTGCGGTGCAGGCTGGCCTGGCGATTGACCGCAGCCGAGGGCGCAGCAGCCAAGCGACGGAAAAAAGCACAAGCAAGAACTGAAATACTCCCACAGTTCGCAAGGTATCCTCAGCGAATTTCCCTAACAAAATAGGCTCTGGATGTGCGGCATCGCTTTGAGTGGTGCGCAAAGGGCGGAGTCTGTATAATGCGCGCGCAAAGGATGGTCCCGGGCGCCCAGCCCGCAAAAGCAAACAAATTTCGTAGTGCAAATCACCACGAGAACCGGCAAAGGAGGCAGCATGCTGAAAGAATTCAAAGAATTCGCGATGAAGGGGAACGTGCTCGACATGGCCATCGGTATCATCATCGGCGCGGCGTTTGGGAGGATTGTGACGTCGCTGGTGAACGATGTGATCATGCCGCCGATCGGGCTGATTCTGGGCAAAGTGGATTTCAACAGCTTGTTCCTGAATATCTCGGGAACGAGTTATCCAACACTGACTGCGGCAAAAGCGGCGGGTGCGGCAACGATCAACTATGGAACGTTCCTAAATACAGTCATCGATTTTCTGATTGTTGCGTTCGTGATTTTCCTTTTCGTGCGGCAGGTGAACCGCTGGACGAGAAAACCGGAGGCTGCGGCGCCGACGACGAAGGATTGCCCGTACTGCCTGTCAAAGATTCCTGTGAAGGCGTCGAAGTGCGCCTATTGTACGGCGCAAGTGGCGGCGTGATGGCGTCGAGCTAAGAGATTGCCGAACGGCGATCCTTGATTTCCTGAAGATGCTGGCGGAGACGCTCGAGGACGGCTTCGCCCTGACCTTCGGCGATTTCGCGCTCGAGTTCCGTGAGAGCGAAATGAACGATGTCGTGATGGTGGACTTCCTGGCCTTTCAGTTCGTCACTGAGTCGCAACCATATATCGTGGAGAAGATCGATTTCCTTGGGCGTGAGGTGGGGCGCGTGCGGACCGAGATAGAAAACATGCTCGTCGCCACCGGCAGTGACGATGTCGAGGGCGAGGCGCGGGCGCGGCTCAGGCATGTGTTCCCAGGCAAGGCCGACTTCGCGGGCCTGTTCGGCCAGAGTCATCTTCGAGGAACTGCCGACCACGATTGAAGAGGATTGCAGGTTTGAAGCGCTGCGCAGGATGCCTTCCCACAAATCATTCGCAGCAGCAACCGCTAGACGCACCGGCTTGCCTTCTTTTTCCGCAATCGCCAGAACTTTGGTGAAGAGCAACTGCTCGATGGTGCTGAAAAGCTGATCGGGCTTGAGATCGTATTCACCGGAAGCCGCGCGACGCAGCAGGCGAATATGCAGGACGACGACATCCTGCTCGTCGGTCTTGAGGCGCGCGAGAAGAGAATGCAAATGATAGAGAGCGTAATAATTGCTGACAGGGACAAGGACGTTGCCGGGGCGAACGCCGAGATTGGCGGGGGTGAGATCGTTCTCTTGAGCGAGATTGAATTGATCGAGCTCAGCGGCGTGAGTCGTTCCCTGCTCTTTGCGGACGCTGCGCTCCGACAGCACGAAAGCGACATAGAGGATCACAGAGAAAATGACGCCGGCGATCGTGGCTTCGGGCTTGGTGAAGAGATTGACGAAGGCGATGAGGAAAAGGACGAGGGTGATGAGGCCGAGGCCAAGAGGGATTTCCTTCCCGGCGATGGTGAAGTTGAGCGGGACGCGGTATTCACGATCCTGGGGATGAGTGTAACGAAGAACGAGGACGGCCATGCCTTTCATGGCGAAGCTCCATGTGACGCCAAAAGCATAGAGATTGCCGAGAAAGGCGAAATCGCCGCGACTGATGAGAATGGTAATGATCTGAAGAACTGCAACGCTGGTGATGATGCGATACGTGGTGCCGAAGCGGCGGTGAGGCGCACGAAACCAATCGGTGAGGACACCATCTTCGGAGACGCGGCTGAGAACGCCATTCGATCCAACAATGGCGGTGTTCACGGCGCCGGAAAGTATCAACATACCGACGATCACGACGAAGGCGTGGAAAGCAAGGCGCAGTCCGAATGGACCTTGCAAATTCATGGCAAGGCCGCCGATCAGGTTTTCGAAGAAATGCGGGCGGACGGTGTCGGGGATGATCATGACAGCGAAAATGGAAACGAGCGCGGTGAAGAGCAAGCTATAAATGACGATCAGGAGAGCAGTTTTCTTGAGATTGGCAAGCTTGGGATGCTCGATTTCGCGATAGACCTGCGCGAGAGTTTCCTCGCCGCTCATGGCCAAAACGGAGTGACCCAAGCCGACGAAGATGGCAATGAGAGTCACGGTGTGGGCGAAACGCCAATTTACCAGCCAGCCCAGCGCATCCTTACCGAGAATCATATTTTGCGGAAGAGGGGCGGGGGGAAAATGCACACCGCGAACCCAGATTGTGTAGCCGCACCAAATAATGAGGACCACGACCATGACCGTGGTCAGATACATGATCCGGAGGGCTTTTTCGCTGGATTCCGGAATACCCTTGATGTTCTGCCGCCAGAAATAGATCGTCACGATGATGCCGATGAGCATGGAAGTGGCGTTGGCAGGAAGAAAGATGTGCATGTGGCGAAACTGAAAGAAATCGTTGGCGAGACCGACGATATATTGCCCCGCCGCCACGGCACTGACCGGACCTGTGAGAACGTAGTCGAACATTAACGCGGAGACAGAGAACTTCGCGAGCGTCCCGCCCATAGCTTCCTTGACGACGCGATACACACCACCGCGAACGAACATGCTGCAGCTTTCGACGTAAATCAACGAAACGCAGTAGGAAAGCAGCATGACGGCAAGAATGAACCACGGGGCGGACTTACCGATGACCTGCTCGGCGTCGCCGCCAGCGTAGTATGCGGACGAAGCGAGATCGTTGAGAACAATGGCGCCAGCGCGCCAGAAGGAAATGAAGCTGAGCATCGCCGTGGTGGCGACAAGGACGTTGACGACCGGCCGCGCAGTGGTTCTAAGCGGTCCGGGAGCTGTGGGATTCGAAGACATGAACGAAAGAAATGTGGAAAGCGACTATACGTCGAGCGAAATGAAAAATAAAGGTCGGCTCCACGGACAAGGAAGCGAAAGGTACACTAGCAGCAAACAAAGAGTTCACGCCTGCGTCCGCGCACGGAACTCGCGGGCGCAAGCGTCGCATGGGCAAATCTCGCGGAGATGGTCAAAACTGAAAATTCCGGTGGCGTGGCCATCCGTGAATTCAATCTGCACGGCGTAACTGCCAACCGCAGCGGCAGAACGCGCAGAGACCTTCGCTTTGAACATGGGCAGGACGGAGGAGGCCGAGTTCGGGCTCGACTCATGAGGTGAATCCGCGCCGCGCTCCTCTTTACATGTCGCGCACGGGCAGTGCTCGCGCAGATAGGCAAAATCGTAGTGGCTCGAATGCGCATCGGACCAGGTGATGTCAACGCCAGCGCCCGTAGAAACGCGGACCTTCACTTCGATAGGCTTTTTGCGAACGTCGAGAGGAATAGGCATCAAGCGCTTTTCTTCGCCGAGGATTCCGCCGACGTGCAGCATGGACCGGGAGGGATGGGGCGGCCGTGAGGGCAGGTCTTCGGATGGCCGAGGAAGGAGCAGATGCGCTCGTCTAGTTCCGGACTGATGATGTGCTCGAATTTGCAGGCTTGAGAATCGGCTTCGGCATTGGCGATCGAAAATGTGTCGGTGAAAAGACGCTCGGCAAGACGGCGGCGGCGGACGACGTCGCGTGCGCGGCGAGTGCCACGGTCGGTCAGATCGACTTCGGAATCTTGGACGGTGACGAGGCCAAGAACGGCGAGACGCTGAATGGTGCGCTCGGGATCAGCATCGAGGGAATGGAAGCGGGTGAGTTTGGCACGCCGACCGATTTCGGCGCAGAGCCAGAGTTCTTCGAGGACATGATCGAAGCGCGCTTCGTCTTCGGATGAATAAACAGTGATTTGCGCAAGGCGACCGTGAGCGAGCTCGATGCGACGGTCGGCCAGGCTGCCGATGGATGGATCATGCGTGACCATCAGAATCGTATGGCCCTCGCTGTGAAGATCGCGCAAGAGACGAATGACGGTCTCTTCGTTGGCCTCGTCGAGATTGCCCGTGGGCTCGTCGGCAAGGATCAGTTTGGGATGGTTGATGAGAGCGCGGGCGACGGCGACGCGCTGTTGCTCTCCGCCGGAAAGCTGCGAAGGGAGATGCGCGAGGCGTTCGCCGAGGCCGACGCGGCGCAGGGCTTCGGCGGCTTCGGCTTCGTCAGTGGTGCTGTGAAAATATTGCGCGAGCATGACGTTTTCGAGCGCAGTGAGGTACGGTACGAGATGGAATTGCTGGAAGACGAAGCCGATTTTTTCGGAACGGAAGCGCGTGAGCGCGGCTTCATCGAGGCGGCCGACGTCAACTGAATCCACGACGGCGCGGCCTTCCGTGGGCGTGTCGAGGCCGCCAAGAATGTTGATGAGCGTCGTCTTGCCGGAGCCGGAAGGGCCCATGATGGCAATCCATTCGCCGGATTCGATGGTGAAGGAAATGCCGTCGAGCGCGCGAACGTCGCCGAAGGATTTTCTCAGGTTCGCGACTTCGACGAGCGACACGGGATTATTCTCCTCGTAAGATTACCGCAGGACGGACGTTGCCGAGCAACCGTAGCGGCAGCGCGCCAGCCAGAGCGATGAACAACATCAAGATAACGGTTACGGGCAAAACTTCCCAGCGCGGCGATATGCTCGCGCCGAAAACACGATGGCCCATCCAGATCGAAAGCGCCATGCCGAGCGCGTAGCCAGCGATTCCGCCGATGGAACCAAGCACACCGACCTCGGCGAGAAATAGCCGCACGACTCTTCGAATCGAACCGCCGAGAGCTTTCATAAGGCCGACATCCTTGCGGCGCTCCATGGCCAAAGCTGCCATGGTGGCGAGGACACAGAGTGCGGTAAGCACGAGAATCAGCAAGCCTGTGGAAAAAATGAGAAAGCGAATATGCGAGAGAAGTTGGCCTTCGGCGTCAGTGATTTGCGGAATCGGTTTGACTTCCAGCATGGGAAGAGTGGACTGCAGATGCGCGGAAACAGTGTGAATCTGCTCCGTGGAACCAGGAACGCTCAGCTGAATAAGCTGAACTTTACCGTCGAGTGAAGCGAGTTGTTGCGCGACCGGCAGGTTGACGAAAATTTGACTATCTTCGGAACCGCCCGCATCAACGATTCCAGCGACCGTGAGGTTCGCGGCGTGGCCTTGATATGACAGTGCAAACGAACTCCCTGGGGACAGCTTGAGGCTGCGGCTAGCATTACGTCCCACAAAGCAATGCGCGAGATCGTCGCGCGAAAGGGATGAATTGCCAGTGATTTTCCACGACGGCTCGATTTGCGTAACAGCATCAAGCCACGTACCGGCAACAACAACGCTCTGGCCAGGATTTGAGCCCGCGCGCGCAACGATATAGAGGTAAGGCGAGGCAACGAAGCCCGGCAATTGCGTTTGCGCAATGGTCTGCAAAGCCGATTCGTCCAGAAGAGCCGACGTGCCAGCTGCGGACGCGGCTATTTGCGGCACAGAGACGACGAGATTCGCACCGAGCGAGCGGAATTCCTGGGAGAGTTTATGGTTGATATCAAGATCGAGATTTAGGAGAGCGGAGATGACTGCGCCGCCGCTCGTCAACGCCACAAGCGCGACGACGAGACGGATGCGATTGCCGCGCAGCAGATGAAATAGAAGGCGCTTGAACACTACTCGCCTCTCAGAATCGGTGCGGGAGAAACGTTCGCGGCACGATGCAGTGGAATCCAGCTTCCGATCAACGCAACAACAGCGGCAGCGATGAGAATCACGGGTAAGACGATGAAGCGCGGATATGTGGCGACGCCAAAAACGGTTTCGCCGAGCTCACGCGCTAGGCCTGCGCCGAGCAAGAAGCCGATGCCGCCGCCGAGGATGGCGAGAAATAATTGTTCACTGAGGAACAGACCGCTAACGAGAAAATTGGTCGCGCCGAGGGCTTTCATCAGGGCCACTTCGGCGCGGCGCTCAATGGCGGTCGTCGCGGTAGTGGCGCCGACGGCCAAAGCGACGGCGATCAACGCGGCGATCGTGACAATCCAGAGGAGCAGGCTGACGCGCGAGAGGACACGGCCTTCTGTTTCGGCGACACGGCGGATCGTTTGGACCTGCGTACCGGGAAGTACTTGCTGAATCTGGTGGCCGATCGAGGAGATGTAAGGCGAACAATACCAGCGATCAAACTCCGTGGGCGTCATGGTATTAGGGTCTTTTTCCGCAAGCGCGTCGGCGGGCTTCGTGAGCGCGCTGACAAAAAGCTGGCGAAATTCTCCGGGCTTGTCGGCCAAATCCTGCGCGACGACGAGTGGGCAGACGATAGCGTTGTCCTCTGCGTCGCCAGTAGTGATGATGCCGGTGACGGTGGCGCGTGAATCGCGGCCTGCAGCGGTCAAATCGAGAGCGTAGCCAATAGAAATCTTTTCTTTTTCAGCGAGCGAAACACCAACGACGCAGTTCTTCGAATCGTCGGCGAACCATTGGCCGCGAATTTTCCACCAGGGATGCGTGAAGCTCGCGCCAGTGCTGAAGGTTGTACCATCTTCGAGCGGCATGGCATGGCTGTACCATGTGCCGATGACCGTGGCTGGAAAATCTTGCGGAGCACTGGCATTCGGCGCAACCGCGGCGGTAACCGGGACATCGAGGAACGGCGTGAAACCCAGAATATTGTGCCCCCAGAAAATCTCTTTAAGTTTGGGCAAATCGGAGACAGGAAGATACGCGCCTTGATCGATCGGGCGATAGTCAACGCCGCCAATTTCTATGGGGAGCGTGTCCGCCTGCGGGGTGATGAGCAGATTTGCGCCGAGGCTGCGAAATTCCCGCGCGAGCTGGTCGCCGACGTCCACGGCGACAGTAAATGTGGCAGTGGCGACAGTCATGCCGAGGACGAGCGCAACGCCAGTGAGAAGTTTGCGGCGGGGGTTGCGAGTGAAAGATTCTCGGAGCAGTCGGATGAACATGGGCCTCTGCACTATTTCTGTATCTCGGAGGCAGCGCCCGAGATCGCGGAGAGATCAACGACGATGTTTGAGCCTTCGATTTGCGATTTGAAGGCGATCGGATTGCAGCCGCCGGGCTGGCCGATTTCCGCAACGTTGATAGGCGCTCCACAATTGCGGCATATCAGCATGGAACCCTGCTGGCGATAGCCGATAGCGCCGCAAATCTGGCAGGCGTCAAGAGCGGTCACATAATCGCCATTGGGCTTGCGCACGACGATGAAGCGGAACGATGTGCCCTGAACGTCGACAGAAAAAAAGTGCACGCTGACGCCGCTCATGTCGGCGAGCGGAATACGAACCATGTTATCCGTGGCGAGAAGTTTTTCTGCTTCTGGAGGCGCGGCGGAGGCGCGCGTGTAAACGAATTCTGCGGTTAGCGACAGGATCACAAAAACGCAAAGTAACGCCGCAGCGATGCTCCAAAAACGCCGGCGGCGATGTTCGTATTGGCGCAAGCGCTTTTCAGCCGGATTCGTGGTCTGTTCCACAGCGGCGCCCCGAAGAGCGAACCATTCGCGCAAGACGACGATGGCGGCAACACCCAGGATAACAACGAAAAAGAAGTATTCATTGCGGACGATCGGGCCGACCGTGGCCATTTCCTGTTTGCTCGAAGGAATCCACTGACCTTCACTCAACTCGTGGACGCCTGTGAGGACAAGCTGGAAGGCGACGACGAACAAAATCGTGCTGGTCGCGGCAAAAAATCGGCCCAACGGAATCTTCAATGTCCCTTCGAAGAAAAACAGACCAACAGCCACAGCGAGTGCGATGCCCAGTCCGGCGCCGATCCAAACCTGGACGCCCGCGACGGAAAGCTCTACGGCGCGAAGAATGACAACGAGCTCAGCGCCCTCGCGAAGAACCATCAGAAAAACAAATAAGCCGATGCCGAGACCAGCGGCCAATTCGCCTCTCTGGGTGAAGGAATCGACGCGCTGTTCGATTTCTTTGCGGAGGCGGCGGGCGATACGGTTCATCCAGATGATCATGGTGATGACGAGGACAGCGGCGAGAAGCATCAGCAGGCCTTCGAAGCCATCCTCGCTGACCTGCCAGCGCTGCAGGAGAATTGCGGCAATGATGCTACAGGCGACGGCCGCGGCGACGCCAGTCCAGACGTAGCGAGTCAGCTCGCGGCGGCCGATGCGATTGAGATAGACTAGAACGATGCCGACGACAAGCGCGGCCTCGACGCCTTCGCGCAATGCCAGTAAAAGGGCAGGAATCATGAGAATTCCCAGTTGACACCTGGTATCAACTAGAAATTGGAGTCTATCTCTATTTGTAGCAACCGTCAAGGGAAATACCCTACATTCGATAGACTTTCATTCTTCGCGGCAGTGGCGGTCTCGCGAGAGCGGTAAAATTGCTTCG
>JASHRL010000277.1 GCA_030037355.1 Candidatus Acidiferrales bacterium | reverse complement strand
GATTCCCAAAATTCATCAGCGGTGGGCGCGGCTCGAAGCGATCAGTAAAAAGACATTCCACCATCCACATTCAGAATCTGCCCCGTAATCGCGCTGGCTGCATCCGACGCGAGAAAGAGCGCGGCTTCCGCAATTTCCTCGACGGTCTGGGCGCGGCCCTGAAGCGTTCCCTGGGCGAGCTGCTGGGATATTTTTTCGGAGCTCATTTGCAGACGTTCGCCCAATCCTTCGCCCAGTTTCTGCAACATTTCCGTTTCCTGCACAGGTCCGGGGCAGATGGCATTGACGCGAACGCCATTCTTTGCGCCCTCCGCGGCGAGCGTGCGCGTGAGACCGAGCAACCCTGATTTGGAAGCCGCGTAAGGCGCATTCCAGCGGAAAGCGCCCTTCGCTGCGACGCTCGACATGTTGATGATGACGCCGGATTTGCGGAGGTACATCTCCGGCAACACGAGCCGCGAAAGCAGGAAAGGCCCGCGCAAGTTCACGGCGACAACGACATCCCATTCCGCCGGACTGACTTCTTCGATGACCTTGACCGAGCCAAGCACGCCGGCGTTGTTGACGAGGATGTCGATACGGCCAAAATGCTTATGCGCCTCAGCGACGATTTTTTGAGCGCCGGATTCCTGCGAGACGTCGGCGCGGATGGCCACCGCGGAATGACCCGTAGATTTCAGTTCCACCGCGACTGCGTCAATCTCTTTCTGCGTGCGCGCGACGACGGCGATCCTGGCGCCAGCAGTAGCAAAACGCCGAGCGATGGCGCGGCCGATTCCGCGGCCTCCGCCAGTGATTACAGCGACTTTATCCCGCAAAAGCATGGAGTCCTCTCAGAAAACACTCTCACGCAGAATTCAAGCGCCACAGAATACCATCAAGGCGGTTCGAACCGAGCATTGCGAATCGGGAGTCAGTGCTTTGGAAACCGAGTGACGTAAAGTGTCCAGATGCTGTACCATAGGATTCTATGTCTTCAGAACTGGCACAGATAAAAGGGACGGGGAGCGGCGGCAACGGCAAGGGGCACAAAGTGCTTGTACGCGTGCGCCCGCGCGGATTCTGCGCTGGAGTGGTGCGCGCGGTGGATATTGTCGAGCTGGCGCTCGAAGCGTATGGCGCGCCGGTCTATGTTCACCACGAAATCGTCCATAACCGATACGTAGTGGAGCAGTTGCGGCAGCGCGGGGCGATATTCGTGGAGTCCATCAGCGAGGTGCCACGGGAGGCCGTGCTGGTATTCAGCGCGCATGGCGTTCCGCCGCGCGTCCGCGAGGAAGCCACCGAGCGCAGCCTGCGCGTGATTGATGCGACGTGTCCGCTGGTGACGAAAGTGCATCTTGAGGCGCGAAAATTTGCGCGCGAAAACCGTACGCTCATTTTGATCGGACATCGCGACCACCAGGAAATCGTGGGTACTTCCGGCGAGGCGCCGCAGCAGACGGTCGTCGTCGGCAGCGTGAAGGAAGTCGACGAACTGAAGGTGGACGACCCGGAGAAACTCGCGTACTTGACGCAGACCACGCTGAGCCTTTACGACACGCAGGAAATTGTCACGCGTTTGCGCCAGCGGTTTCCGAAAATCGTCGGGCCAGCGTCGGACGACATTTGCTACGCGACGCAGAACCGGCAAGAAGCGGTCGAGGCGCTGACGCGCGAAGTGGATTTGATTCTTGTCGTGGGTTCGGCAAACAGCTCGAATTCGAACCGGTTGGTCGAGGTGGCGCAGCGCGCCGGTGTTGCTGCGCGACTGATCGAGGATGGCAATGATCTTCAGCCGTCATGGTTCGAAGGCGTTTCGCGGCTCGGACTCACTGCGGGCGCTTCCGCTCCGGAGATTCTCGTCGAGCAGGTGAGCCAGCGGCTGGCGAATTTCGGTTTTACGGACCAGCGGGATCTTGATTTGATTCGCGAAGACGTACGATTCACGTTGCCGGCCGAACTTGCCGCGCGCCGAGGCTCAGGGGCCGCGTAGCTCGCTGGATCCGGCGGATAAATTCAAACAGAGGAGCAGCCCATGGCGGTGCGGATAACGCGCCAGCCGAAACAGATTGTTTTGTTGGGTGCACCGACCAGCGCGGCGGCGTTCTCTGCTGGTCATGAGAAAGCTCCTCAAGCGCTGCGCGCAGCGGGATTGATTGATCGGCTGCAAGCGCTTGGCTTCAGCGTCACCGACGCGGGTGACGATCCCACCACGCTTTACCAACCCGATGAAGAAAGTCCGCGCGCACGAAACTTGCCTCGCGTCGTGGCGTCTCTTGAGGCGCTGAAACCTCGCGTTGAAGCCGCGGTGAAGACGGGTGGTTTGCCGTTGATTCTGACCGGTGACTGTTCTTCAGCGCTCGCGACGGTCGCCGGCGTGCGCCGGTATTACCGCGGTGCGAGCATCGTTTATATGGACAGCGACGCGGATCTCAATGTGCCGGCGACTTCGCCTTCCGGCTGCGTGGATGGCATGGTCGTGTCGCATCTGACGGGACGCGGCGCTGCTGAACTTGTTCGTTTTTGGGGTGAGCCGCCTCTTGTGCGCGATCCGGACGTCGCGCTTTTTGGCGTCAATCGTCTCGACCCACCCGAGGAAGAGGTACTGGCGCGTTACCCGATTCGAGTTTTTCGCGCGGAAGATGTACGCCGAATGGGCGCGGTCGCGGCGGCGGAAATGGCGATCGAACGCGTACACGGCGGCAAAAATGAGCTTGTAGTGCACCTCGATGTCGACGCGATCTCGAGCGATGATTTTCAGGCGACGGATTTGCCAGGCTCAGGCGGATTGCGACTCGAGGAAGTTCGGCAGGCGCTGGAAATTTTCGTGAAGCAGCCGCGGCTGGTCGCGCTGGAAGTGGCCGCATATAACCCTGATAAGGATTCCGATGGCCGCGGAGCGAAAATCGTAATCGATTTGCTGGCATCTGTACTTGCCGGGCGTTTGCAGGCAGAGACGCAGACACAGGCCGCAACAGCAACCCCTCCCGCTGCGCCTGCCACGGAAACTGCGGCGGAGAATCCCGCGGCGCAGACTTCGACGGAGCAATCCACTTCTGCAACTGAATAGAAATACGCCGTTCTGTTCTGGTTCCTCCCTTCTCAGGGCCTTCCTCGATTGCTGCGAACTCTATGAGGATGCTGGCCGCAAGACGGAAAAATCCCCAACCTGCTGCGAGCTTCAATGAGAGGACAGATCAATCCACGGCGCGCGATCGCGGAGGCAGAAGACAGCCCTGCGATGCTCGAAAATCGCAAGGGCAAACTGCGGCTGGACATGAACGAAAACGTTCTGGGTTGCTCGCCAAAGGCGCGCGCCGCTTTGCTTCGTTTGGATGCTGAAGATTTCTCGATGTACCCGGAGAAGGAGAACGCTGTCGAAAGGCTGGCGCCGCACTTTGGTGTTCACGCGGACGAAATGCTCGTGACATGCGGCATCGACGACGCGCTTCGCCTGATCGCCGATGTGTTCCTCGAACGCGGGCGTAGAGTCCTGCTGGTTGAGCCGACGTTTCCGATGTATCGCTTTTATGCTGGACAGCGCGAGGCGCGGATCATTTCCTTGCGTTACGACAGCGGAATGAATTTCCCCTTGCGGGATGTGCTGACTGCGCTGAGATCGGCGCCGGACGTTTTCTTCCTCGCAAATCCAAATAATCCCACGGCCGGATTGGTCGGCCAGCGAGAGATCGAAGAGATTCTGGACGCTGCGCAACAGACACTAGTGGTCGTCGATGAAGCCTATTTCGAATTTTCCGGCGTGACGATGCTGCGTGAGATTCGGAGGCGGCGCAATCTGATTGTGACACGGACGTTTTCCAAAACAAGCGGACTCGCAGGATTGCGAATCGGTTGCGCATTCGCGCACCGGGAAATCGCAAAGCTGCTGAAGCGCGCACAGGCGCCGTTCCCAATCAGCGCGCCAGCTTTGGCTGTGGCTGAGGCGGCACTGAAGGACAAGGTTTTCGTACGACGCTATATCGGCGAAATTTTGCAGGCACGCAAGATCCTGATCAACGGTCTCGGAAGGCTTGGCATCCGCACTTTCCCCAGCGCCGCAAATTTCGTCCTCGTCGATTTCGGCGCGCGTGGGCCGAGCGCCATCTCCGCACTGAGGCGGCGAGGCATTTTGATCCGCGATCAATCGGGCGCCTTCGGGCGGCCGGGCTTTGTTCGCATCACGGTGGGAACAAGTGCGCAGATGCGGCGCTTCCTGAAGGCGCTGGAGCCGCTGGTGTGAAGACGGCGAAGTTTCCGTGGCAAATCATCATTTTTGACGTGGATGGAGTGCTTGTCGACGTGCGCGAGTCATACCAGCGCACGGTGCTCGAAACAGTCCGGCATTTCACGGGCAAACGCGTCACATGGCGCGAATTGCAGCAGTGGAAAAATCGGCCAGGTTTCAATGATGATTGGAAACTGACGCATGCCTGGATTCGAGAACTCGGAGGCGAATTCAGCTATGAAGAAGTGAAGAAGCAGTTCGAAGATATTTATTGGGGCCACGGCGGAGATGGGAACGTATCTCGCGAACGATGGCTGCTTTCTCAACGGCAGATGCGCGCCCTCGCCAGCCGCGCCGAACTGGCCATCTTCACGGGGCGAACGAACTCAGAGCTCGAGTACACGCTTGATCGCTTTTCTGCACGCGCGCACTTCCAGCACATTATTACCGTGGAGAGCGTCGAGAAACCGAAGCCGGATCCCGAGGGCCTGCTGAAGATTTTGGACGGACGGTCAGCGGAGACGGCGATTTATCTGGGCGACAACATCGACGACGCGCTCGCGGCGCGGAGTGCGCGCATGGCGTTTTTCGGCGTTCTTCCACGGCGGAGCGAGGAGCGACGAATTCGCGGGGCAAAATTGCGCGAGCTTGGTGCGCGTGAAATCCTCGGTAACGTCAGGGACATTGCGAAATGGCTTGCGCGATGACAGACTGAAAGCGCGATAATCGTCGTTCGCAGCGCAAAACTTGCGTTCTACCAAAAATGGAAGGAAAGTTAACCGCAAAGTATGCTATGGTTTACTCCACGAAGCAGGATGCCTAGCTCCTCTTTGAATCGCGATTAAGGGAATCAATTCTCATACCGATGACACCTGAAATTGAAGTGGGGACTTTTCCAGCCGCCGCTGACAGCATCCGCAGAATCTCGCTGGCGTCCGCCGTGGCCGACAAACTGCGTGAAAAGATCATCCGTGGCGAAATCCAGGAGGGCGAACAACTGCGCCAGGATGCCATCGCCAGGGATTTTGACGTCAGCCGAATCCCTGTGCGGGAAGCGATGCGCCAACTGGAAGCCGAAGGGCTCATCAATATCGTTCCGCATCGCGGCGCTGTGGTCTCCGCGCTCTCGCCGGATGAAATTGAAGAACTTTTCGACATTCGCGCGCTGCTGGAGTGCGACGTCTTGAGGCTGTCCGTTCCAAATCTGACGGACGCTGAATTTCGGAAGGCCGACGAAATTCTGCAAGCCTACGAAAAGGCCCTATGGCTGAAAGAAGAAGTGGGGACGTGGGGCCGCCTGAACTGGCAATTTCACTCGACGCTCTATTCCCGCGCCAACCGGCCGCGATTTATTGCGTTGATTCAGACCATCAACAACAATGGCGACCGCTATACGCGGCTGCAACTTTATTTGACGCAGGCCTTCGAGCGCGCGAAGCAAGAGCATCGCGAACTGCTTCAATTGTGCCGCCAGCGAGACGTCGCGAACGCGTGCGATTTACTCGGCCGCCACATTCGCAACGCAGGGCAAATGCTCAAAGAGTTCGTGAAGCAGCGGCGGAAGTAAGTCCGCGCTGTTTCTTCTCGCGAACTTCCTTCCGCCACCCCGATTGCTGCAAACCGGCCAGCCGTTCGAACTCTGGCCGAACACCACCCACAAGGCAAAACTAAGGTTCCGAGCCCTCCGCGCTATCGGTTTGTGCCGGCGGCACGACAGCAGACAAAGGAGTCACTCCCTGCTGTTCGAGCGAGCGATTGAACGCCGGCAGTTGCTGATCCATGAGTTTCTTGTAGTCCTCGGTTGCTGACGCCAGATCTTTCTCAATCATGGCGAGAAGACTCATGTCGGTGTCGGTCGGCGCGAAATCGGCGGCACCGGCCACGTCGCCGGCACCCGTGCCGATCTCACCGTTGAGCCAGATCAAGTTGAGATAGATCTTGTAGGCGGTGACGTAATATTTGTCGTCGCTGTTCGTTTCGACCTTGCTGACCAGCTTATACTCGACCGATTCCATATCCTGCTCCATAGACTTGACGGATTTCAGCAAGTCGGCTTTCTTCGGATCGTTCTTCCGATCCATGCGATCCTGAGCGACCTCGGACGTGAGCGTGGCATCGATGTCGCCGAGCTGTTTGCGGAGCCATTCGATGCGATTCACCATGTCCGAAGTGCTGGTGATGTCACTGCGGATGCGCAGCAACGCCTTCACGGAAGCATCGATATCCGCATCGGTGCCAGGCGATTTGGGATCGCGAAGGACGGCCAGCGGTTGCGTGAATGTCTGTTTGTCGAGCGTCAAGCGCACCGTGTATTTGCCGGGAGCGACGAGAGGTCCTTGCTGCGCGTCCTCGATGCCCCAGTGTGTGATGGGCCTTGAATCCTTGTCACGGAAACGCGGCTCATCCCAGATATGCGGATTGTCGGGAGCGGCGGTCCGCAAGGCGATCAAATGCGGGGAATCGTATCGCAGATCCCAGATTGCGCGATTGAGACCTGCCTTGACCGGCTGGTTCATTCTGCGAATCACCGTTCCTTGCGAATCGAGAATTTCGATCTGCGCAGGCTCTTTTGAGGCGGCGTTCGAGGAGAAATCGAGATACGCGCGAGCGTTGCGCACGAAGCGATAGGCGTCGCGGGGCGTGAAGAATCGCACAGCGGCATCGGATTGCTCCTTGGCGGCTTGCTCGAGCGGAGTGATATCGTCGAGGATATAAAGACCGCGGCCGTAGGTGGAAATCACCAGGTCGTGGAATTGTTTCTGCACGACAGCCCAAGAAACAGTGGTGTGCGGCAGGCCCTCGTCCAGCGTCATCCAATGCCCGCCGTCATCTGGCGAATAATGGAGATCGTTTCCAGTTCCGGCGAAAAGGAGGCCCTTGCAATCCGGATCTTCGGCAATGACGCGAACGTAGGAAAGTTCGTCGTGCGGAAGATTGCTGTCGATGCGCGTCCAGGTCTGGCCGAAATCCGTGGTTTTGTAGATATATGGATCACGATCATCCATCAGATGAAAATCCACGGAGATGTACGCAGTTCCCGGGTCGAAGTGGGAAGGTTCGATGCTGGTGACCTCACCCCACGCTGGCAAACCTGTGATGTTTTTCGTGACGTTATTCCAATGGCCGCCGCCATCCCTGGTGTACCAGACCTGGCCGTCATTGGTGCCGGCCCAGATTAGTCCCTTCTGAATCTGCGACGGCGCGATGGCGAAAACGACTTCGCCGTAGAACTGGCCAAGATTGTCGCCGACGATGCCGCCGGAGGATACGATCCGGCTCGGATCATTCGTGGAAAGATCGGGACTGATGACCGACCAGCTCTGTCCGCCATTGGAAGTTTTGAAGATGACCTGGCAGCCGTAATAGACCGTGTTGTGATCGAAAGGATCGATAGCCAGCGGAGGCGTCCAATGGCAACGATATTTCGTCTCGTTTGGCGCGGAATCGAGCGTGTGCAGCCAGGGACTAACGGAGCGCGCCATCCTTGTTCGCGCGTTCCATACCGTTACTTCGTCGCCGTAGCATGTGGCCCACACGATATTCGGATCGGTCAAATCCGGAACAGTCCATCCGGATTCGCAGCCGCCCATACCGTGGTCCCAGTCAGACTCTGCCTGAACACCATATCCGAAAATGAAAGAGGTGCTGGGGCCGCGCATATTGCCGTCGTCCTGCATGTTGCTATAGACCTCATACGGAACCTGATTGTCGACAGCGACGTGATACATCTGGCCGATAGGCAGCGAGACACGCTGAAAACCGCGGCCATGAGTTCTGGTGATCAGCATGCCGCCGTCGTTCGTCAGAGCGAAGCGATCGGGATTTTTCGGGTCAATCCAGATATCGTGATTGTCGCCGCCCCAGGGGACCTCATTGAAGTTCTCGCCGCCATCGAGAGATTCAAAGAAACTGCTGTTGGCTAGGTAGACCTCGTTGTCGCTGCCGGAAGAAACAGCGATGCGGATATAGTAGCCCGCGCGGCCGGTGAGCTGGCGCGACCAGTTGACGACGCGCCAATTTTCTCCGCCATCGTCCGAACGCCAGACGGAGCCCTGATCCGCGGTTTGGATCAGCGCGTAGACGCGATCCGAATTCGTCGGCGCGACAGCGACGTCAATCTTACCCACAGGCGATTTCGGCAGGCCGTGGCCCTCGATGCGCGTCCACGTTGTGCCGTCATCGTGCGAAACATAAATTCCGCTTCCTGGCCCGCCACTGAATTCTCCATACGTGTGCATGGCGACTTGCCACGCCCCCGCAAAAATCGTCCGCGAGTTCTCCGGGTCCATGGAAAGACCGGAACAGCCCGTATTTTCATCCACAAAAAGCACGCGCTCCCAGGTCTTGCCGCCATCCGTCGTGCGATAGACGCCGCGCTCCTGCTGGGGGCCGGTCGTGCGGCCCAGCGCGCAGACAAATACGGTATTCGGATCCGTGGGATTGACGATCACGCGGCCAATGCGGCCCGTTTGGCCGAGACCCATGTTCGTCCACGTCTTTCCGGCGTCAGTCGACTTGTAGATACCATTGCCCATGACGTCGCTGTCGCGAATCGCCCAGGCTTCGCCCGTTCCAGCCCAAACCACATTCGGATCGGAGGGCGCCACGGCGAGCGCACCGATGGCAGCAGCCGGCTCTTTATCGAAGATGGGCTCCCAGCGATTCCCGCCGTCCGTCGTCTTCCAGACGCCACCCGACGCGGCGCCGGCATAGTAGACATTGGGATCGCCCGGCACGCCCGCGACAGACGCGATGCGGTTGCCAACGATAGGCCCGACAAAACGGAATCGGAATGCATCTTCATTTCCGCCGCGAAACCGGCGTTGCGCATAAGTGGGCACAGTAAAAAGAACGATGGAAAGTACACAGAATAAAAAGTTCAGCGACCTCTTGTTGCTCTTGGCCATTTTTGCTCCTTTAATAACTGAAGACCCGCAAAAGCCTTTCAAAGAATTCCATTCGCGTCAGTTCGCAAGATACGAGGAAGCCCCGATTCTAGCGCCACCTCGCACTCTAAAAACAAATCCTTGCTCGCCGATCTCCGAAATCGCTGGATCGATTTCCTCCGCAGGACGGACAGTGGCAGGTTCGCCTGCCGGGAGCGTTCTGGCCGCACTCGGTATACGCGCTAGTCTTTCGAGAATACATGCCGTGCCCGGACAGGCGGCATGACCGACCCAGCGATGCCAGCCATGGCGGAAGGTGTTCATCCTAAGACCCGAGTCTCACAAGGAGCCGAGAGAGGCGCATCAGAAGGCTCTTGATTTGAAATTAGTTCGTGAAATTCGGGAGTGTATGGATAGAACGGAGGAAGTCAAGGGATATTTTATGCAAAATCGAAACCGCCGTCGAAACGCACAGATCTATTTCGTCTGTGGAGCTAAGACTCTTGCGGGCAGCCCGATTCCTTGTTGTCTGCTCGACTGGCGGAGCTAGAAGGGCGGCGCTTTTGTCAGCCCGCGACTTTGGCTGAAGCTACTCCCAGAACACGCAGACTCTTCTTATCCTGCACGAACACGACAACGGACAGGTTTTGCCGGTTCCAGTTCGACTTCAGCTTGACTTCAGGCGTACCGCTATACGCCACAGGATCACCGCCTCGCGCGACACCAATCTTGTGCAGGTATCGCATGACAGCAACGTGGTCGAGTTCCTTCCCTGTGTTCTCGCCTGCCGTTACGTTGGAGCGAAGTCCGGCTTCAGTTATCGCGAGCCAGACGTCAGCTGTGTCGTCCTGCGGGTCGCCCTGAAGGCTTGCGACCTTGACGTTGAAGGCTTCCGCGCCGTGCGATCCTGGCTGGCCGGAGGATACGGTAACATCCGTTTCCGGTTCGCGCGCAGCGGCTTCGATCGCCATGACCGCCGTATGGGGCAAACTGCCGTTAAAATGGGCATCTCCGTCGACGACCATTTCCGGGGTGTAAGCAGTGCCTTCTTTGAATTTCACGGTGTAATCATTCTGCCGCGCGGTCCAGTCCGGAGAGTCAAATGGATCGACCCATCCATCGTGATCCCAATAGTCGACGTGCTCTTCCAGTGGAATGATTTCAGCATTGGGCGCTGGTTGTCTGGCCTCGAGAGCTGCAAGGAGTTTTTCCGCCGGTGGACAAGATGAGCATCCCTCCGCTGTGAAAAGTTCGACGAGCACAGGTTTGCGATCCGTGGTCGCATTGGCCGCCTGGGCTTGAGAATTTCCCTGGGCGCCGGACTGCGA
>JASHRL010000276.1 GCA_030037355.1 Candidatus Acidiferrales bacterium | reverse complement strand
GAATAAAGCGTCCGGTAGAATCGTGCGTCACTTCGGTTGCGCGCGAGCACATTAGAGAATGCTGCGATTTTTCACGGCGGGCGAATCCCATGGACAGGCGCTGATTGCGTGGATTTCCGGCTTGCCGGCGGGAGTCGCGGTGGATGTGGAGTTCGTCAACCGCGAACTGCACCGCAGGCAGCTCGGCTATGGTCGCGGCGGAAGGCAGAAAATCGAGAAGGATCGGGCCGACTTTCTGGCAGGCGTGCGCCATGGACGGACCATCGGGGCGCCGATCGCCATCCGCATCGAGAATCGCGACTGGAAAAACTGGGAGAAGGCGCTGCCCGTGGAGGACGCCGACGGCGCGGAAGAGGCGCAGCGGCCGCTAACCTCTCCACGGCCCGGACATGCGGATCTGGCCGGCGCGCTGAAATTCAATTTGCATGATGCGCGTTATGTGCTTGAGCGCGCGTCGGCGAGAGAAACTGCGGCGCGGACGGCTGCCGGAAGCCTCAGCAAGCTCTTGCTGCGCGAATTCGGAATTGAAGTGCTGAGCCATACGATTGCCGTTGGGCATATCCGAGTGGAACGAGCGGTGAAATGGCAAGAGATTCAGGCTGCGTGCGCGAACCTGGATTCGCCGCTGCGCTGCGTGGATGCAGAAAAAGAAGCACAGATGAAGGCGGAAGTGGATCAGGCTTTGCGTGCAGGCGACTCCGTGGGAGGAATCTTCGAGGTTGTCGCGCGCGGCGTGCCTCCGGGATTGGGAAGCCATGCGCAATGGGATGAAAAACTGGACGGGCGGCTGGCGCGCGCGGTGATGTCCATCCAAGCTGTCAAAGGCGTCGAGATTGGGACGGGAATCGCGAATGCGACTTCTTATGGCTCGGAAGTTCAAGACGAAATTCGATATGATGGTGGCCGGAAGCGTTTTGAGAGAGGTTCGAACCGCGCAGGCGGCGTCGAAGGCGGAATTACGAACGGTGAAGACGTGGTGGTGCGCGGTTACTTGAAGCCGATTTCGACGCTGCGGCGCGCGCTTACTTCGGCCAACCTGCAGACGAAAGAAGCTCTGAAAGCGGCCTACGAACGATCCGATATTTGCGTCGTTCCGGCTGCAGGCGTGATTGCGGAAGCGATGGTCTCGCACGTTGTGGCAGAAGCGTTTTTGGAAAAGTTCGGCGGCGACTCACTCGAAGAAACGCGCCGAAATTTTCAGGGCTATCTAAAGCAACTCGACAATTTCTAGAACGACCTGGGGGCGAAACTGGACACGATGATTCACCCGATTACAAAATATCCCGCTGAGGTCCTCGAACGACCGACCAAGCCGGTGGAAAAATTCGACGCGGATTTGGAAAAACTGACACAGGATATGTTCGAATCAATGTATGCGGCGCAAGGAGTGGGGCTGGCCGCGCCGCAGATTGGGCTGAACCTGCGACTCACGGTGATTGATGTGACGGTGGGGAAAAATCCGGAAGCGAAGTTGGTCCTGGCCAATCCGCGCATCGTTCATTCGGAGGGCGAGCAACGCGAAGAGGAGGGCTGCCTTTCGGTTCCGGGGTTTCGCGGAAATGTGCTGCGGCCAGCATATGTGACGGTGAGAGCGCAAGACGTCACCGGAAAAGAATATGAGATGAAAGGGGAAGGCCTCCTGGCGCGCGCCTTCTGCCATGAAATTGACCACCTCGATGGCGTTCTTTACCTGACGCATCTCAGCATGTTGAAGCGCGACCTCGTCAAGCGGAAAATTCGCAAGCTGATCAAGGCCGGGGAGTGGTAGAAAGACGTGCCGCTCAGAATCGTTTTCTGCGGCACTCCGACATTTGGGCTAGCTGCGCTTAAGCGGTTGATCGCCGAAGCTGATTTTTCCGTGGAGGCGGTGATTACGCAACCGGACCGTCCGCGGGGACGAGGGCAGAAGCCGGCAAGTTCTCCTATCAAAGATGCGGCGGTTGAAGCAGGATTAAAAACCTACCAGCCGGAGAAAATCCGTTCCGAAGAAGCGCGAGAATATCTCGAGGGCATCGCGCCGGATGCGGTGGTCATCATCGCGTATGGACAAATCGTTTCGCGTGATTTGCTGCAGATCCCTCGCCTCGGTTGGATCAACCTGCACGGTTCTTTATTGCCGCGTTACCGCGGGGCCGCTCCGATTCAGCGCGCGATTCTGAATGGAGAGACGCGCACGGGCCTGACGACGATGCAAATCGACGCGGGATTGGATACGGGCGCGATTCTCGAACAGCGCGAAATACAAATTGGCGGCGACGAGACGGCGCCGGAATTGATGGCGCGAATGGCCGAGGAAGGCGCGCCGATGATGATTGAGACGCTGCGCAATTTGGATCGCGGCGCGATTGCTGCGAAGCCGCAAGACAATTTGCTCGCGAGCTACGCGCCGCCTTTGAAGAAAGAAGAAGGCCGAATCGATTGGAAGCAGCCAGCGACGATAATCTACAACCAAATTCGCGCGCTCCAGCCGTGGCCGGGCACGTACACGCGATTCCGAGAAAGAATGTGCCATGTCTGGGGCAAGCCGGCGGACAGCGCGCCGGAGACTGGCGCTGCTGAACCCGGGACGATCGTTTCGAGCCGCGGCGAAATGTTTGCCGCGTGCGGCGGCGGAACGTGGCTCAACATTTCGCATGTGCAGCCGGAAGGACGAAAGCGCATGACGGCGCAGGAATTTGCCAACGGCGCGCGGTTCGCTCGAAACGAACGATTCCTATCTTGAAGGCCTCCGGAAGACCGATGCCAATCAGTCCCGCAAGACAAATCGCGTACGACATTTTGCTGCGCGGCGAGACAGAGCGCGCGTACGCGTCGGAGTTGCTTTATTCGCGACTGGATGCCGATGTTGCTGCGCGCGACGCGGCGCTGGCGACAGAGATTGTCCTCGGCGCACTGCGCTGGCAAGGACTGCTCGATTTTTTTATCGAGCGGTACACCGGTAAGAAAACCGCGAGATTAGATAGCGAAGTGTTGGTTGCGTTGCGGCTGGGGATTTATCAACTGCGATTTCTCTCGCGCATTCCTGCGCGAGCGGCGGTGAACGAATCGGCAGAAATCGTGAAGCGGACACGCAAGAAGTCGGCGGTGGCGCTCGTGAATGCGGTATTGCACCGTGCGGCAGAGGAAAAGGATCACGCGGCAGAAGGGATGATTCCCGCAGGGCTGCCCTTGGCTGAGTCGCTCGCGATTTTGTTTTCGCACCCGGCGTGGCTCGTCGAGCGATGGATCGCGCAGTTCGGCGAGGCGAGAACGAGAGAGTTACTCGCGGTGAACAATCAACCGCCGAATCAGGCATGCGCCATTGCGGATTCGGTTCGGAAAGAGGAAGTCCTGCGAGAATTCAGAATGGCGGGAGTTGAACATTCTCCCGGAAAATTGCTGCGCGACGCGATTATCGTTCGAGGCGGGAATATTGCGAGAACGCGCGCTTTTCGGGATGGCGCTATCACAATCCAGGATGAAGCTTCGCAACTTGTTCCGTTGCTCTTGCATGTAACACGCGGCGATTCTCTGCTGGACCTTTGCGCTGCGCCTGGAGGAAAGACACTGGCGCTGGCGCGCGCGGCAGGAGCGAATGCGATGGTTGTTGCGTCGGACCGGCATGAAAAGAGATTGCGCCAGATGAGCGAGAGGCTGAAAAAAGCCGGCGCGGCGAACGTGAAGCTGGTGGCGCTTGACGGCGCGACATCACTGCCCTTCCGGCGCAAATTCGATCGCATACTTGTCGACGCTCCGTGCTCGGGAACGGGCACGCTGGCGCGAAATCCGGAGATTCGCTGGCGGTTGACACCCGAAGATCTGGCTGAACTGCACCGACAGCAAGTTGCTCTGCTCTCTTCGGCGCTTGATTGCCTCGCGCCGCGGGGAAAACTGATTTATTCGACGTGCTCGCTCGAAGCGGAAGAAAACGACGAAGTCGTGCACGAAGTTCTCGAGAAGCACGCCAACTTTGCAACAAGCCCGGTTGAAATTCCGAGCGACGCGCTGGCGCCGGACGTTCCTTTAGAAGATTTGGTTGGCGCCGATGGGTTCTTGCGAACGTTTCCGCCCGAAACGCGTACCGACGGCTTCTTTGCCGCGATGCTGCGAGCCACGTAACGAGCACGAAGCGGATCAGTGGGCGAGCATTGAAGGGCGATTTCGAGAGTGCTAGTCTCGCTCTCGTTTGGAGAGCGTTTCGTCATGGGATTTCGCGAGCGGATTGAATGGGCTGGGCGCATGGCGCTGCTGGTGTTTGTGCTGGCGTCGATTGCGTTTTTGAGCGCCATCTTGACGATGCGCATCGCCATTCAGGGGCGCGAGACCATCACACCGAGCCTCACGGGCGTCACATTGCAGCGGGCGCAGGCGCGGCTTGCGGCGTATGGCCTGCACGTGAGAGTCGAAGACCGTATCTACAGCAGTCTGCCGGAGGATTCGATTGTGCGGCAAAGCCCTCCGGCAGGAGCACAATTGAAAGAAGGTGAATGGGTGCACGTTGTTCTGAGTCTCGGGCCGCAGAAAGTGGCGATCCCACTGCTCGAAAACCGCAGCCTGCGCGCGGCGCAGATTGAGTTGCTGAG
>JASHRL010000275.1 GCA_030037355.1 Candidatus Acidiferrales bacterium | reverse complement strand
GAGTGAACTTGATCGCTGCGGGATTTCGAGATGTCCCAGTTCTGGCAGAAAAAGCAGCCCATATTGCAGCCGGCGGTGCCCATGGAGAAAATTTTCGTGCCGGGAAGAAAATGATTGAGCGGTTTTTTCTCGATGGGGTCGACCTGGATGGCGGCGGGAGACGCATAGCCGAGGCTGTAGAGTTTTCCGCCTTGATTCACGCGGATAAAACAGAAACCGGCCTGGCCATCGCCGATATGGCAATGGCGCGGACAAAGATAACAATGCAGCTTGCCATTCGGGGCAACATCCCACCAGCGGGCTTCATGGAGCGATCCGGTTTCCGCGAAAATCTGTAGATCCTGCATGATTTCTGCCTTTAGGACATTATACCCCGCCCCGCGACGCCGCTTCGGGCCGAGAGTACGGCCGTTCGAGACATCCATTTTGGTGTCCGGAAACGGACAAAACACCTTGGGAAAAACGCTTTTCTCTGTCGATTAGAAATGGGTCCGCATGTTTGCTTTGTACGAGTTACGTCGAATTCTAATAAATCATAGCTCTGTCGATTAGAATTCAAAAAGCGCATAAAAAGCGAAGCTCCTTCGCCAGAATGCGGCTGCGGCGCTCCATGAAAAAGAAAAAGCCGCGTCGCCGCGGCCTGCCTTCCGCTAAGTTGTACGCAAACCGCAATTTACGTCTACCACTTACTGTATATCACATAGTTAACGTGAAATCAACTGAAATCTACGAGAGGGTCAGTGGTTTTCCGAGCTACAAGCAAAAGCCGCAGAGTTCGCAAAAAACGCGAACATCTGCGCTACAGGGACGTTGTGTTAGTTGGTGGGCGAGAGTTTGGCGTATTCGGCCTGGGCTTGCTTGAGGATGGGGATGTCCGGGTCGGCGTGCTGCCAGAGAGCGAGGAAATCCTGATAGGCTTTGCGAGCGTTGGCGCGAGCGGCGCCGGCGTCAGGGCTTTGCGAAGATTCGGCTTCGAGTGCATAGGCGCGGGCGAGGCCGAGATGCGCAAGAGCGCCGATGGGTTCAGTCACGACGATGCCGCTATGATTGATGATTTTTTCAAACTCGGCGGCGGCTTCAGTTCCCTTCTTCGCCGCGAGATATGCTTCTCCCCTGACGTAGGGTCCATAGAGTGCAGGCGTGGCACCGCCGGACAAATCATAGGGGAGGCTAGGCTGAAGTATCTCGATGGCTTTGGAGGAATCGCCGTGAAGCAACGCCAACTGAGCGCGGACGGGAGGGATTTCGATGAACTGGGCTATCGTATCCTTAGGAAAGCGCTTCGCCAGATCGTCGGCGAGTGCCTGCGCTTTGGCGGCGTCACCGACGAGAGCCGAGGCTAGGGCGGCCTGAAACTGGATGTCGCGTCCAGTGGAGAGAGCAAGCGCCGTTGCAGTATACTGACGTGCTGCCGATGCATTGCCAAAAAGCCCTTCGCGAAGAGCGTTGTCCACGTCATCTCCCGCGACGATTTCGTTCCCCTGGCTTGCTTGGTTTGCGAGATTGATGGCCTGCTGCATAAGGGTCAAGGCCTTGCGATCTTGACCTGAATAACCCGCCGCGTCCGCTTCCGCACCATCGAAGAGTCCCTGCACTTCCTTGCCCTTCGCCCAGGCGACCTGCTCTGCCATACCGGCGGTATCTTTCTGGAGGAAAGCGGCCATGTAGGCGCACAGGCGGAGAAGCGCGGAATCGCGATTCTTGGCCCGTGCTTCTTGAATGACGGCTTTAGCTTCCTGAAGACGATTCGAACCGAGATAGGCAAAGGCGAGGTTGAGATAGGAGAGCCCGCCGGGGTCGATTCGAAAAGCCGCCTGGCACTCTTCTAGATTTTTTTCGATCTGGCCCAATTGGCCGTAAATGACGCCGAGGTTGGTGATGGGAGCGTCGTCCTGAGGATACTCGGATTGCCAGAGCTGGTAGTCCTGCTGGGCTTTGGTGAGATCGCCGAGGACGAACTGATCGTAGTGGGAATCAACATAAACCTTCTCTTTTTCAGTGACACGGTCGCGCAGCTCGTATGCTTTGGTGGTGTTTTCAGCTGCAAGGTTAAGCTCTCCCAGATTTTCATAGACGGTTCCGAGAGCAGCGTAGGCCATGGCGAAGTTGGGGTCGAGCTGGATGGCTTGCTGGTAGTACGGCACAGCGGTCGCATTGTCGCCGCTGAGGGCGATCTTGCGGCCACGGCTGTACGCCTGAAGGGCCTCCAGAGATGAGGTGGAGGCCTGCTCAAGGGGTGTGTCGTATTTCTGAATGCTGCTGAGGGATTCGCCGAGCTGCTTGCGGATGTTTGCAGAAATCTTGCCGAGGGCGGCGAGGACATCATTCTTGTCGGTGGCCTGAGCTTCGGTGCTGGCGAGGAGCTGGTCATTGGCGCAGCCGAGCGCCTTGAGCGTCAGCAGATACTCGCTGCCAATCTGGGCGATGGAGCCGTCGAGCACGGCGGCGCTGGACGTCCGCACGCAGACATCGCGCGCGACATCCGGACTGAGCCGCGCGTCGGCAGCCTGGCCCATCATTTTGAGAGTTTGCTGGATGCGATCCTCGGAGAGGAGATTCACAAAAGGCGATTGGTCGAGCTGCACAGCAAGACCCTGGCGGAGCGCGCCGTCGAAGACGGAATCGCCGGTGGTGTTGGTGAAATCGGCGAGGACAATGGTGTCCTTGGAAGTGAGCGCGGGCGGGCGATGGAGAAATGCGTAGACGCCATAAGATGCGGCGGCGATGAGGACGACGGCCACGATAATTGTAGCGGCGGCGCCGAATTTGTGTTCGCGAGCGACGGCGACGACCGTGGAAGAGCCGGACGGGTGATCGGAGGCGCGCGACAAATGGCCGGATTCGCCTGCTGTCGCAGGCGCGGGCGTAACCCTTCGTTCCTCAGGGTAAACAAGCCCCGCCCCTACGGGAGGTACATAGCCGGGCGCACTTACCGCGCTGCGGCTCGAATCACTGCCGCGCGCAACTCCAAGCGGGACGGCGGAATCATCGGACGCAATGACGCGGCGGCTGGAATCGGTGTCGCGCTTGAGGCGGCGGAGATCGGCGCGCAAATCGGAAGCGTGCTGATAACGGAGCGAAGCATCTTTTTCGAGAGTTTTCTGGATGATCTCTTCCAGTTTTGGCGGCAAATCGGGATTCAGGCGAACGGGAGGCACAGGCGCACGATTGAGAATGGCTTCGGTAATCAGTCCCGAGCTTTCTCCGCGAAACGGGAGAAGGCCGGTGGCCATTTCGTAGAGGACGATGCCGAAAGAAAAAATGTCTGTGCGCGAATCGAGAGGCTTGGCGCGGACCTGCTCGGGCGACATGTAAGCGACCGTGCCAACGGCTGTTCCCGGACTCGTAAGATGAGCTTCGGGCATTTCGCCTCTCGTTGTCGTATCGCCATCGGCGCCTTCGGATTGAAATTTGGCGAGGCCGAAGTCGAGGACTTTGGCATGGCCGCGCTTGGTGACAAAAATATTGGCAGGCTTGATGTCGCGATGGACGATGCTCTGAGCATGGGCGGCGTCGAGGGCGTCGCTCACATCGATGGCGATATCGAGGAGCTGATCGATCTCCAGAGGCCGCCCGGTAATGAGGTGCTTGAGCGTCGCGCCCTCGAGATACTCCATGACAATGAAAGGCTGGCCGTCGCCTTTTTCGCCCGGCTGAGGAGGGACGCGGCCGATTTCATGAATGGTGCAAATGTTGGGATGGTTCAGCGCAGAGGCAGCGCGAGCTTCGCGGCGAAAGCGCTCGAGCGTTTGCGGGTCTTGCGAAACATTTTCAGGCAGAAATTTAATAGCGACGAAGCGGCCGAGTTCGAGGTCTTCGGCTTTGTAGACGATGCCCATTCCGCCACCGCCAAGTTTCTCGAGAATGCGATAGTGGGAGACGGTCTGACCGGTGAAGGAGGGCGATTGGGGCATTGGCGGCCCATTGTAGGAGGGCGCGGCAAAGGAAGTCAACGCGAGAAGTTGCATCGGAAAAATGCGGCGCGCATCCGATATAGCGTCTGGGCCAGAAGCTCGGAGAGTTTGCTCGCACACTCGCAAGACGAATGCTTCCCAGGAGGAAACGATGGCGATACGTGACATGATTTTGCCGGAGTTCGACCACGAGATGGCAACGACGCGAAAGGTGCTGGAACGCGTCCCAGAAGGAAAAAGCGATTTCAAACCGCATCCGAGGTCGATGACGCTCGACCGATTGGCGGGGCACGTGGCGGAACTGCCGGGCTGGGCGAAGGAAACGATCCTGCAGGATCACGTTGACATGAATCCTTCGGGAAATCCACCGCCGGCGCAAAGCGCAGCGCTGAAGATGACTTCGCGGAAGCAATTGCTGGAAGAATTCGACAAGAGAGCCGCGGCCGGGCGAGCGGCGATCGCCGGAGCCAGCGACGAGGAAATGATGAAGCCGTGGTCGCTGATCGCGGGAGGCAAAACGGTTTTTACGCTGCCGAAGGCTGTGGTGCTGCGCGGATTTGTGATGAACCACTTGATTCATCATCGCGGCCAACTGAGCGTCTATTTGCGATTGAATGAAGCGCCGGTGCCTTCGATTTACGGGCCGTCGGCGGATGAGCAGGTGTTTTGAAGGCAGTGATGAGTGACAAGTGATGAGTGGCGAGAAAAGGCCAAATGCTTCTCGTCACTCGCGGGCCGCTGCTCCCGCAGGAATGGCGAGCGAAAAAGCTCTGCGCGAATTTACCTTGCTACGAAATTCGGGAGTGGCGCTGGTCGCGGCGGCGTTCGCTGACCCAGGCGATGAAGCGGCGCATGCGCGCGCGCTCGCGCCAAATGAGATGGAAGAAACGGCGCGCGTCGAGTTCGCTGGCTTCTGCGCCAAAAAACGTCTCCATGCGCCATTGCAGATATGGGCTTCGCCAAGGCCGCAGGCGATAGCCTTTTGAGATCATCCAATAGTAACGCAGCGCGTTCAGCATATTCGGCACTGTTTGTTGGTGCGCTTGCTCATCAGAAGCATTCTAGCAAAGGAATGACCCTAGCCTAGACAAGCAGGATGGCGTGTCGGAAAATGGACGATCCCAGCGAACTTGATGCCTGCGGATCATGACCATGCGTGCAAAAAGAGGCAAACACTCAGGATACTCGCCTAGAAATCTCAAGCCTGACGGAAGAGGCCGATACGTGAGGTTTGTTGTGCCAGATGTCGACGAGGATTCTCAGCAAGAGCTAGGGGTCTTCCATGCCATCGGAAATCTCCGTAACGACAATCGGCTCGAACCATATGAAGAGGAAGAGCACGAGCGCATTCGCGAGTGGTTCAACCAAAACCTGGAAAAGCCAACGCGGTTCACAACGTCAAAGCCCCCGCTTCACCGAAAGAAACGCAAGGCGATTTCCTGGTTCAAGGACAGCGCTCACGAACATATAGCGCGTGTACGGTCTTTGGTTGCAATACTCGAACACCACGGAATCCCCGTCCGCATGTTACGGTCCAGACGCGTGGGATATGTCGTATATGAAGATGAGTTTCAAATTACGGCAGAACCATTTGCGGAAGACGAGTAACAAACATTGAGGTGAGTTAGTTCAGGCGCTAACGGGAGGGCCGATCCATGGTCGGCCCTCCTGTAGCATCGGTTGAAACAATTCAGCCAAGAGCGCGCTCACTTTGCGGCGGCGATCGAGGTTACGTCGATCATGTCGCCATTGAGCGTGCCGGTGACTCTGACTTTTTCGCCCGCGAAGGCGCGCGGCTTGGTCTGGTCGCTCAGCTTATAAATTTTTCCTTTGGCGTCGACAAGAATGAACGCGCTCCCGCCTTCGACGCACTTGAGTGTGCAATCCCTGGCGCTGCCTTCCATCATGTGCGTGGCGCCGCACATGCTGTCGCTGATGTCGCCGATGAAGGTTTGCGGTTTGGGAGCCGCGAAAGCGAGACCGGCGAGAATCACCGCGACACTTGCGAGCATTCCGATTTTTTTCATGGCACGCTCCTTACTGAGATTAGCTCAACCACTGGAACTCATCTGGCTCTGTTGACATCCTCGCTACGACGATGAGGATTTGGCATATCCGACCGTTCGGGATTGTTGTCTTCTATCGAGGCAGGAGGTGCGATGGTCGAGGTCGGACTGCTGCCCTTTGCCCGCGTCGCCCTGCAAGTCTCCAAGGCGGTGCTCCCGCGGTACCGAAGTCGTTTCAGCAAGCGATTGTTCAACCAACCCCAGCTGCTGGCGATTCTCTGTCTGATGCGTTACGAGGACTGGACTTTTCGCGAAGCCGAGGTCCGGCTGAGCGAGCACCGCGAATTGCGTCAGGCGCTGGGGCTGGCCCGCGTGCCAGATTTCACAACTCTGTATCGTTTCCTGCAGCGTCTGGACGACGTGACCATCGACCGAGCCGTGGGCGAGACGGTGCGTCGGTTGCG
>JASHRL010000274.1 GCA_030037355.1 Candidatus Acidiferrales bacterium | reverse complement strand
TTCGCCATGCACATGCTGCCCGTGAACTTTGCCGGCCTTTTGCTCATCATCCTCGCTGTCGTTTTATTCGTTCTCGAGGCGAAATATCCGACGCACGGAATTCTTGGCGTTGGCGGCGCGATTTCCATGTTGCTTGGCGCGCTCATGCTGGTTCATTCTCCGATTACTGGAGGAGGCGTGCGCCCGGCCATCGCGCTGGCAGTTACAATTCCCGTCGCGCTTATCATCATTTTCCTGATGCGCCTCGTCCTGCGCTCTTTGCACTGGAAGCAGGCCGCGGGCGCCGAGCAATTGGTTGGAGCAGTCGGAGAAATCACGGAGCCTGTCGAGTCGGCCGGCGCAAACGGCATGGTTATGGTTCATGGCGAGCTTTGGCGCGCCGCGGCCGGCGAAGCGATCGCCAGGGGAACTCAGGTGCGCGTGAACAAAGTTAAGGGCCTGACGCTCTTTGTGGAACCTGTGCGTGCCGGGACGTTAGCTCATTGATGTTGAGTCAATACATAGAGGGTCGGAGGATGCGATGAATTTCGCGATGACCGTTGTCGGCATAGCCGTCTTTATTTTCCTGATCTGGCTTTTTAACTGCATCAACGTCATCAAGGAATGGGAGCGCGGCGTCGTTCTTCGTCTGGGCCGCATGATGCCCGCGCCGAAAGGCCCCGGCCTCGTGCTTATTTTCTCGCCGATCGACAAACTGATTCGCGTCTCTCTGCGCGTCGAAACGCTCGACGTTCCGCCGCAGGACGTCATCACAAAAGACAACGTCTCCGCAAAAGTGAACGCTGTCTGTTATTTTCGCGTCGTCGACGCCAACCTCGCCATTTCTCAGGTGCAAAATTATCTCTACGCCACTTCGCAGCTCGCGCAGACCAACCTGCGCAGCGTCGTCGGCCAGTTCGAGCTCGATGACGTTCTCTCAGAGCGCGAAAAGGTAAACTCGAAATTGCAAACAATCCTTGACCTGGATACCGAGCCTTGGGGTATTAAGGTAACGAAGGTTGAGGTCAAACAAGTCGATATTCCGGACAACATGCAGCGCGCCATCGCGCGGCAGGCCGAGGCGGAGCGGGAACGTCGTGCGAAGATCATCAATGCCGACGGCGAGTTGCAAGCTTCGGCGAAGCTCGCCGAAGCTGCGGAGGCGCTGCAAAGACAGCCGGTTTCCGTGCAACTTCGCTATTTGCAGACGCTGCAAGAGATCGGCACGGAGAAAAATACAACGGTGATTTTTCCCGTGCCCATCGACCTGGTTGGCCAGTGGCTCAAGCTGCCCGCAGCAGGCGGCAAATAAATTTCTAGGGGAGAGCGGTTACGAATGAGCGGTCATTCCAAGCGAGGCGGCGGCGACCGGGTTCTTGAAGGTCGTCATCTGATCGGTTTGTTTTTGGGCGTGGTGTTGCTCTGCTGCGTCTTCTTCACGCTCGGCTACGTCATGGGCAAGACGCAATACGGCAACACACCCGTCGAGGCTGCCTCTCTCGATAAATCGGCCGCGCCCGCCGACTCATCCGTGTCTCGCACGGCGCCAGGCGCCGCTGCTCAACCCCAGTCTTCGCCCGAATGGGATTTCTATTCGGATAAGAAAAGCGTTGACATTCCCTTGAAACCTTCGTCGTCTGCGTCCGGCCACGCCGCCGAATCCGCTGCGTCTTCGGCTCCCGCTCGCGTGAGTCCGTCCACCGTTGCGTCGGCCTCGCGTCCTGCGCCCGTCGCTCAGCCTCCCGCTCGTTTCCGTGCGCCGCGCATGTCGCGCAACGCCATCGTCCTGCAAGTCGGCGCTCTTCGCAGCGAAAGCGACGCTTTGGCCTTGGCGGATGCGCTTCAGCAGAAGGGATTCCCGGCGTTCGTCCTCACTCCTGCTGCGGACAATTTTTATCGTGTCCAGGTCGGCCCCTTCCCCAGCCAGGCCATCGGCGACAAGGCTAAGCAATCGCTCCAGCGCGAGGGATTCAAAGCCATCTTCCGGCGCTGAATGAATTTCTCGTCTCCGGTTCGTCTTGGCCTCGCCATCGCTTCCGGGATCGCGCTTCCCCTATCGTTTCCAAATTACAATCTGTCTCTGCTCGCCTGGGTCGCTGTAACGTTTCTGATTCTCTCCGCGCTCGGCGCCCGGCCGCGCATCGCTGCGCTCTGCGGTTTCATCAACGGTGCTCTTTTTTATCCGCTCGCTGTGCCCTGGATCGCCACGGTAATGAAGCAGTATGGCAGCAACATCAGTTGGCTCGCCGCCGCAGGAATTCTCGGACTGATGACTCTCGCCGGCACGGCTTTTCCTATCGTATTCGCGCTGTGCGTCGCGCGCCTCAGCAAATCGAGCGTTTCCGTCGCATGCGCGATTGCTCCTTTTCTTTGGGTCGCGCTCGAATTCGCCCGCGCCCATCTGCCCATCATCGGTTTTCCGTGGAATTTGATTGGCTACGCGGCATCCGGGAATCTGGCGCTCGTTCAGATTTGCAGCCTCACAGGTATTTATGGTCTCTCAGCGATTATCGTTGCATTCAACGCGTTGCTCGCCTGGGCTATCGCTTCGCCATCATCGAAAAATCGTCTCGTCGCCGTCGGCGCGGTAGTCGTTCTCATCATCATTGCCGCAGTTGGTCCGCATTTCGTTCCGCAGGCGAAAGCGGATCAAATCGCGCATCTCGTGCAAACCAATTTCGCGCAGGAAGAAATCTATCCATCCAACTGGATGCAATTGCACGCCGCGGACATGGCGCAGCTCGAATCCATCAGCATACAGGCGGCTCGTCAAGCCCCCGGAGTCGTCATCTGGCCCGAAGTGCCCGCTCCATTCAGTTTGCAGGATCCGAGATTCGCCGCCATTGCTGGCGGCATCGCCAGAAACTCAAGCAATGACTTTCTCGTCGGTGTCGTCGATTGGAAACTCGGCCCAAACCGCCGATGGCTCGCCTCGAATAGCGCCGTCTTGCTCGATCCGTCTGGTCAGCGCCTCTTCACCTACGACAAAATTCACCTCGTTCCCTTCGGCGAATACGTGCCGCTCCGCAAATATCTTTTTTTCGCCCACAGCCTCATCGATAGCATCGGCGATTTCACGCCCGGCCGCGAATATTCCGTCGGCCAGTTACCCGGAGGCCGTTTCAGTGTCTTCATCTGTTACGAAGCGATTTTCCCCGGCGAGATTCGCAACTTCGCCGGCAACGGCGCCCAGCTTCTTATTAATATCTCCAACGACGGCTGGTTCGGCCGCTCCTCTGCGCCCGCGCAGCACCTGATGATGGCCCGCGTTCGCGCCGTCGAAAATCGCCGCTGGCTCTTGCGCGACACGAACACCGGTTTCACCGTTGACTTTGACCCCTATGGCCGCGTCGTCGCGCGCCTTAAGCCCTATATTCGTGGCCAGCTCGACGCGCCTTACGCCTTTCGCTCCGATCGCACTCTGTACGTCCGCTTCGGCAACTGGTTCGCCTGGCTCTGCGTCCTCGCCGCGCTTACACTGCTCGTATGGGGTTTGAAGCGTCATCATTCCCCAAGCTGACCGCAATTTGTTCGAACCGACTCATTCTCTTCTGGTCAGCATCTCCTTTGCTGTCATTCCGAGCGAGGATGCGATTAGCATCCGACGAGCCCGCCTGCCGCAGGCAGGGAATCTGCTTTTGGTTTTGATCGATCGCCCAGTTCCGATTTTCCCGTTTCGCATGTAAAATCAGACCATGCCTATAGCCCTTCATATCGAAGACCTGCAATCCCGCTTCGAAGAACTCCGTAAGCGCATCGATCTCGTGCGGAGTTATCTTTGACGTTTTCGCCAACCGCGATCTTCTGAAAACTCTCGACGCCAAAGTAAACGATCCCGGCTTCTGGAACGACCAGGAGAAGGCTCAATCGATTCTCCAGCAGCGCAAACGCGCCGAAACCGCCCTGGCCTCGGACGAAAAGCTCAGTCGCATCGTCAGCGACATCGAAACCTACTTCCACATGGCGCACGAAGAATCCGACGCGTCGCAGCGTGAATCCGTCCTGAAGGACATCAGCGGCGAACTCGACTCCGCCGATAAATTCATCGCCGAGCTCGAAACGCAAACGCTGCTCTCCGGCCCCAACGATGCGCGCAACGCCATCCTGACCATCAAGCCCGGCGCCGGCGGCACGGAATCGCAGGACTGGGCCGAGATGCTCCTGCGCATGTATCTTCGCTGGGCGGAAGGCAAGGGAATTCGCGCCACCGTCATCGACTCGACTCCCGGCGAAGAAGCGGGCCTCAAATCAGCCACCGTGCGTATGGAAGGCGAAAACGCTTACGGTTTGCTCTCCGGCGAAAGCGGCGTCCATCGCCTCGTGCGCATTTCGCCGTTTGATCAGGCCGCGCGCCGCCACACTTCTTTTGCTTCTGTTTTCGTGATTCCTGAAATCGACGACACCATCGAAATCGTCGTCAAGCCCGATGAAATTCGCATCGACACGTTTCGCGCCGGCGGCCACGGCGGCCAGAATGTCAATAAAGTCGAGACCGCCGTGCGCATCACGCATTTTCCGACGGGCGTCGTCGTCCAATGCCAGAATGAGCGCAGCCAGCACAAGAATCGTGAGCTGGCCATGAAAATTCTCCGCTCGCAGCTTTATGAGCGCGAAATCGAAAAGCGCCGCGAGGAAACTCGCAAGCTCGACGAATCCAAACCCGAAATCAGCTTCGGCAGCCAGATTCGTTCGTATGTCCTCCAGCCCTATCAACTCATTAAGGACCATCGCACGAAGATCGAAGAGGGCAACGTCACCCGCGTCCTCGATGGCGACATTGACGAATTCATCCGCGGCTATTTGCTCTGGCGCCGCACCGGCGCCCCTCCGCCAGCGACGGAAGACCTCGAAACCTAAGTCTCAAGAAAGTGCAATTTCTTTCGGTTCTTCCCACTCTCTGACAGTTCGCGCTTGTCGCTATGTACTCCTCAGCGCCTGAATTTCGCCGTTAAGCCCTGAATTAAGCCCTTTCGCTGCAAGACGTTGACACTCCCTTCCCGCGATGTTAGCCTTTTTTCTTGTAGTTCCCGCAATTTAGTGCATATAGGCCATTAATTTGCCTTCTAATCCGGCGAAGGAGACTGTGTTGACACGCCCAGAAGAAAAATTTTTATTCACCTCCGAATCTGTTACTGAAGGTCATCCAGACAAGATGGCTGACCAGATTTCCGACGCTGTCCTTGACGCCGTCATGCAAGACGACCCCATGGGTCGTGTCGGCTGCGAGACGCTCGTCACCACCGGCCTCGTCGTCGTCGCCGGCGAAATCACCACCAAAACTTACGTCGATATCCCTGACCTCGCTCGCCAGGTTATTCGCGACGTCGGGTACACGCGCGCGAAGTACGGCTTCGACGCCGACACCTGCGGCGTCATCTCCACAATCAAGAAGCAGTCTGGCGACATCGCCATGGGCGTTGACACCGGTGGCGCGGGCGACCAGGGGATGATGTTCGGCTTCGCCTGCGACGAGACCGAAGAGCTGATGCCTATGCCCATTCATCTCGCCCACCGCCTCACGCAGCGGCTAGCGGAAGTCCGCAAGTCTGGCGTTGTCGGTTTTCTCCGCCCCGATGGAAAGTCGCAGGTCACTGTCGAATACGTGAATGACCGTCCTGCTCGCGTCGATTGTGTGGTCATCTCCACGCAGCACAGCGATTCGGTTTCCAATCAAGACTTGAAGGACGCCATCATCAATGAAGTGATTCGCCCGGTTATCCCCGCACACATGATCGACAAGCACACGAAGTTTCACATTAATCCCACCGGCCGCTTTGTCATTGGCGGGCCTATGGGCGATGCCGGTGTCACCGGTCGCAAAATCATGGTTGACACGTACGGCGGCTACGGCCGTCACGGCGGCGGCGCCCTCTGTGGCAAAGATCCGACCAAGGTCGATCGCTCGGCCTGCTACATTGCTCGCTACATCGCCAAAAATCTCGTCGCTGCGGGCGTCGCGCGCAAGCTCGAAGTTCAGTTGGCTTACGCCATCGGCGTTGCCGAACCCGTTTCCGTCATGGCCGACACATTCGGCACCGGCACAATTCCTGATCCGCAGATCACCGAGCTGATTCGCAGCACGTTCGCGCTCACGCCGCGGGGAATCATCGAAACGCTCAATCTGCGTCGGCCGATTTACCGCGCCACGGCCAGCTACGGTCATTTTGGCCGCACCGGACCCGGCTTCACGTGGGAAAAGACCGATCGCGCCGACGCCATTCGCAAGGAAGCGGGCCTTCCCGCGGCTGTCGTCGCTTCGCGCTGACGGTCCTCTGTGACACAGTCTCTTAGCCTGTGTGTCGTTTTTGTTTCGTTTTGCGGCGGCGGGCGCGTCTGCTCCTTTTTGTGTTGTCATTCTGTTTGCCCTGAGCGGATTTCGCGAAGGGAGCGAGTTTTGTGACAGCGGGCTTAACCCCGCCCCGATGTCATTCCGAACCCGGCCTGCCCTGACGCAGGAAGGGTCGCCCGGTTCTGGCGAACGGTGTGAGGAATCTGCTTTCGGTTTTCATCGGCGGGTGGCCCATCCTTCGCGCTTTTTGCGAAGGGTGGGGTAGCTGCCGTGGCGGACAGGCGGAGAATCTGCTGTTGCCTTTGTAGCGCAGAGCTTCGCGTTCCTTGCGAAGTTCTGCGGCTTTTTGCAGTTCTGCATTTGTAGGGGCCAATCGGTTTTATCGGCCCGTCGCGCGTAGCGCGAAACGAATCCCAGCATTT
>JASHRL010000273.1 GCA_030037355.1 Candidatus Acidiferrales bacterium | reverse complement strand
GGCCGCAAACATGGCCTGCTTTGGGCCGCCTCCGATATCTTCACGTTCCACAATTTCGGCATCGCGGTGATCGCGGCGCTGATTGGCTATCTCCTGGTCGAGTTCCTTCGCACGAAGTTTTAGCCGACATCTTTTTTGTTCGTGTCCGATTTTTCGCACCATAGCCGCATATCACCTGTTACCGCCTTTGTCGTACAATCACGATTCGCCGCTGCAAAGGAGAACACGCATGCGCCGCACCAAGAAAACCAAAAGAAGCGCCGCCCAAACTGCTGCCGCCGTTCTTTCCGGTCGTTCGACATTCGAGACCGGCGGAAAAAGAGTCAGCGCCAAAATCGCTCACGTCGTGGGCCGCGAAATTCTGGATTCGCGCGGCAATCCGACGGTGGAAGCCGACGTCATCCTCACGAATGGCCTGCGCGGGCGCGCGGCTGTGCCATCGGGTGCGTCGACGGGCGAACACGAGGCCATCGAGCTGCGCGACGGCGACAAGGCGCGTTATCTGGGCAAAGGCGCGCGCAAGGCGGCGGAAAACATCAACGGCCCGCTTGCGAAAGCGGTCAAAGGAATGGACCCGTGCCAGCAAAGTGCGCTCGATCGCAAGATGATCGAGGCGGACGGCACACCGAACAAGTCGAAACTGGGCGCGAACGCGATTCTCGCCGTCTCGATGGCTGCGGCGCGCGCGGCGGCAGCGGAAAGGGGATTGCCGCTCTACAAGTATCTGGGGCGATTGTCGGGCGCGAAATCCGCGAATACGTTGCCAGTTCCCATGATGAACATTCTGAACGGCGGGGCGCACGCGGACAATTCCGTAGACGTGCAAGAGTTCATGGTCATGCCGATAGGCGCGCCGAATTTTCACGAAGCGCTGCGCTGGGGCGTGGAGGTTTTTCATCACTTGAAGGCTGTGCTAAAGAAGAATGGCTATTCGACGTCGGTGGGCGATGAAGGCGGCTTCGCGCCGAATTTGAAATCGAACGAAGAAGCGCTGGAACGCGTCCTCGAAGCCATCACCGCCGCGGGCTACAAACCCGGCGAACAAGTGGCGATTGTGATCGATCCGGCGGCGAGCGAGTTCTATGACAAGTCCAGCAAGAAATACATCTTCAAGAAATCCGATCGATCGCAGAGAACTTCGGTCCAGATGGTGGAATTTTGGGCGAATTGGGTGCGGCAGTATCCCATCGTTTCGCTGGAAGACGGCATGTCGGAAGACGACTGGGAGGGATGGGAACTTTTGACGAAGACGCTGGGCTCGAAATTGCAACTTATTGGCGACGACATTTTTGTGACAAATCCCGAAATTTTCAAGAAGGGCATCGAGCGGAAAATTGCCAATGCGATTTTGATCAAGCTAAATCAAATTGGCAGCGTGACGGAAACAATGGAAGCGATCGAGATGGCGCGCAAAGCGGGATATGCGTCGATCGTGTCGCACCGCTCTGGCGAAACCGAGGACACGTTCATCGCTGATTTCGTGGTGGGCATGGGAACGGGACAGATCAAGACCGGTTCAGCGTCGCGCACGGATCGCATCGCCAAGTACAATCAATTGCTGCGTATCGAGGAAGAACTGGGCGGCGAAGCCAAGTTTCCGGGGCGAAATGCGCTGGCCCGTAAGTAGATTTCCGGTCCCAAAGGTTAGCGTTAGATCCGAGAAATTTCTGCGGAGAGCGGCATGAAAATCGAAGCCTTCGAGCTGGAGCGCTGGCAATCGGTCTGGGAGAACCACGTCGAGCTGAATATAGCGGAGAGCGGCGTCGAGCCACTCAGCGTCAGGGAGCTAGTCGAAAATTCGGGCGATCTGGCGCGTGTGCTTGATGTGAGGCTCGGTTATCCGCAGACCAATGGCAGCGAAGAGCTGCGTTCGCGCATCGCCGCACTTTATCCTGACGCGAAAACGGAAAATGTCCTGCTGACCTGCGGGGGCGCCGAAGCGAATTACGTCGTGACGTGGGGATTGGTCGAGCGAGGCGACGAAGTTATCTTCATGCAGCCGAATTATATGCAGGTGGCCGGTCTTGCGCGCAGTTTTGGCGCGGAAGTGAAGCCGTGGTGGCTGCGCGAAGAGTTGAATTGGGCGCCGGACGCGAATGAGCTGGCAAGGCTCGTCACGCCGAAGACGAAGATCATTGCGATTTGCAATCCGAGCAATCCCACAGGCGCTGTGTTGAGCGATTCCGCAATGGACGCCATCTGCGCCGCAGCGGAAAAAGCGGGCGCGTGGATCTTGGCGGACGAAGTTTACCGCGGCGCCGAATTCAGCGGACGAACTACGGCAAGTTTTTATGGCCGTTACAAGCGCACGCTTTGTACGGCGGGGCTTTCGAAAGCCTACGGTCTGCCCGGATTGCGCACGGGATGGGTCGTTGGGCCGGCGGAAATGATCGAAAAGCTTTGGGGCTACCATGACTATACGAGCATTGGACCGACGATGCTTACGGATCGCATTGCATCGCTCGCGCTCGCGCCGGAGCGGCGTGCATGGCTGCTCGAGCGCACGCGGCGAATCCTGAGGGAGAATTATCCGTTGGTTGGCGATTGGCTCGCGGGGCATGCGGATTTGTTTACCCACGTGAAGCCGAGTGCAGGCGCCATCGCGTGGATCGGGCCGCGTAAAAATTGGAATTCGGCAAGCGTTGCGGAGGCTTTGCGAGCGCGGAAAGGCGTTCTGCTGGTTCCTGGCGAGCAATTCGCGATGCCGGGATACTTGCGAATCGGATTTGGAGAAGGCGCAGACAAGCTGCGCCAAGCGCTCGGAAGATTCGATGAATGGATTGCCGAGAGCGCAGACATAGCCATGGCGCGGTCACGCTGAAAGAACGATTACGATTTTTGCGCGTAGCCTCGGCATTGAATGACCGGCAAGCGTGGATATTTTGCGAAGGATGGGTCGGTGGCGGAGCGCTGGCAAAGGATGAACGTCGAACCGCGATCAGATTCGATGCGGCGCGCAAACTGGCAATCGGCGCAAAGACCTACCTTCGAATGTTCTGCTGAGCTCTCGCTGCTTTCGCCCACGCTTCGAGAATAACACTACAGAGCTCGCCGCCGAGCGCTTAGGCTGCGGGCAGCTCTTTGTGGGTTGGGGAAACGGGGAGATCCCGGGAGAGCAGTTTGACGACTACTTCTCCGGATTCCGAATAAACGAGAGTAAACACGTGCGAGCAGCTTTCGCAAAGCCAGAAATGCTTCACGCCGTGTACGCCTTTCAGCAAATCGCCTGTCATGTCGTTGTGCTGCGCCGGATGCGGTTCAGTTCGAAATCGAAAAAACTTTCCTCCTTTATCCCACGAAAAAGCGTTCGGACATGATGGATTCGCGCATTTTGCGTGAAGATTCTCGTTCATGGCCGCACCTCTTGCGTTCTCGCCGGCGTTGCTTCTCATCCATTCTTCATTTTGAAGAGCGTGATCGGCCTTTTGCCGCGCTTCCAACCGAGCGATTGTGTTTTGCAGCCACTTCCTGAAGGCTTCCTCAATCTCGCGCCTGTCCGCATAACGATAAAGAGAATCGAGCGTTTCGCCGCCGGAATTGAGTGGAATATGGCGACAAGGGATCCGGGCGTGACGAAATTCGGCGGGAACAAGACGCATCAATGCACAATCCGAACACGGGAGAGGATCATTCTTGCGGCCGTGATTTACACATGCTGGTGAATCTTCAAAAATAAATGCCGGGCGCCAGGAATCTCCGGGCGCACGCATGTACCCTCCGCTCTCGAGAAACTCGAGCTCGCTTTTGAGAACATCCAGAAGGCCACGTTCGTCTTTGGCCACGTCCATTGTTTTGCTTCCCCACAGAAGAATTTTCCGCGATGCGGAATGAGGATACGGTGACCTGTATCACGGCTAAGCGTGACCCGAGTCACTTGTTGAAACCGAAAGAAAGCACAAAATAAGTGGAATTAAGGCACTACCCATGCCAGACAATGAGATGAGCGTTTTCAGAATCGTGTCGCGGCGCGCGGGGCGTTCGGCGTGGTATGATTCGGCGATGCGAGCCCCGTACGGCCTGGAAATCATTGAAAACTGCGTGGCTTGCCCGCACCTCCAGGAGCGCGTGTTTTGCAACCTCCCGCCGGTGGCTCTGCAACGCCTTTCGGCGATTACCTCGCCATCTTCTTACCCGAAAGGAGCCACGCTTTTCGTCGAAGGTCAGACAGCGCGCGGCGTTTTCATCCTGTGTAACGGGCGCGTGAAGCTTTCGACCTCTTCCGCCGATGGAAAGACACTAATCGTGAGGATCGCGGACCCGGGAGAAATTCTCGGATTGCCCGCCACGGTCACAGGGAAGCCATACGAGCTCTCGGCGGATGTGGTTGAGCCCTCACAGGCGAATTTCATTTCGCGGGCCGATTTTCTGAATTTTCTTCGTGAAAATGGGGACGCCGCGCTCCGCGTCGCGCAACAACTGGGTGATACGTATCATGCCGCCGTCGCGGAAATGCGCTCCATCGGGCTCTCTCATTCGGCCGGAGAAAAGTTAGCGCGATTTCTCCTGGATTGGTGCGCCAGCCACGGAAGCGGAAAAGGTGAGATCCGCGTGAAATTGACGCTGACGCACGAGGAAATCGCGCAGATGATTGGGTCCTCTCGCGAAACGGTGACCAGGCTCTTCAGCGACTTCAAGAAGAAAAAACTGCTGCAGGTGAACGGCTCGACGCTCGTCGTGCGCGACAAGACAGGGCTCGAGGGTTTAGCCGGCATTTGAACCCCTGAAACCCCTTCCAGAAACAGGCCATAGTGGTCACATCAATATGTGACATTCGTCACATATCGGCTATATGGGGTGTGTGATATTTGGGCCGTTTCAAGGGGGAATGTCCTATGTTGCATTCTACGGCTTCCAGAGTGCCACCACTCCTTGCTGCCGTGCTGCTGTTGCCGGTGTTTGCGCTGGCGCAGACGGCACCGAAAAATCCGACAAATGCGAGCGCAGGCGCGACTGCCACGCAGCAAAAGGCCGCAAGCAAGACGGATGCGGCTTCCAATTACGCTGGATCGGAAGCATGCAAGACATGCCATGCGGCCGAATACAAGTCCTGGGAAGACTCGCCGCATTGGAAGACAACGCTAGATACGAAGCAGGGACCATCGCACGAAGGGTGTGAGGCGTGCCACGGTGCGGCGGCCAGCCACGTCTCCGATCCGACCGATATTTCGAAGCTGTTCCTATTCGAGAAGGCTTCACCAAAAGACATCGACGCGCGCTGCCTGGAGTGCCATGCGGGCGGAACGGAGCACATGAATACGCTGCATTCCGTTCATGGTGAGAACGGCGTGAGCTGCATATCCTGCCATTCGCCGCACCACGCCACACAGGCGCAGTTTTTACTGGTTAAGGCGCAACCGGATCTTTGCTACACGTGCCACCTTGCGAAAAAAGCCGAATTTGAAATGCCTTTCCATCACCGGGTCAATGAAGGCCTGATCAAATGCACCGATTGTCACAACCCGCACGGGACGGAAGGGCCGAAGCAGGTGCGGATGGCTTCGACACAAGACGCGGTGTGCTTCAAGTGCCATACCGACAAGCAGGGACCTTTTGTGTATGAGCACGCGGCCGTGAAAGTGGATGGCTGCGAGTCATGCCACATGGTTCACGGCGGTCCCAATCCACACATGCTGAAGGTCAGCAATGTGAATTTGCTGTGCCTGCAGTGCCATACGACATCGAGCTTTAGCAGCGCGCCGGGAGCGCCTTCGTTCCACAACCAGGCGACGTTCTTCCAGGCATGCACGTTGTGTCATGTGGCGATTCACGGGTCGAATTTCAGTTCGACGTTTTTCCAGTGAGGCGGGCCATGAGCGTTTTGCGAGCTTCGCGCGAGGGTAATGCGTTCGGAGTGAAACTCGATAAGAGCGGCGAATTCCGGACTGTGGGAGAAAGGCCATGAAAAAGCACGAAGTGGTTCTGGGGCTGGGACTCGTGCTGGCGGCGGTTCTGTGGTTGCCCAGTCGTTGCAAAGCGCAGGATACGTCGGGCGAAACACAGGGCACGAATTCCGGTAATTACAATGTGCAACAGACGATCGAGTTCGGTTATCGAGCGAACGAGATGAGCGGGAACTATGACACCTACGATACGTTCGTCAATCTCGGTTCCGGTTTCCGTCTTTTTGATTACACGCTCAACATGCGGTCGCTGGATCATCAAGGCATGTTCTTCGATGACCTGAATTTCAGTAACTTCGGATACGGCGGCGATCCGAACAACGTTTCGCGCCTGCACATCGATAAGAATAAATGGTTCGACTTCGAGGCGCTCTTCCGGAGGGACGTGAATTTCTGGGATTACAATCTTTTTGCCAACCCGCTCAATCCTGCGTCGTTGAACCCGCTCGGGTCAACGACCACGGGCTGCATTGTAAGTCCTGCGAGTTCAGCGAACCCTGGTCTTCCGGGATATTGCTCAAGTCCATCGGTGGCGGCGACGAATTCGCCGCACTCGCTCGATCTGGTGCGGCGGATGCAGGACTACGATTTGACGCTGATGCCGCAGTCCAAGGTGCGGGTGAGGCTTGGTTTTTCCCATGATGCCGATCAGGGGCCCGGCTTCTTTACAACCGATAGCGGAACAATTCCTGATTTCCCCGAAAATTATAGTTACTCGACCAACGCCTATCGCATGGGCGTGGATTTTCGCGTCCTGCCGCGCACGACGATCTCCTACGATCAATTTCTCAGTTACTTTCGGCAGGACAACACGGTGACGGCGAATCCTACGGCCACGCCCCAGCTGTACGGTTATCAAGCGAACGGCACTCCCGTTGACCTCGGTCTGGTTTGGAGCACGCAAACCCCGGCGGAAGCGTTGCCTTGCGCCACTCCAATCGCAAGCAGCACAACCACGCCGCCTACCGCAAATACGGCCTGCAACGGATTCGTGAGCTACAGCCAGGTGGGCCAGCCGCGAAACTTCATGCCCACCGAGAGGGTTCGCTTTCAAACGGACTACTTCAAGAACTTCGAGATGACAGGCTCATTCGGCTACAGCAGTTCCGACAATACGATTCCGAATTTCAATGCGACGATGATCGGCTGGACCGCCCGCACGTCATCTCCGGGAGGAACAACTTCAGGGCCGGCTGAAGCGAAGCGCATTTCCGTGGATGGGGATTGGTCGGGGGTTTACTCTGTCACCAGCAATTTCCGCATCGAGGATTTCTTTCATTACAACAACTGGCGCATCCCCGGGATGTGGGACAGCGTCACCGGAACTCTTTTTGACACGGCCAGCGCGACGGGGCTGGGCGCTCCGGTCGGCGTCTTTGCGACCATCAATTGCAATACGGCCAATGATTTCAATGGTGCCACGTGCCCCAACCACACGACGACGTCCGCAGCCGATCTGGTGGACGCCTACAACGCGAATTTCCTGAAACAAGATATGAAGTCCAATACGTTCCAGGCCGACTATGATTTCAGCAAGCGTGTTAGTGGATACATCGGATATTTGTACTCGCACCGCGCGATCGTGATGTCGTCGCTCAGCTATACCACCGCCGATGTTTATTATCCGGGAGGCACTGGAGGCACGGCGACAAATGACTTTCTTGCCGCGCGAGGGAACTGCGCGACAGCGAGCGCCTGCACGATGAACTCCGACGGCTCGTTGACTTTCGTCCCTGCCGTGCCAACGACGGGTCCCACGGTGGATTCGCTGGACATCAACGAAAATTCGCTGATACTCGGGCTAAGGGCGCATCCCACCGATACGCTGCTCCTCACCACGAATTTTGCTTTCGGTTATAACGATGCCGCCTTCACGCGCACGGATCCTCGACAAGTCCAGACCTACAATATCCATGCGACGTACGCGCCGAAGGCGTGGGCAACGGTGGACGGCGCGATCGAAATCCATGAGAATCGCGACAATGTCTACACCGTGAATGATCTCGAGCATGACCGGATGTACAGCTTTAGCACGATGCTGGTTCCCAGTCCGCGTCTCGCCGTCAGCTTCGGCTATAACTACTGGGACGTTTACACGCAGGCGCAGATTTGCTTCAACTATTCCATTACGTATACGAACCCGACGCCTCCTCCGGGAACTCTTCCAGTAAGCAGTTCGCCTCCCGGCGTTGCGACGACGGCCTGCACGATCCCAGGAGCATCGGTTGGAGCGGCTGGATTGCAGGCCCTTTCCACTTACTCCAGCAACGATCACTTCGCGCACGCTGACGTGATGTGGAAGCCCGTCAAGCGCGTCACCGCGGGTCTCGGATATGGCGGAAGCATCGTGCGCGGGAACACGATCTTTCTCAACCCGTTAACTCCGTCCGGAACGCTGGATTACAACTATCTGATGCCCTATGGCTCGATCACAATTGATATGGTCAAAGGCTTCAGTTATAAAATGGCCTGGAACTACTATGGATTTAATGAGACGGGGAATACAAACCCGTTCGGATTAGCGGCGATACCGCTGCAGGACTTCAACGGAAACAACATCACATTTTCGCTGCGGGACGTGTTCTAAGCGGTGAGTCAGAGACCGGCAGATTTGAGATGTTTTTTTCACACTCAGGAGGCAGGTCAGATGAATAATCCAATGCGTCGGATGAGCCAAGCGCTGCTTTTGTCGGGCGCACTGATGTTTGCACTGAATGTTCCTGCGCGTGCGGACGATTCGGCGAGTCTTTACAAAGCGAAGTGCGCCGTATGCCACGCGCCCGATGGCAGCGGGAACAACGTCATGGGGAAGCAACTTGGCGCGAAGGATTTGCGCTCGGACGAAGTGCAGAAGAAGTCCGATGCGGAGCTGAACGGCATCATCACGAATGGAATGGGCGGCAAAATGCCAGCGTACAAGGACAAGCTAACCGCCGACCAAATCAAGGGACTCGTCACTTATATTCGCGAGATGGCCAAGAAATAGAGGATTTTCCCGGGACATCGTGCCAGAAAAATCTCGCTGTTTCTATCGCCGTAGACGCGAACGCTTGTCGCGTTTTCAAAGCTGACAAAATGATCGTCACGATCCGCAGTGTTGTTGCGACCTGAGTGACAAGGGATCCGCTGACAGCTGGACCAGTTAAATTAACGCTGGAGCTTCGAGACTCCTGGTAATAGAATCCCGCCACCTTTTTCCCATCGGTTTAATCCTGAAAGGAGACCCTATATGCCTCTGTCGAGAAAGCTGGCTGCGGAGTTTTTCGGGACCTTCTGGCTGGTGTTCGGCGGGTGCGGCGCGGCGGTATTGGACGCGGCGTTTCCCCAATTTGGCATCGGCCATCTTGGAGTTGCGTTGGCATTCGGTCTAACCGTTATGACGATGGTCTATTGCGTTGGACACATCTCAGGTGGCCATTTCAATCCAGCTGTTTCCGTGGGCTTGGCTGCCGGCGGGCGATTTCCTGCCAGGGAAGTGATTCCGTACATCGTTGTGCAGGTGCTGGGAGGCATCCTCGCGAGTGCAGTTTTGTACATAATTGCGAGTGGGCAGGAAGGCTTCCAACTCAGCGCGGGCTTCGCGTCAGACGGCTATGGCGTTCATTCGCCCGGCGGCTACTCACTGCTGGCGTGTTTGGTGGCGGAAATTGTGCTCACGTTCTTCTTCGTGCTGATCATTCACGGCGCGACGGACCGCAGAGCTCCGATAGGATTTGCAGGAATCGCCATCGGGCTTGGGCTCACGCTCATTCACCTCGTTGGCATTCCCGTCACCAACACGTCCGTGAATCCTGCGCGGAGCACCGCGCCTGCGCTGTTCGTGGGCGGTTGGGCAATTCATCAACTATGGCTCTTCTGGCTCGCACCAATTATCGGCGGAGCGCTGGCAGGCTTCGTGTATCTCGGGGTATTCGAGGATCGCGCTGCGGCACGATAGCAGGCATTTTGGGGAGGCGCCCGGAAAAAGCAGCGCAGATTAATGGCGCGGGCTAGGGGACGATTTCCGAACCCCTTCCTCCCAAATTCATGGCATGCGTCCCATCCTAACTTGAGTCTATAGCGTGATTCGAAGGTCAGAGAGCAGTTGCCTATACCTCGGCTGGATGTACGATCGCACGCTCTTATTGGATATTTGATTTGGTCCATCCTGATATCATTTGGTTGATTCATATGAGGATAGGGGACCGCGACGACGCTCAGAGGAATGGACGGCGCAATTCAGACCGAGAAGTGACTCTAACCTATGAGAAATTGTAAAGTTTAGTATGCGAGCACGGACGGGTCTTCGAATTTGTGGGCGACATTCAAACCTAACCTTTGGAGGCGATATGAATATTCGGCGGATTGTTTTGGACGTAGATAAGGCGATAGCTCGGCCAACGCTCATCGAGATCACACAAGCAATTGAAGCTGTTCCTGGCGTTCATGGTTTGAATATAACCGTGACCGAAATAGACATTGAGACCGTCGGCACGAGCGTGACGATTGAAGGGCAGGGCCTGGATTACGCCGCTCTTGTCAAGGCAATTGAATCCACAGGTGCGGTCGTGCACAGCATCGATCAAATAATTGCGGGAACTCAGATGGTTGAATATTTTTCAAGGAAACGATGAAGGGCATGCGTGCGTTGTTTCGCTACGGCATACTGTTGCCAATCGTGCTCGGCTTAGCCGATGGGATTTTGACCGCGCTCACGCTTGCTGCCGGGCGGCTGGTGCACACCGGTCAGGGGATAAGCGTGGGATTCGCGCTTAGGATCGCTGCGGGGGCGCTGGCTGCGGGGGCATTCGTGTTCTATGTTGGCAGTTATTCCCGCTTACGCGGTGAGCTGATACGTGCGGAGCGCGAACTCAGTTTAACGTCTCACGGTCGGCTCGCGGCCACGCGCTTGGGCTGGGCGGTGTTCATCGAGGCGCTTTCAACGACCATACTTTCCAGTCTAGCAGACTTCGTTGGCGCGCTGGTTCCCATGTTGACCGCCGTTTTGCTGCCGGATTTCCGCGGCGGCGCAGTCCTGGCGTCGCTCGGTTCGCTCGGCATCTTAGGTCTTGTCCTAGCTCGCGCTGTTCACGGCAGCTATTGGCTCTGGTCTGTGGCGCTCGTCGCTGGAGGCGTCGTGCTGTCGATTCTTGGAATACGGCTTCACATCGTATGAAAGCAATCCCGAAGAACGGCGGTTCTCAGTCAAAGTGGCGCGCCCGGAGGGATTCGAACCCCCAACCCTCTGCTTAGAAGGCAGACGCTCTATCCAACTGAGCTACGGGCGCACTGCAATTTGATTCTAATCCATTTTTCTGAGTGGACGATGCAATTTGGAGACGTTGATTCTCTGCCACCTGAGCAGAGGCTTCTCAGCCCGTCGTGATCTGTGTCCGCCATTCTCTTGGACGGTCCGAGCGCTTACTCAGATACTCAGGCAAGTGTTGTGTCGTTCGTGTATGAAGGACTTCGCGTGCCCGCTTGCGATTTAGCGTGGATGAGACCAGTGGAAGACGAACCCGACTGCGATAAGAAGGTTGTTCTGATGATTGTTCCCTCCATTGGCGAAGGTCGTCGGGGCGTAATCGGCCTCGAACCGAAGGGCAAATCGCTCCGTCAGAGCCCGGTCGAAGCCTCCTCCGGCACGCCCGACGAAAGCGAAACTTCCGTCGCCCGCGCCGGCAATTCCGCCACCCGCGTGACCACCGCCGGCCATCGCTTCGGCGAAGAATTGCGGTGCGCGGCGACCGGGCGGCTGCACGGGAAGTACGTATCGCACGCCGCCAACGCCGCTGACGAGCGTCATCGAATTGCCCGTGCCGGGGCCATTGCCCGCAAAGTCCGCGTCTCCCTCGACAACAACCGCGAGGCCCGGACGAAACGCCCACGAAGCGGAAAGCCCCGCGCCATTGATGCCGAAGCAGCCACATTCGCCGGGCTGCGTGTTGCTGCGCATAAATTGGTAGGTCACTGCAAGATCAGGCTTGTTCGCTTCGAGGAAACCTCCGGTTCGAGCCATAAAAGAAGACTGTCCCAGAGCCGAAAGGGGAAGGCCGAACAACAGCACCGCAACGACTAAAATGATCCGCATCTTTCATTCTCCTCAAATGGCTGGCATCTGCGAAATCGGCCCGCGCTTCTCGGCATTCCTTAAGGCGCGCTGACGGTCGCGGTCAGATTCGACAGCGTCACCGCTTCTTCTGATCCTCCGGTCGAAGCGGTAAAGCCTAGATACGCGGCCGGCGGAAGACTGACCTGGCCAGTAAACAGCTCGTAGCCGTCCATGGTTACCGTCATCACGCCGTCCACGACGCTCACTACATAGTTGTGAGTCGAGTTCGCGTAAGTGCTGATCGGATAGTCCGTGCTGTTCTGCGTGTCGAGGTTACCGTTGACGAAGTACCAGGGATTCTCCCAGAGAAGCTCTGCGCCGGGACCAACGGCCATATAGGGCACCGTGGTGGGGTCGCAGGCGTCGTCTGGATCGCCCGACTCATGCGTGAAGGTGCAATTGAGGTTTATGGATAGGTTGCCGTTCTGGTAGGTATCAAAGCCCACCACAAGACCAGGGATGCCATTCGCGCCCAGGCCCTCCCCCGACGTACCGATTGACGACGTGGTCGCTCCCTGCGTTGGATCCGCCAGGACCATGGTGAAACCATCGGCGGGCGTGCTCGTGGCGCTGATGGTAACCGTAAAGCTGACTGTAAAGTTGGCTGTCGAGATCAAAGTGGGCCAGTAGACCGCCGCATGCTGGCCCCCGCCATCGTTGGTCAGCTCTATGGTGCACTGGGCGATGTTTTGGAAAGGAACATCGCCGGGGGATACGCCGGGATTCGTTCCGTTCAGAACCCAGTTCGTCGTACCGGTATTGCATAAGCCGTCGCCGGCTGTTGCATTGCCCACCGAGCCAAGAGCGCCGACAAAAAGCCCCGCGTTGTTGCTGGTGAGCGGGTTGGTCCCTGTGATCTGCGTGCTCCCGTCGCTCGTGCTGGTCACAGTCACATAGAACACGCCGCCGGTCGCCGTGGCCGGCACGTCTTCTATGTTTAACGACGAAGTAGCCGAGCCAACGACCGTGGCTCCGGAGAGAGCGCCGCTTGAAACGGAACCATCCGTCAGTGTCGTTGGGGACGAGGCTCCGGGCGCATACCAATACCACTGGTAGGCTGGTATGCAGCCAGTGCATGTCGCCGCGGTGCTGAAGCTCGCGAGAGTAGTCGCGGAAATATACTCAGTTTGCGGCTGGTTGGTTATCTGCATGACGATGCCGGCCCCGACCGCAAGCATGACGTGATTGGAGACAGCCGTGCCATATTGGTTGGTGACGACGACGAAATAGTTGTCGCCGTCGTTGCTCTGTGCAGTTTCGCCGGTGGGAACTGTGTAGGTGGCGCTTGTCGCCCCGGAAATTGCAATACCAGCAGTGCTGGACATCCCTGTGGGTTGGTACGGCACGCGATACCATTGATACGTGAGCGTGCCCGGACCGGATGCAGTGACGGAGAACGTGGCCGTCCCGCCCACGCTCGCTGTCGTGCCGACGGGCTGAATGACGATCGTCGGAGGCACCGCGGTATCCGTGCTGCTGACAGTGAGGGTTGCCGCCGAGCTGGTCAGCGTAGTGTCCGTGCAGTCGCTGTCCGTGACGGTCGCGTAGTACTGGTTTCCGTTGTCGGACGCAGCGAGAGCACCGGTCGTGTAGTTATTCGAGTTCGCGCCGCTGATCGCTGTCCCGCTGCCTGGCGTTCCGGTATACCACTGGTAGTTGAGCGTGCCGGTTCCCGTGGCGGAGACCGAAAAGGTGGCCGTTTGCGTAGCATAGACGCTCACCGGCTGTGGATTCTGCGTGACGGTCAGCGTTGTGGGCTGCACGACGTTCAGAATGGCGGTGTTGGAATTGACGTTGCCGGCTCCGTTGCTGACGACAGCCTGGTAGCTCCCGCTGTCTTGGGTCGTCAGATTCGCGAACGTGAGAGCCGGGCTCGAGCCCACCGCGTTGCTGCCATTGAACCATTCATAGCTTGTGGCATAGTTCGCGGCGACATTCAGCGACGCGCTGTAACCAACGCAGGCATTCTTGCCCACCGGCTGAGCGGTGATCACCGGCGCGCTCACCGTAGCCGTCGTGCTCGCCGAAACTGCGGGATCATCCACGCTCGTCGCAGTGATCGTGTACGCGCCAGCCGTATTGGGACTGGTCCACGCTCCAAGCGAAGTGATGCTGCCGCCCGACGCGCTCCAAACGAGTAAGTTGGTTGCTCCACCGGAAGCCGCAGCGGTGAAGTCCATGATTCCGGGCCCGGCGTTCTGATTCGCTGGAGATACCGGAGTGATGATTACCGGAGTTGGCGATGCAGTGAAGGTAGCGGTCGCAGTGCTTCCGCCCGAACTCGTCACCGTGAGTGTGTAGGTCTTGGCGGAAGTAATTGCAGGAGTCGCATAGGAACTGCCGCTGACTGCGGACGATGTGATATCCGAACTTCCTGACCCCAATGAACCGATCTTCGCCGTGCCGCCGGAGAAAGTGGGAACCAAATTGATCGACGCACCGAATGCCGGACTCGCTGTGCTTCCCACGAGGCTCGTGGCAACCGGAATTGAATAAACCGCGGTGAAGCTGGTCGTCGCCGTGGCAGCGGCGTAGTTACCCGAAGCCGCTTGGCTCGCCTGGATAACCACAAGACCCGCGCCTGTGACCGTGACGCTGCCGCCGTTGATTGTTGCCGGACCGCTGACTATGGAATACGTGACAGCGCCGCTCGATTGCGATGAAGCCGAGACAGTGAAGGGCGGATTGCCATCGACATAATCCGTAGGAGGAATCGTGGCGAAAGTCAGCGTCGGCACCTCGCTGGCTACCGTGAAGCTGGTGGTTACCGTGGCCGCGGCATAGTTGCCCGAAGCTGCCTGACTCGCTTCGATTACCACAGCACCCGCGCCAGTGATGGTCACTGTGTTGCCGTTGATTGTCGCCGGCCCGCTGACAATGGAATACGTGATCGCGCCGCTCGATTGCGACGAAGCCGAAACTGTAAACGGCGCGTCTCCGTAGGTCTGTACGGGAATCGCGGCAAAGGCTAGTGTCGGAGCGATTGGATTTACGGTGAGGATTGCCGCCGAGCTTGTCACTGACCCGGCTGCGTTGCTTATCGTAACGGTGTAGGTTGAACCGCTATCGCTTGTCGATGTGGCCGCCGTCGTGAAACTTGCCGCCGTCGCGCCCGTAATTGCCGCGCCGCTCTTCACCCATTGGTAGCTCAGCGGCGTGGTGGCTGTCGAAACAATCGAAACCGTAAACGTTGCCTGCTGGCCCGCGGTCACCGTCTGATTCAGAGGTTGCTGTGTAATCGCTGGTGGAACCAGCACGGTTAGAGTGTAAGGCCCGGCGGTATAGCTTCCGCCGGCGTTGCTCACCGTCACGGTGAAGCTATCGCCATTTTCGCTGGCTGTCGTCGACGTGATGGTGTAGCTCGCAGCTGTCGCTCCACTAATTGGACTTCCACTCAAGAACCATTGGTATGCGAAGGGACCGGTTCCTGCGGCCGTGACCGTGAATGTCGCCGGCTGGCCCTGAATCACCGTGAGTGATTGCCCAGGGGCGATGACGAGCGGCTTGGTGTCGCCCCATCCGCCCGCGCACCCCGATAGCACTCCGGCAAACAAACAAGAAGTCAGAAAGAACAGTGATACACGGAGCCGAGCAATTGGCATAAGCGGCGCTGCCTCCGCGAAAAAACTAAATCGAACGACAGGCGCGCGTAAACAACGGGATGATGCCTAATTGTCGAATAAATACTGAACCAAAATGGTACACTCGCTCAGAAGCACTTCCATTGGCTCGAGGGAAGCGTTGCAGGTGCACAGTGTCCGGCGGCTACCAGACGCTGGAGTTCAAGTAGAACAGGTGAAACGAGAGCATCCGTTCCGAAAGAGGAGAAAAAAGCTCTTCGCGAACTTTCTTACAGAGCCCAAGGCTGTTCTGCCGAGAGTTATGCATTTAGGCGCGCGTTTTCCGCGCGTGTGAGGAGCTTCTGAATGTGTGTCGTTCTCTGGCGGAATCGCCCCTCGATGCGGATCCTGCGATCAAGCTCACTTTACGAAAGTTTTCGCAAATCTTTCGCAGCTACGCCGGGGCGGTCGCGCCCGGCGCATTCTATACACCCAGAGCCTCAACCGCGGTAAGCGCGTAAATCAATGCGCATTGCGCGATGTTACGGATTGGAACGAACTCATTCGGCCCGTGCGATACCGTCAACAGTCCCGGCCCGTAGGCGAATGCGGGAATACCGCGAGCTGCGTAAAACCGCGTTTCAAGCAAACCGGGACACATCTCGAAACTCGGTTCTTTGCCGGTTACTGCCGCTATCTGGCGCGACAAAATTACGCCCAACGCATTTCCTGCCGGAGTCGCAGCTGCCCGTTCCTCTTGCAGCATCTCAATTTCAAAAGCATCCAGCGCATCGCGCAAGCGGCTCTTTTCTTCTTCGAGATTCTCCTCGGGATTCAGACGGCGGTCGATTGTAAAAGAACAGAATTCGGGCGTGACGTTGAAGTTTGTTCCCGCCTCAACCCGCCCACCGAGCAGTAGAATAGACTTTCGCGCCGCCGCCGGAGCTATGTTTTCTCGCGTTTCGCGCGACTCGACTTCTTTCTTCAGTGCGGCGAGCCGAGCCAGCGCCGGCAAGGAGCGCTCGAACGCATTCACGCCTTCGAATTGCCTGCCGACGTGCATCGCTTTTCCCCGCATGGTGGCGCGCAGCGAAATGGCTCCGCGATTGGCGTTCCAAACAACGCCGCCCGTAGGCTCCGGCGTGAGCATGCCGATTCCGTTCTTGCCCAGCACGCCGCGAGTATCCAATTCGCGCGACCCGCGCGGACCGGCGGTTTCTTCGTCGGGAACGAGCACCACTCCGATTCGCCCGGATGTGAGCAGCCCCTCATCGCGTGCCGCCGCTGCCGCGTGAGTCATTGCCGCCAAGCCACTTTTCATATCCGACGAGCCACGGCCGAAAAGATTTTGCCCCTTTACACATGGCTGGAACTGTTCGCGGCTCTGCGCGGGAACCACATCATAGTGGCCGCTGAAATAAAGCGTTCGCGTGCCGCTGCCAACTGATGCCAGCACACACGCTCCCTCGCGTCGAATATCGTCAAAGCCCAGCCGGTTCAATTCCTCGATCAGAATGCGAACGCATTCCTCATAGTGATTCCCAGGCGGATTTTCCGACGGAATCGCGATCAGCCGTTTCGTGAAATCGAGCATCGCCTCTTCAGAGAGCCGTTCCCTCAGCCGGGTCAAAATTCGTTGGCCATCTTGCGCGCCCAATTCTGAATCACTCCCTTTCGTAACAAGCGCAAGAAGGCCACTATCTCGCGCCTGCCAGGATTGCCATTTTGATTTTAACCGGAACAATAAACCTTGCGTGGTTTGGGAACAAACTACATAGCCGGGGAATTCCGGCCAATTTGTCTCCTAATCTCCCAGCAGTCATCGCTGCGTAGTCATCAAATTCTCTTCTTTTCTCTTTTCCATTGTGAGAGCCGCGAATCCGCGCAATTGAATTGAAGGAGAACTATCCTCCCGGAGATAGCCTTTTCAAAATCTTGTTAGGAATCCAGATGAATTAAATATACCGTTAGAGAATACTGGCGATTCTCGCAGGGTAGTGGCTTTCACTGGCGTTTATCTATTGGGAGGACTTGGAATTATGGGGCACAAGCAGGTTCGCCGATTTCTCGGAGTGATTGCGTTCACCTTTATTTTTCTTGGGGCCGGGATGTCTTTATCCGCTCAGCAGAAAAGTTCGACGGCCACGGAAGCCCGCTCGATGAACAAAGAGGCCCGCTCTGGCCGTCCGAAACTCGTCGTTGTTCTTGTCGTCGACCAGATGCGCGCCGATTACATCGATAAATTCGAGGACCATTGGACCGGCGGCTTGAAGCGACTTGCAACGCAAGGCGCGTGGCTACGCAACGCGGCTTATCCCTATGCCGAGACGGAAACCTGTGTCGGACACGCGACCATTTCAACGGGATCGTTGCCGGCCATGAGCGGCATCATTTCCAACTCCTGGTGGGATCGCGCAACAGGGAAGAGCGTCACCTGTACGAAGGATACAAATGTAAAGAACCTGGGCTATGGCGGAGCGGTAAGAGGCGGCGACAGCGCCGCGAATCTTCTCATCCCTTCTTTTGCCGAGGAACTGAAATTTCAGCGTGGAGGAAAACCGCGCGTGTTCACGTTTTCTCTAAAAGCACGCGCCGCTATCATGCTTGCCGGACACTCCGCGGACGGTGTGACATGGTTTGATCCAGACACGGGCTACTGGGCGACGTCGAGCGCCTATCCCTCGGTTCCTTTCGTCGAACAGTATGTCGAGAAGCATCCCGCCAGCGAAGATTTCGACAAGACTTGGAATTTGCTGCTGCCTGCATCCGATTATCTTTATGGCGATGAAGCCCTGGGTTCCGTTCCGCCTTCCGGATGGGATCAAAGATTTCCGCATGTGCTTCGTGGCAACGGGCAAAGCGATTCGCCAGGCAGGGTTTATTACCAGCAATGGGAGACAAGCCCCTTTCCGAACAGTGACCTCGTGAAGCTCGCGGAAGACGCTGTCACGTCTGAACACTTGGGTCACGGCACGGACACCGACTATCTCGGCGTCAGCTTCTCTTCGCCTGACTATGTGGCGCATGCCTTCGGACCGCGAAGCCGTGAAATCCAGGATGAGCTGTCGCGCCTCGATGTGGACCTTGGGGACTTTTTCTCTTTTCTGGATCACACCGTCGGTTCCCAAAACTACGTCGTTGTGCTGACTGCGGATCACGGTGGCACTCCCATTCCCGCGGATATGCAAACCACCGGCGTCGATGCAGGCTGGCTTAGCCTTGCTGCTGTCAAAACGAACATCGAAGCGGCACTCGTGCCTTTTCATTATCCCAGCCCCGCAGTTGCTGATGTTGACGACGCGGATGTCTTCTTCGAACCGGGCGTGTATCAAAAACTCCTCGCAGACTCTCAGGCAATGCAAGCCGTCATTGATGCCATCAAGAAAGTCCCGGGCGTCGAAACGGTCTATCGCGCAGATCAGCTCGACGGCCGGCCGGCGACGGAGGATCCGATCCGTCGCGCGGAATCCGACAGCTTTTTCGCGGCGCGAAGCGGCGATCTTCTGATCGTACCCAAGCCTTATTGGTCATGGGACTTTACACCCCCCGGCAGGAAGCGTGAAGTCGGCGCGATGCACGGCTCGCCCTACTACTACGACCAGCATGTGCCCCTGCTTTTCATGGGACATGGAATTCAGCCTGGTGTGTACTACGCCCCGGCGACTCCTGAAGACATTGCGCCTACCCTGGCTGAGCTTTGCGGCATCACTTTGTCGTCGCGCGATGGCAGAATTTTGGGAGAAATCCTGCGCAAGTCTCCCTGACTTGCCTCGAAGGATTACACCAAAGCTGACACGAGGGTGCCTTCCTACGCGCGCCCGCGCCACCTGGAGTGCCAAAGCATTCGGCATTCGCCTTGCACAGTAGTGTATGCCGGGCTTTTCGCGGGGACGGGCAATTACCAGCAGATAAAGGCTTTGCGGCTTGGGTGACGCTGGCGGAAGGGTGACTCCGGTCTACAAAGTTGCAAGACATTGCATTTGGCGGTTTGAGGGGCAGCAAGACGGTGCGATTCCGTCGGGGCGGTAACATCGACCGAGTAAAGCGGGGGGATAATGCAAGAATCCGGTGCGGCAATTGGGGATGAGTCGAAATATCGGTGCGGGGGCACAGTTGCGATTTTCTTTGCTGCATTCAGTCTCCTGTTGATTCCTATTGTTCGTGTTAATGCGCAAAGCAACATGCGCAAACCAGCAGGCCAAGTGAACGCGCAGTTGCGCTTTGAAGAAAATCATGGGCAGACCGATGCGCAGGTCCGGTATCTCGCGCGTGCAACGGACTACAGTATTTTCCTGACGAGCGAAGAAGCCGATGTGGTCCTTCATCAGGAAGCCGAGCCGTCGGGCCCCTTGGCGCGCGGCAAAGTGATTGTCGTGCGCGCCAATGCCAGCGTGCTGCGGATGCGATTCGCAAATTCCAATCCGCCAACGAGAATCATTCCGTTTGACCCTTCCCATCCCAATCTTTCTTCCTCGCGCGCAAATGCCAGCTCCACCGCCGTGGCATATCGCGGCCTTTATCCCGGCGTCGACGTGATATTCCGCGG
>JASHRL010000272.1 GCA_030037355.1 Candidatus Acidiferrales bacterium | reverse complement strand
CGCCGTGCTGGTGCTCGAACCCGCGTCCGTCTGGCTGTCCTTCAAATGCACGCCGGAGGAATTCGCGGAATTGACCGAGCGCCCGGGAATCATTCCCGCGCCTTATTCGGCGCGTTATTTCTGGGTCGCGCTCCAAACACGAGAAGCACTAAGCGCACCAGAACTGGGGCGCCTCTTGCGCGTCTCCTACGATCTAGTCGTCGAAAAATTGCCGCAAAGAACTAGCGCTGCGCTCGCGCGGACCACTGCAAGTCCGAAAATCAAATCCACAAAAAAGCGCCGCCCTCGCCGTAAGCCGCGTTGACGTAAAACAGATTCGCGTGTTCGATGGCTTCAAGCGCTCGGCTTAGGCGCTTCGCTCCGTGTTCTGCACAAAAATATTCTCCGTTCGCGGAAGCAATCGTCGCGGTCTCATCGAGATTGGGCGCCTGCTCGCGCGAAAACCACAGCCACGTCGCCGCCCGCGCGCATTCCTGGCACGATTGCTCGCCATTCAGCCGCGCCAATCTTCCGCCAATCGCTTCTGCCAGCGCCGGTTCGACTCCCGCCGCATCCAAATCCGGCGCGGCCACGAAAAAGTATTGCGTCATGGATTCGCCGTCCGGCTCGAACGCGACTACGCGGCCCGCGTATGCCGCCAGTTCTTTTTCCAGCGTCCGGCACAAACATTCGCGGCACAACGACACTTCCGGCCGCTGCGGCTCGCGCACGCGCACATTTTTGCCCTGCAGGAAAAGATTGTCCGGCAGAAACGTCGCCATCCACGGCGGATGCCCCTCCAGATGCGCGCACTCCGCCGGCATGCGGATCAGCCGCGAAAGCCAATTCGCTGTCCGCCGCCGGAAGGAAAGCTCTGGATACGCCGCTGCATAGGTCAAACGCGCCACGCCGGTATGTTAGCGCACTCGCGCGCCGCGCACGCATGCCGAGTTTGTCTCGCGCTGGCCGCTTCGGTTATGATGAAACGTTTTCGGGCGAAGCGATTCGCCAGCGCCATCATTGCAGAAAAATTCAAGGAGGCATCATGCCGATTGCCGTGGGATCTCCTGCGCCGGAATTTACGCTGAAGGATCAGGATCAGAAGGACGTCAAGCTCAGCGATTTCAAAGGCAAGAAAAACGTCGTCATCGTTTTTTATCCACTCGATTGGAGCCCGGTCTGCACCAACGAGCACATCTGCTTCGTGAACGACATGAAGAATTTCGAGAAGCTCAACGCGCAGGTCCTCGGCCTTTCCGTCGACAGCGTCTGGTCGCACAAGGCCTGGGCCGACAAAATGGGCATTCACTATCCGCTGCTCGCCGATTTTCATCCGCGCGGCGCCGTGGCCGAAAAATTCGGCGTCTATTTGCCGGAAAAAGGAATCACCGGCCGCTCCATCGCGATTATCGACAAGGGTGGAAAAGTGGCGTGGTTCAAGAATTACGAAATTTTGCAGCTCCCGGACCTGAAGGAAGTCGCCGACGCTCTGACGAAAATCAAATAGTCGATTCACCGGAGGACAATCGAACGAATACGAATCCGAATCTAACTGGCACTTGGAAGGCCGATCTTGCGAAGTGCAAATTGATCGGCCAAGTTCCGAAGTCCATCTCGGTTAAAATCCGCCACTCCGAGCCAGACTTGTCGGTCGCCATGATGATCGGCTTGCACAACGGCACCGAACACCTTCTTAAATTCAACGGCGCGGCGACCGGCAGGGAGTTCTTCAACGAGATAAGCGGCCAGCAATGGCGCAGTCGGATGCAGTGGGTCGGAACGGAATTGCTGATTGAATCTTGGGTGGATACGGGCGAGCGCAAATCTCATTTTCGCGACTTCTGGTTCCTTTCAAATGAGGCCCAGACGCTCATAATGGAGCACCGCGACGATGACCTCCAAGGGCAGATCACTGTGCTGGAAAGAGTCTCGCCATAAGGCAACTGATGGAGAATTCACACCGTCCGGTTTATTGCGCCGGCGCAGGCGTGCTTCTGGGGTGAGCGAGAACACGGATTAAATTCACCAGTTCCCAGCGCTGCTCGTCCGTCAGGCGATTTTTGAACGACGGCATCGGTTTTCGTCCGTTGGTCATCTTCCAAAAAATTTCGCCGTCGTTCATCGCGTCCATCAATCGCGCGTTCGTAAAGTTCGTCGGCTGCGTGGTATAGGAATACATCGAGCCCGGCGGCCTCTTCCCATCGCCATTCACGCCGTGGCATTTCGCGCAATATTGCACGTATGTTGCGCGCGCATCCGCAAGCGTCGCCGCGTTCGCAGGGACGGGATTTTTCAACTCCTTCGCGTTCGGAGGCACGTTCCATCCTCCGCAGCCCGAACACGCCGCGGAAATGCCCAATGCCAATCCTGCAATCGCAAAACATTTCCAGATCGTTTCGAAGATACGCAAATCCGCTCCCGCTTCGGTAGAAATTTGAACTCCCTCGTTATTATCGCCTGAAGGATTCGTTTCCGCGGGAGAAATTTGCGCTCATGGCGCGCCATGCAGCGCGCGCAGCACAGAAATCAGCACAATCACGAGCATCACGAAGACGTAGATGCGCAGCCCCCAGAGCATCGCGCGTATACCGGCGGAGAGTTTTCGCCGCCCGAATCGCGTGTGTGTTTTCGCCGCGACGACCTGGTCTGCTTCGAGAAGCGACAGCACGACATTCGGATCTCTGAGATCCGGCCTGGCCTCTGCCGCTACGGCCTGCTCAATTTCCGCTTCTTGTTTCCAGCGCTTCGTTTCTTCTTCTTTCATCCCATCCCTCGCCAAAACTTCTCCATCCATTCGTGCGCGTGCCGTTCGATTCTCAGCCACCCAGCAAGCTCGGCATTACCGTCGCGACCGCGAATCCCAATCCGGCAATGACGAGAAGGATCGTCACCGTCACGCCCGCGACATTCATGCCGAAATTGTTGCGGTGCTCGCCCATCAATTCGCGGTCGTTCACCAGCATCAGCAAAAACACCAGCGCCGGCGGCATTGCCAGCACGGCGATTACATTGACGATCAGCACGATGAATTCCAGCGGCGCATGTGGAATCAATACCAGAGCCGCCGCCGCGCAGGCCGAGCCCAGCAAAATCAAATAAAACGGCCACGCCTCGCGAAACGGCCGGTTCAAGCTGTGCGCCGTCCCGAAAACTTCGCCGAACGCGTAGGCCGACGAAGTCGAAATCGCTATCGCCGCCACGATTCCCGCCTCGAACATTCCCAGCGCAACGAGCGCGCCTCCCGCGTGGCCGAGCCACGGCACGAGCGCCTGCGCGAATTGCGCGTACTCGAAATCCGCGGCGTTGATTCCGTGATGAAAGAGCGGGACGGTCGCCAGAATCGCTGCAATCGCAAAAACTGTGGCCAGCACGGTGCCGAGGAGCGTGTCGATGCGACCGGCTTTGATGTCGCGCGGCTGCATTCCCTTGTCGACGACGGCGCTCTGCTGAAAGAAAAGCATCCAAGGTGTCACGGTTGCGCCGATTGTCGACAAAATCAGCAGCACGATTTCCGCGCGGTCGCCACGGGGCAATGGCGACCATGTCACGAGCGCGTGGCCCACGGCCTGCCAGTCCGGATGCGCGAGCAATGCCGCGGGAATGAACAGGCCATTGAAAATCGCCAGCCCCATGGTGATGCGTTCCCACGTCCAGTAGCGTCCCGTGGTAATCACAGCCAGCACCAGCAGCAACGCGCCGCCAACGGCAATCCCCGGCCGAATGCCGAAAAAACTCAATCCTGCACGAACGCCAATGAACTCCGCCACGAGCGTTAGGAAATTGCCGAAGACCAGATCGGCCATCGAAAATAATCCCCAGAATCTGCCGAAGCGGTCGAAGATCAATTCCGCGTGGCCGCGATGCGTGACGGCGCCAAGGCGCACAGTCATTTCTTGCACGATGAATCCCATCGCGAACGTCAGCACCACAAAGGGAATGAAAAAGCCGATTCCGTAACGCGCGCCGTCGGCCGAATAGGAAAGCATGCTCGGCGCGTCGTTCTCGCCCAAGAATACCAGCACACCCGGACCCACCAGCAGCCAGAGAACTTGCAGGCCGCCCAGCGATTTCCACCCGCGCCCGATCCAGCGCGCACGCGCGACACGCCAGCGATCGTGCGCGCGGTCCACATCTTCGTGCGTAAGCTGGCCGACAAGGTCTTGCGCGTGGGAGGACGCGACAGCGGATTCCGTCGTGAGCTGCGCGGTCTCGAAGGAATCCGTCTTGTGTGATTTTCTTTCGCGCGGCATAGGTTAACGCCAATGAATTGACGAGATAAACTACACTTAACTCACGCGAGCGTCAACCGGCGCCGTTCGCACTCGTACTGAAAACAGAAATGTGCCGCGACCTGCCGGATTCCGCGGAAAACTTCTGCTATAGTGGACGCTACTTTTGGGAGGAATTCATGGCTGAAGCTCCGAAGCCGCAGCAGGTGCAGATCAAAGCCGACGAGAAGGAACTGGTCGGGCAGTACTCAAATCTCGTGATGATTCATCACAACGCCGAGGAATTCACGCTCAATTTCATCTACATTTTCCCCAGCGTGCCGCAGGGCAAGCTGGTCAGTAGCGTCATCGTCAGTCCGGGTCATGCCAAGCGATTGATGCGCGCACTGAGCGAGAACATCACGCGCTACGAAGCGCAGTTCGGACCCATCACCGAAGGGTCGGGCCCCACTCCCGAACCAACCGTCGGCTTCGTGCAGTGAAGCGCTGCGCGTAATCGAGGCGCCGACTTCGCGCGGGAATCCCAATTACGCATTCTCTTCATGCTGCGGAAGCGCCGGACGCGATCACCCATTGCCCTTCGAGTTCCAGGAATTCGACTCCAACGGCGAATCCGGTTTCTCGCGCCGGTTCGCAGTAAGCCACGCGCGCCAGCGACCGGAAGTTCCCTGTCAGCGACGATACGGAAATGCTTTCGCCGGTTCGCCAGCGCCTCACGCTTCGCACCCGCGCGCCTCGGGAACTGACGTTTTCCGTGAACGTCGCTTCCTGCCCGGGCATAAATGTATTGCCCGAGATCTTCACCCCGACTTCCATGGGCACGCGTGCTTCGCTTCGTTCTATTTGGTAATTCTTCGCCTTTGCCCTTCCTCGGATCCCCATTCCCCTGCCCCCTGTTCTCCGAGATATTCGCCTTCCATGCTCATCCCATTCCCTACTGGAGTCCGCCTGCCTTTCATTGCATACAAAGCGTTGTCCGCGGAATGCAGCAGTTTCTCGATCGTCAGACCGTCGCGCGGATAAATCGCCACACCTGCGCTGACCGTGATTTTTGGCGCGTGCCCATCTTCGGCCAATCGCTTGCGAATTCGATGCGCCACCTGCACGGCGACAGCTTCCTCCGCCTCCGGTAAGACCAGCGCAAATTCATCTCCGCCGTATCGCGCGGCCGTATCCATCGCGCGGCAATGCTGGCGCAGCACATTTCCCAGGCGCTTGAGTGCCTGGCTGCCGGTCAAATGGCCATGAACGTCATTGATTTGCTTCAGGTGATCGAGATCGAGCAGCAGTACGGCAAACCCGCGGCCCGTTCGCTGCGCGCGCAGAAGTTCGCTTTCCATGACTTCCAGCAGTCGCCGGTAATTCGCGAGACCCGTCAGAGGATCGCTGATCGCCAGCCGACTGACCTGGTCAAACAGATTCGCATTGTCGAGCAGCGCACCCGCCAGCACGATGGCATAGCCGGTCGCTTCCAGCACCTGCGCCGCACCCGAAGCCGCGTCGAAATGGCTGGCCGCCTGAGTCATCGCCAGGTGGCACACCACATTCACCGCTGCCGTCAGGAACAGCGCTCGATCCAGTGACGACTCGGTGTGTTTCAGCCGTTTCCAAAATCCCAGCGTCGCGATGAAGTAAATCGACGCAGGCAATAAATCCCACGGCCGCGCCAGAAGGGCGTGCGGATAAATCTTCGGCGCCGTCGGTGCGGCAAAGAACACCACGCTCGTCAGATACGAAATCAATCCGACGACGAGAAGCGCCCAGGCGATTTCCTTATTCGGCTCGCGTGAAAGCGGCAGGCTTCGCTCGACAAGCAGCGCCACCACGAGCAGGATCGCAAGCAGCGTCCGGCTGACCATCCACGAGAGCGGAACGGCCAGCGCCGCGCCCTCGGCGTGCGGCGCCAGGTTCGCGCCCATCTCGATCAGCCCCGCGAGGCCGAATCCGAATGCCAAAATCAGCGTGATGCGGTCGTGCATTCCACGAAAACGCACCAGCGCATTCGCGGCAAACGTGAACGCCAGCAGGCTTCCCGCCAGTTGGATATACCTGCTCAGCAGAGGGTCCGGAATGTAGCTCGAGTTTCGCAGCGACCAGAGGAGTCCAGCGGTTATGGCTCCCCCAATCAGCCACATCAAAGCCCATTTCAGCTCTAGGAGTCTGCTCGAAAACTTCTTTTGGTCTGGCCTGTCCAAAGCCCCCCCAAGACACACCTGCACTGCCCGCAAACGATATGGGAAGAGCACTCTAGAGGCCGTTTACTGAGAAGTTCTAGTACCATGCAGCCAAAAGATTATAAAAGACTTACTGCGTGTCAAGGGAGGAGCTGTTCCGATTCGGTCTAGGAAGATTTTTCTGGGCGGGTGAAAACGTTACGAACTAGCGCGGCGCATTCCTTGTGAAAAACCGACTCTCCTGTGCAAATTCATCCTGCTCGTTGCGGCAAGTCCTACATCTTCGGCGGAGCGGGCGGCAGGTCGCGCGCAACAATCAAGCTCTGAAATCCGCATTGGTTATGCGTCCCGTCGCAGAATGGCTTGTTCGCCGATTGCCCGCAACGGCAGAGCGAAACCGACGTCCTTCCCCCCAGTCCAAACACGCGCCCCTGCGAATCGACAATCTCAAAATCGCCTTCGACTCGGATCGATCCGTTATCTTTGACCAAAATTTTCGTTGCAGCCATTTTTCTCCCCGCGCGCTCTTCAGTATTTCGGCACTGACGGATCAACTTCATCCGACCACGCCAGAATTCCACCCTTCAAATTCCAAATTTTCCGGAATCCCGCTTTTTTCAGGAATTCGACGGCTTCCGCGGACCGCTTTCCGCTGCGGCAGTGTGCCACAATCTCGCGCGAACTGTCGAGTTCGCTCACGCGCTTGGGCAAATCGCCGAGAGGAATCAAGTATCCCTGCAAATTGCAAATCTGATATTCGTGCGGCTCGCGAACATCGAGAATAAACAAATCGTCGCCGCTATCGAGTCTTCCTTTGAGCTGCTTCGGCGTAATCTCCGGCACGCTGGTTGCCGGCGCGGGAGCTTCCTCGCCGCGAATGCCGCAAAATTCTGCGTAGTCGATCAGCTTCGTGATCGTGCGGTGCTCGCCGCAAAGCGGGCATTCGGGATTCTTCCGCAGCTTCAATTCCCGGAATCGCATTCCCAGTGCATCGAAGAGCAGCAAGCGGCCAACGAGCGTATCGCCTTTGCCCATGATCAGCTTCAGCGTCTCCATCGCCTGAATGCACCCGATGATCCCGGGCAGCACGCCGAGCACTCCGCCCTCCGCGCACGAAGGCACAAGCCCCGGCGGAGGCGGCTCAGGATACAAGCAGCGATAGCACGGCCCGCCGGGATAGCCGAAAATGCTGGCCTGTCCCTCGAACCGGAAAATCGAGCCATAGACATTCGGCTTGCCCAGCAGCACGCATGCGTCGTTCACGAGGTAGCGCGTCGGAAAATTGTCCGTGCCATCGACAACGATGTCGTAGTCGCGCAGAATTTCGAGCGCATT
>JASHRL010000271.1 GCA_030037355.1 Candidatus Acidiferrales bacterium | reverse complement strand
TCGAAAGAAGTTCCTTCCCGCTCTCGTCAATAAAACTCACGTCCGCTAGCTCAACCGCTATTGGATGTCCGCCCGCCGTCGCGAGTAGCGACTCCCAGCAGCCTCGCAGCTCCTCCACCCACGGCCCGCACAGTTTTCCTTCGACCTTCAGCAAAATTTTCTTGCCGTTTCGTTCTATCGTTGCCTTCATCATCGCCCTGGTTCCATCGCTTTCGGAATAGGCATATCGCAGTTTTGCTTCCAGACTGCCGATTTCTCGGCGTCACCATAAGTTGCTTATTTATAATGTATTATTGGCAATTATGTGGTCGGAGGCCGGACTCCGCATCGGAAGGATATGAATTTATGTGCCGATATATCGGCTATTGCCCATATCTCGGCACACTCACTACTTACCCGGCCTTATGCCCAGCTTTTGCATTTTGGATTGCAGCGTTGTTCTTTTCATTCCCAATCGTGCCGCAGCGCCATTTGGTCCGCCAACGATTCCTCGCGTTTCAACAAGGACGCGCTGAATATGTTCGCGTTCCGCAGCCGCCAGCGTGATGACGCGCACCCTTTGCTCTGGTTCTTGCGATCGGAGTTGCGCGATAGGTACCTGCAATTCAGTTCCCGGCGACAGAATGATGGCCCGCTCGAGGAAGTTCTCGAGTTCGCGAATATTCCCCGGCCAGGAATATTTCATCATCGCATCCATCGCCTCGTTGGAAATCGTGTGGATGGGTCGGTTCAATTCCCGCGAGTGTTTTTCCACCAGATGCCGCACAAGCAGAGGAATATCTTCGGCTCTCTCTCTCAGCGGCGGAATGCTGATCGGGAAAATATTCAGCCGATAATACAAATCCGTACGGAACACGCCCTCTGCCACCATCTGCGCCAGATCCCGGTTCGTCGCCGCCACCAGCCTCACATCAACCCTCTGTGTATTCGTGCTCCCCAGTCGTTCGAATTCCTGCTCTTGCAGAACGCGCAGCAACTTCGGCTGCAGCTCCAGAGGAATATCGCCAATCTCATCCAGGAAAAGCGTGCCGTGATTGGCAAGCTCGAATCTTCCCAACCGCCGCGCGATGGCGCCTGTGAACGCGCCCTTCTCATGGCCGAATAGCTCCGATTCCAGCAGCCCGGTCGGAATCGCCGCGCAATTCAATTTGACGAACGTTCGTTCCCGCCGCGGGCTGTTGTTATGAATCGCCCGCGCAATTAACTCTTTTCCTGTGCCTGTTTCGCCCAGGATCAGCACTGTGGAATTCGTGCCGGCCACCGTGGCCACTTGCGAGAGAATATTTCGCCACGCCGCGCTTTCGCCGATCATTTCCTCGAAGTTGTACGTGCTGCGGATCTCGTCTTCGAGATAAAGCTTCTCCTCCGTAAGCTTTTCCTTGATTTGCTCCACCGTTTGGTAGGCCAGCGCATTTTCCACCGCGATGGCAATCTGTCCCGCCACCTGCCGGAGGAACTCGACATCTTCTTGCGAGAAGGCCGCCTCGCGGAGGCTCCCGAAGTTCAGCGTTCCCAGCGCCCCGTCCGGCGTGAGCAACGGCAGCCCCACTCCCGATTTCAGCCCCTCCGCTTCCACCAGCGATGCCAGATGCGGATACATTCGCACCATGTTGTCGCCGCTCAGAAGGTAAGGCTGTCGCGTGCGGAAGGCGTAGCCCGCCGGCGACTCATCCACCGGCAGCGTCAATTCTTCTTGAAGAAATCCTTTGCCGCCCGGAAAATCCAGCGCGCGCACTCGCATCATTTTTGTTTCCGCATCGTAGAGCGCTAGGCTGACGTAATCGCACTCCACCAGCCGCCGCAGGCTCGCGGAAATCGCGCTGAACAGTTGCCGCAAATCCAGTTTCGATCCCACCGCATTCGTGATCTCCAGCAGCATCCGCAAGCGGTCTCGCTCATGCACCAGTTGCTGCTGATACGACTGCGCCCTCTGGTAATTCAGCGCATTGTCCACAGCGACAGCCACCAATCGAGCGATTCGTTCGAGCAAATTCACTTCGCTCGCTGTGTACTCGTAATGCGCGCGGTTTGCGAATCCCAGCCCGCCCAGCCGCCGTTGCGCCGTGCTCAGCGGAACCACGCAGAACGAATGAATTCCTTGCTCCAGCAGCGACTCGCGCAACCGTGGAAATCGCGTCTCTTCATCCACGGAATTCACTGAAAGCGGCTTCTGCGTCTGCATCGCGATTCCGCTCGGCGATTCATTCACCGGCAGCTCCAGGCTCGGTGCCGCCGGCGCCGGATTCGTGGCCTCGCACAACCGCAATTGCATCACGCCGCGTTCCGGCTCGTGAAGAATCAGCGCCAGGAAATCGAATTGCACGATTCCGCGCAGCCGCCGCGCCACGTCGTGAAACAGCGCGGGAAGTTCGCGGTGCAGCGACACCGATTCCGAAACTTCCAGCAGCGCCCGCAATTTTTCCGCGTTATCCGAATTTTGCAGGGGAGGTTCCGCAGCATTCATGAAAAATCACAATCGGTCGATCTTCGCCGCCAAAATAAAATCGCTTTCTGTCAGCCCGTCAATCTTGTGCGTCCAGGTTGTGATTTCCGCTTTGCCCCACGTGAAATTGATCGCCGGATGGTGCCCTTCTTTCTCCGCCACTTCTCCCACTCGATTGACGAACGCCAGCGCCTCCTTGAAATCCGGAAACGGGAACGTCTTCGTAATGTGATGCTCGTTGATCGCTTTCCACCCGGGTACTTGCTTCAAATATCCTTCGAGTTCTTTCCCCTTCAGCGGCGGAATGCCGCCTTTGCACGGCACGCAAGTCTTGTTCGCGAGCTCGCTCATCGCCCGTTCCTTCCTTTCGCACAGCGCAAATTCGCCGGCGCGACACCAAATCTTCAGCGCTTCGCCGTCGCCGCTTTTCCCGCCAGATATTCCTTGATGTACGCCGAAAACGCCTCATCGAGCCGCCGCGTCACTGGCCCGGGTGCATTCGCGTAGCCGTGTCCGGCGATTTCGCCCACCGGCAGCAAATTTCGGTTCGTGGATGAAATGAAAACCTCATCCGCCGCGTACAAATCCTCCGGCCGCAGCGTCGCCTCCGCGCAGGAAATCCCGATGCGCGGTCCGATCTCCAGCAAAATGCTGCGCGTGATTCCTTCGAGGCATCCCGATCCGAGCGGCGGCGTCTGCACTTTGCCTCCGCGCACGCAAAAAACATTCGCCGCCGTGCACTCCGAAACTTCTCCGCGCTCGTTCAACAGCACGACTTCATCAAAGCCCGCCTCCTGC
>JASHRL010000270.1 GCA_030037355.1 Candidatus Acidiferrales bacterium | reverse complement strand
GGCGCGCCGCAGAAACGCGGGCATGGCCGTCATGCCAATCATGGCAACGCCACCGCTTTTCAGAAATACTCGCCGAGAGATTTTCATGATGACCAACCTCCTTGGCCGAAATAAAACTTGCTAGCGCCGCTGAAACTCCGGCGCACCAAGAACGAGGCCGGCGATCAGGCCTTCGTTGACGTGCTTTACGGGATCATCAAGGCGCGCTTGCAAAATCTGAGGATCGCCGAGCTGTTTTTCGAGTGTGTCCTGCGTACTAGAAGAAATCTGGCCGCCGAGAAAATCATTCACGGCACGCGTGAGGACGAGATTGGGATTTGAAGTCGCGTTCGGGCCAAAAAGCGATGAAAGATCCGTTTCGACGCCGGGCATGTGGTTGGTGGCCAGAGTCAGCGCGAAATTCAGGCGATTGAGAAGCGCGCCAGCGTTAACCCAGACGTCGGCGGTGTCGGCATAGCCAGTCGGCGGCTCACAGCGGTAGAGCGGCTCACCCATGCGGCCGACCCATTGCACGAGCTGCGGAGAGACGGACGTCTCAACGTCGAGAGCGCGTGCGGCGCTGACGGCGACTTCGAAAGGTGTCTTGATTTTCGCGCGGTACGCTTCGCGCGACCAAAACTCGGGCGAATAAATCATGGTTTTCAGGACAGCGCGAATGTCGCCGCCGGTCGAGAGAAATGTGTCCGCCATGCGGTTGACGAGTGCCTGGGGCGGATTATCGGAAACGAAGTACTGCGCGAGTTGAAACGAAATGTGATGCGCGGTCTGGGGGCTCGTCGCGAGCATGTGAAGCGCCTCGAGGCCGTCTTTCATGCCGCCATAATTGAAGGTCACGCCCATGACCACCTTCGGCGACTGGTCGTGGATGCGATCGTCGAAAAAGAATTGCGGATCGCGCCGCGGAGCGCGAATCGTCCAGCCAGTGAGGCAGTCGGCCATCTGGATGACGTCGGCTTGCGTATAGCCGCCGTTAACGCCGACGGTGTGCAGTTCCATGATTTCGCGGCCGTAGTTTTCGTTGAGGCCACGGTCTTCCTTGCGTGGTGGGAGTTGACCTTGATCTGCGCCGTTGGCGGACTGAGGAAAATCGCGCTGACTGGGAGGAGTCATTCCGGCGAAGAGACCTTCGAAGCGGCTACGACGCGCGGCCAGTTCGGCTTGCATCTGCTGGAACGCAACGGGATCGGCGCTCAGCCAATTATCGAGATAGAAAAGCATGGCCGGGCTCTTGGCGGTGGCGACGAGCAGGTCTTCAAAATTACCCATCGCGTGCGGACGGATGGTGTGCTCGACGTAATCGGTGATGAGCCAGCGGTCGGCGCCTTTATCGGCGTTCACGTTGAAATGATTGAACCAAAAATTTGCCATGACCTCGTAAAGCTGGCGATTGCTATAGATCGCGCGGTCGAGAGTGGCGAGATCGAGTTCGATCTGGATACGCTGCGGGCCGGGAAGAGTGTCGAACTGAATCGTGGCCGGATCGATTCCCTGCTGGCGCAACTCCTGGCGCTTTTCCTGCATTTGCTGCTGAACCTGTTCGCGATATTGCTGCGGATCGAGACCTTCTTGCTTTGCGACCTGATTCGGCTGGGGATATTTTTCAAGAAGCTCCGCGGATGATATGTGAAGTGTCTTCAAGCCGCTGAGCCTGGCGTTCGCATCGGAATCGTCGATGGCGTCGTAGTTGAGTTGGTCGTTAATCCATTTTTCGAGGCCGACTTGGCGAATGTGCTCGACGTCGCCGGGACGGGGGCCATAAGCGAGGCGGTCGAGTGCATGGAGGATTGCCTCGTCTTCGGTAAGTTGCGTAATGGGCAGTTTGCCCTTGAAGGAGCTGGGCAAGTTGTAATTGGGCTTGGTGTCGAGCGTAGCAGCAGAATCGGGGCGATTTCGACCAGCACGGACGCTAGGTACGAGGGCGAACAGACAAAAAACGACGGTGACGCAGAGCAGCACCGATGCAGTCGCGTCAATGCGCTCGCGTGAAGGCGATTGAGACAATTGGCGGGACTTTTTTCCGCCAGGCAACCGAAAAAGCCGGGAATACAAGGAAATTCGCAAAGTTTGTCTCCTGAGTCGCTCATTGAATTCTAACCCTGCGATATGAAGAAAGTTGTGGATAGCCACTAGTACTACGCGAAGGCGGCAATACCCTTGCCTCATCGGCGAGTTCTTTGCGCTCGGAGACCGGATACAACGTTGACCGCAAGGGCGCTGTGCCGTATATAAGAAGTCGATTTGCGAGCGAGGACGAATTGGTCCGCGAACTGATTTTTTGGCTGTCGAAGAAACCCGCGGTGACGCAGGCCGTCGCGCGGCGTGGGATGAAGAGCGGGTTTGCGCGGAGATTTGTGCCCGGCGAGACGCTGGCGGAAGCGCTTGGGGTCGCAGAGGAAATTTGCCGGACAGGACGGAAAATCAGCCTGAACCAGCTCGGCGAAAGCGTGAAGACGCCGGAGGAGGCACACGCAGCGCGAGACAGCTACATCACCATGCTGCGAGAGCTTTCGGCGAGACATATCGACGGAAACATTTCGATCAAGCTGACACAGCTTGGACTGGAGCAGAACCGTGAGATGTGTGAGTCCCTAACGATGGAAATTGCGCGGACGGCGAAGGAACTGGGCTTGACCGTTGAAATGGATATGGAGGGATCGGCGCTGACGGACGTTACGATTGAGATTTTCGAATCAGTCTGCGAGCGATTCGACAATGCCGGGATGGCGATTCAGGCGTACCTGTTTCGCACGGAGAAAGATCTTGAACGGCTGGCGCGATTTCGCCCGAAGATACGGCTGGTCAAGGGAGCGTATCGAGAGCCAGCGAAAATCGCGTATCAGGGCAAGAAGGATGTCGATGCCAGTTATCACAGATTGATTGACCGGCTGTTGGCCGGCGATTTTTCGCCGATCTTTGCGACGCACGATCCGATGATGGTTGCGCATGTGCAAGACGCCGTGCGGCGACTGGGTTTTCCGGCGAATCGATATGAATTCGAGATGCTCTACGGGATTCGGCGCGATTTGCAGGAGCAAATCCATGCGGCCGGGCAGCCGTTGCGCGTATACATTCCATTTGGCAGCCAGTGGTGCCCTTACTTCATGCGACGACTTTCGGAGCGGCCGGCGAATTGCCTTTTTGTGCTGCGCAGCTTGATTGCGGAATCGTCGCGGCAAGAATCGTCCCACAATTAGAACGC
>JASHRL010000269.1 GCA_030037355.1 Candidatus Acidiferrales bacterium | reverse complement strand
GGTGAGTTACGGCGCGTATGCGACGCACGGGGAGACGTGGAGGACGCATCAGATTGCGGGATTGGCGATCGGGATTCCGGCGTTTTTTCTGTGGGCTCTGGCGCGGCTGCAACTGGGAAAGTCATTCTCAATTAGCGCGCAGGCGAAAGAACTGGTGACCCACGGGCTGTATTCGAAGATTCAGAATCCTGTGTACGTATTCGGCGCGATTTTCATGATGGGCGGACTTGTGTACATTTGGCAGCCACGGCTTTTCCTCATTTTTCTCATCGTCATTCCGATGCAAATCGTGCGCGTGCGAGAAGAGCGGCGCGTGCTGGAAGCGAAATTCGGCGACGCCTACCGGGAATACCGCAAGAAAACGTGGTTTTGAGAAGCCCACTGATGGCAACGGCAATCGATCGAGAAGCGACGGTGAAGTTGCTGGAGGAACTGGTGGCGATCGAGTCGGTGAACTCGACGCTCGTGCCCGGCGCATGCGGCGAAGCGCGCGTGGCGGAGCATGTGCGGAATTTTTTGCGCGCGAACGGAATCGCGGCAGAGTTGGAAGAAGTAGCGGCGGGCAGGCCCGCCACGGCAAGCAGGTCGAATGTGGTGGCGACGATCGGAGGCGCGCGGACGGAATCCGCGCCGGCGGGACTGATGATTGTCGCGCACCTCGACACGGTGGGTGCGGGCGATATGCGCGAGCCCTTCACGCCGCGCGTGCGCGACGGGAAAATGTACGGACGCGGCGCGCTGGACATCAAGAGCGGCGTAGCGGCGATGTGCGCAGCGGCTGCGGCGATTGCGCGAGATGGAGTGCGGCTGGCGAAGCCGCTGGTGATCGCGGGCGTTGTGGACGAAGAGTGCAATAGCCTGGGGACGCAAGCGCTGCTCAAGCGCGGGCACAAGGCCGCGGCGGCGATTGTGATGGAGCCGACGGATTTGAAACTCGTGATCGCGCACAAGGGCTATGCGTGGTTTGAAATTGTGACGCACGGGCGCGCGGCGCACGGGAGCTTGCCGGGGGAAGGGCGCGACGCGATTCGGATGATGGGGCGCGTGCTTGTGGCGCTGGAGGCGCTGGAGAAAAAGATTGCGTCGCGCGCGAGGCATGCGCGGCTGGGTAGCGCATCGCTGCATGCATCGCTGATCGAAGGCGGGCAAGAGCTTTCGAGCTACCCGGCGGAGTGCCGATTGCAGCTCGAGCGGCGAATGCTGCCGGGAGAAACGGAGGCGAGTGTGGAGGCGGAGTTGCGCGAAATGCTGGACGCGCTGGCGAAACAGGATGCGGAATTTCGCGCGACGCTGCGCGGCGGATTGGGTTCGCGGCCGGCGTATGAGATTGCGGAAGAGTCATCCGTGGTGAAGCGCGCGAGCGATGCGATTCGGCGCGCGTGCGACGCATGTGAACTGAGCGCGATGGCGGCGTGGACCGATACGGCGCTGCTCGCGGAGGCGGGGATTCCGGGAGTCGTCTTCGGGCCGAGCGGACGCGGGCTGCACGGCGCGGAAGAGTATGTGGAGATTGAGTCGGTGGGAAAGTGCGCCGAGGCGCTGAGGGAAATGATTTTGGAGTTTTGTGGTTGAATGTAATGATTGCCGACTGCCTTTTGCGCCCTCATCCTCGATTTTTGCTTATGAACTAGACCACTTTTTGTTCCGGTAGTGCTGTGTTCGACACTGCGCTTGGATTCCTGCTTGGTATTGGGAAAAACTTAATCGCAAAATGAACTATCGTCCCCGTAAACGACCCGGGAAAGAACAGTCCATCAGGAACGCGTGCGTGCCATTCGGAGGCCATATGGGAATTGCGGAAGACCTCAAAACGCTACAAGACCTTCATGAGAAGGGGCAGCTGACAGACGCGGAGTATTCGACTGCCAAAGCTACTGCTCTGGCGAAACAATCGAATTCGAGCCAACCGGCGGGTGCGAAGTCCTTGATCGGCCGCGGCACTATGGCGCTGATTGCAATCGCGCTTCTCTTTGTGGGGTTTACTTGGTACAAACAGGGAGGTAAAGCAACCGGCCAGATGCTTGCTGCCGCCGTTCACGCGCCAATCGAATTGACGAACGAGGTGCAGAATTTGCCAGCCAACTCTTGGAAGGCAATTCCTTTCACTACGGCATACGCGGGAAGCGTGACAATTAAGATCCGCGTCCTCCACGGGAATCCCTTAGATGTTCTCGTTACAAATCTAGATCAGTTGAATGTGATGAAATCAGGTGCTTGGCAAAGCGTGCTTAGCTATACGGACTTTGCCGCTCAGAAAACGCAGGTATATCAGCGAACTTCGTCCCTGCCACAGGGCACTTGCTACTTGGTGCTCCGAGATACATCGCTCGGAATCTTGTCTTCATCTGCAACGGATGTATCGATTGACATTCAGTTGAAACCATAAGCCCACAATTCAGGTGACGCGCCCTTAGGGTCGAACGCGAGGGACAAAATTCGTGTTCACCGCTGGTACCGTGCACGAAGGCGAAGCGCCGGTCGCGCAGACGCCGGCGAAGGCGCCGGCGATGTCGCTGGCCTGCACGAGGCCGACGAAAGGCTCGGCATAGATGACGTAACTGTGGCCGACGGGAAGCGGGCCGAGCGTGTAGGAGCCGTCGAACTGTGCGGGAGGGTTCGCGGGATCGCACGTCCAGCCGCCTAGAGTGGCGGCGATGACGGAGCCGGACGAAGCGTCAACAGCGACGACCTGCGCGCCGAAAATTCCGGTGACGTACTCGCCGGCAGACGTGGCGGGAAAATCGGCGAGCGCGAAGGGATTCGCGGGCAGAACGCGGCCGGAAATCCAGCCGATGTCAATTGTATCAGCAGGGTCGGGATAGAGCGAGCGGAGGCCGGCTCGGTCGTCGTCAGAGAGAGGCGCATCGGGCGCGGAGGCGGTGGGACGAGTGGCGAGGAACGAGCCGGGAGGCGGCGCGTAAGGAAACATGATGGCGCGCCAGACTCCTGAGTGATCGAGACCGAAGAGATGGCCGAGCTCGTGCGCGAGAAGCGATTCGAGATCGTAGGCGCCCGGATTCGACGAGAGCGCGGCAGGCGTGGCGAAAGTGGCCTGGCCGTCGTTGCGGAAGTAGATGTCGGCGTCGACGATTTGTCCGGCGAAAATCGAAGCGGGGGCGCTGCCGAAGGATTGTGAAGGAGCGTTGGCGACGACGATGCGCGTGAAGGAGAGGACGCCCGTGGTGAAGGCGGAGGAGGATTGGTTGAAGCAGATGGTGTCAATGCCGTCGACGTTATTGGGGATGCCATTGACCGGGTCGGATGAGCAGGCGTTTTGTGTGGACGTGATGGCGAGTGGCGCGAGAGCGTTGGGATAGGACGAGGCATTGACGAGCGTGCCCGAGACTCCGGTCCAGATGGCGTAGGTTTGTGCGATGGTGGATCCGATTTCGGCGAGCTGCGCGGCGGTGCCGGGTGCGGCGGCGGTGAGAATCGCGGGAGGATTGAGGTTTGGCAGCGAAGTGCTCCATTGAATCGGCAATGGCGCTGCGCCGATGGCGAAATTCTGGCGTTCGACGACAGGGCAGCCGCCGGAAGCGGGCAAAATGAAATCACGCGTATAGGCGAAAGCGGCAGGCGCGAGCCAGTATTGCGCGAGCAAAGCACAGGCAAAAAGTGCGGACCGGCGCGATGCGCGGCGAAGCGAAGGAAAGCGATTCATTGCGTGCTCCTTGGTGATCTTTCAGCCGCGAGAACACGGGATTTGAACTGAGCGAGAGGCAATTCACGGATTCCCGCGGCGCGGAATGCGTGAGACGCAGGATCGAAATCGGAAGTGAGCGCCGTATCCTGGGTGACAACGTCTTCGCCGGTATGCGCGTCGCGGCGGATGCGGAATGTGCCTTCGCCCCAGGCGGTGATGGAGAGGAAACCGTCGCGCGCGGGCTCGAGAAATAGAACAGCTTCTTCGCCGGGCATAAAACGCGGTGCGCCGGGGACGTAACTGGTGATTTGGCCGACGCTGCCGCCGATCATCCAGACTTGAATTTCCTGCGGAGAATCCCCTTTCCAATTTTCCAAAACGCGAAACGAAGTGACGGTCCAGATTTCGCCCTCGCGCCAGAGCGATTTGTTCGACAGGCATTGAACGCGGACGACGGAGTGTGCGGATGCGGTGAGTTGGCGGAGAGAAAGCTGCGCAAGCATTGTGGAGCGGGCGA
>JASHRL010000268.1 GCA_030037355.1 Candidatus Acidiferrales bacterium | reverse complement strand
GAAAAAAAGTCCGCCTCGCTCTACCGCAGCCTTCTTCGCGCCGGCTTTTCCGCCGACGTCATCCGCGCTCAACTCCGCGCCGCCTCCCGCGAACCCCTCCCCGAATTTGAGGACCCCTCGAACTCTGAGTCGTGACTCGGCCCTTCCCCCTCGCTATGGCATCGGCTCCCGATGTCGCTCCCTGGAACGCTGTCTTTGACCTTTCTAGCCACTAGAATCCATCTCACAATGCTAGTTAGGGGGTCGGAGCTTTAGCTCCGACATCATAAGGTCGAGAAAAATTGGGTTTTAGTCCCTGAGGGATTGACTCTCTTCGACCCATGCCTGTTTATGAGATAAGTTCCTGCCACTCGCCACTAACCACTCCTTTTTCTCTTGACAATCTGTTTATAAAGTGGTACACAGTATGGGTATTCGGGCGTTTTGCCCGGCCAGGCCACCTTCGGGTGGCCGTTCGTGTTTCTGGGAGGCGAAACAAAAGCGATTCTAATCGCCAGACCTATGAAAAATTAGAAATGAGGCTAACTCACTGAAAACAAAAGGTCGGACCCATTTCTAATCGCCAGAGAAATGCGTTTTTCTAAATTGAGTTGCGTCTCAAGGCCGTGGAAAAGCTATGATGACACCCGTTAAGGAGCGCGCGTGGAAGAACTGAAGTGGCCGGGAAACAAAATTCGCGAGACGTTCCTGCGATTCTTCGAGGAACGCGGGCACAAACGCGTCCGCAGCTCTTCGCTTGTTCCCGCGAACGATCCCACCCTGCTTTTCACTAACGCGGGCATGAATCAGTTCAAGGACGTTTTCCTCGGCCTCGAAAAGCGCGATTACAACCGCGCCACCACGTGCCAGAAATGCGTCCGCGCCGGCGGCAAGCACAACGACCTCGAAAACGTCGGCTTCACCAATCGCCACCACACGTTTTTCGAAATGCTCGGCAATTTTTCCTTCGGCGATTATTTCAAAAAAGACGCCATCGCCTACGCCTGGGAATTGGTCACCTCGCCCGAATGGTTCGCCATTCCGGTCGACAAACTCTACTTCACGGTGTTCGGCGGTCACGAAAATTTGCAGCCCGATCATGACGCCGCAAAACTCTGGCTCGAAACCGGCGCTCCAAAAGATCGCATCTACGAAATTCCTGGATTGAAAGAAAATTTCTGGGCTATGGGAGACACCGGGCCGTGCGGCCCCTGCAGCGAAATTTTCTACGACATGGGCAAGGGCGCAGTGGACGATCCCAAAACGCCTGAGTGCGCAAGCGGCAATTGCAAATTCCCATGTGATTGTGGCCGCTATGTCGAAATTTGGAATTTGGTCTTCATGCAATTTAATCGAGATGCGTCCGGCACGCTGAATCCGCTGCCAAAACCCTCCGTCGACACTGGCATGGGCCTCGAACGCGTTGCGGCGGTGCTGCAAGGCAAAATCAGCAACTTCAATACAGATCTCTTCGTGCCGCTCATGAAGCAGGCTGCAGATTTTTGCTCGCTACAGCTTTCGCCGGGGCTCAATAATGAGCCGACTTACGACCCAAGGTTGCATAATCCGAACGTCGCGCCATCTTTGCGGATTATTGCGGACCATTCGCGCGCTGCGACGTTCCTCATTTCCGACGGAGTGCTCCCGTCAAACGAGGGTCGCGGCTACGTTCTGCGAAAAATCATCCGTCGTGCCCTTTACCACGGCCAGCGGCTACTGGCACCACCAGGTTTGCTATCGTCAGTTTCCGCGAAAGTCCGCGAGGAGATGAAAGGCGCATATCCAGAACTAGAGGAAAGCGCTCGACGCGTTAGATTGGTTTTTGACCAAGAGGAACAGAGGTTTACGCGCGTGCTGCATGTTAGCTTGGATAGAATTTTCGACCACATCGGGAAGATCAAACCGGGAGAAGCCATCGACCAGAGATACAGAATGCTAACGGCCGAGACGAGGACAGGACATCACAAGCCGCATTTGGATCCAAAACAGTTTTCAGCGTTTGTCATTCCCGGCGAGATGGCCTTCCAACTTTACGACACTTACGGCGCTCCACGAGATTTTATCGAAGACGTTGCTCACGATTTTAATTTCGTAGTTGATTGGCCCGGATTTGAAAAAGCCTTAACCGAGCAACAAGCGCGCTCCAAAGCTTCTTGGAAAGGCGCGCACAAAGAAGCGGCCAGTCCCGTTTATCGCAAACTCGCGGACACATTCAAAACCGAGCCGGATTTTTATTTTGGCACGACGACCAAAGATTCGCGCATCGAAGCTATCGTCACCAAAGCGGGCCAGGTCAACGAGCTGAAGGCCGGCGAAGAAGCCGAAATTATTCTCGACCGCTCGACCATCTATGCCGAATCCGGCGGACAAGTCGCCGACACCGGCGCATTCTTCGATGACGCGCTCTCGCAGCAAGTCGCCGAAGTGCGCGGCGCGTACTATCCCGTCGCGGGATTGATCGCGCATCGCATCGTCGCCAAAGAAAATCTCGCGGTGGGTGACCGCGTCGCCACCGTTGCCGACGCTGCCCGCCGCGCGCGCGTGATGCGCAATCACACCGGCACGCATCTGGTGAACGCGGCGCTGCGAAATATTCTGGGCACGCACGTCAAGCAAGCCGGCTCGCTCAACGCGCCCGATCATTTGCGCTTCGACTTCAGCCATTTCGCACAGCTCGCGCCCGAAGAGTTGCAGGAGATCGAACTGCAAGTGAACGATGAAATTCTGCGCGACTTGCCGCTGCAAACGGACATCATGAATATCGACGACGCACTCGCTTCCGGCGCTCTCGCCTTTTTCGGCGACAAATATCCGGAGCAGAATGTCCGCGTCGTCACTATCGGCGACGCGGCCTATCCGCGCGGCTTCTATAGCAAGGAGCTTTGTGGCGGCACGCACGTCGCGCGCACCGGCGAAATCGGCGTCTTCAAAATCACGCTCGAGCAGTCCGTCGCCGCGGGCGTTCGCCGCATCGAGGCGTTCACCGGCGACGCCGCCCTCGCCCAGTATCGCTCCGCGCTCGGCACTCTGCGCACACTCGCCGGAATGCTGAATACCGGCGAAGATCGCGTCCTCGAAGCCGTCGAGAAGCTCGAGCAGGAGCGCAAGCAGCTCGAAAAGCA
>JASHRL010000267.1 GCA_030037355.1 Candidatus Acidiferrales bacterium | reverse complement strand
CTTGTTCAAGGAGCGAGCGTGACCTTCGAGCCCGGCGCGCGCACAGCGTGGCATACGCATCCGCTCGGTCAGACTCTCATCGTCACGGCCGGCTGCGGATGGACGCAGCGCGAGGGTGGGCCGGTCGAGGAAATCCGGCCCGGCGATGTCGTCTGGATTGCGCCTGCGGAAAAGCATTGGCATGGCGCCACGCCAACTACGGCGATGACGCACATTGCCATTCAGGAAAAGCGCGACGGCAAGGTGGTCGACTGGATGGAACATGTCACCGATGATCAATATCGCCGCTAATCGCGCGCGTTCTGTTGCGCCTGTAGCGGTGGCTCTGTCTGCCGCAGGCTGACTTTGCGCCGGCAGTTTTGCGATTATGTGGAGGCTTTTTTAGTTGTCATTCCGAGCTCGCCCAGGCGAGCGAGCCTCGAGCGTTCTTTGCGAGGGGCGACGAGGAATCTGCAGTTTCTGTTGTTTTGTCAGGGCACGGCTTTAGCCGTGCCGTAGGAGGCGACCTCAACAGCGGCTTTAGCCGCTGAGGTTCGTCGCCTGAAATCGAGGCCTCATGCCTGAAAACACATTCATCGTTCGCATCAAGCGCCAGGCCGGCCCTGACGAAGCTGTCCGCTGGCAAGAATTCGAGATTCGCTATCGCCCGCATCTCAACGTCATCACCTGCCTGCGCGACATCGCCGAACGGCCCGTCACGCGCTCCGGCGACGGCACCACGCCCGTCACCTACGACGCGAATTGCCTCGAAGAAGTCTGTGGCGCCTGCGCCATGCTCATCAATGGCTATCCGCGCCAGGCTTGCTCCGCGCTCGTCGACAATCTCGAAAAGCCCATTTGCCTTGAGCCGCTCACGAAATTCCCGCTGATCCGCGACCTGCAAGTCGATCGCTCCATCATGTTCGAAAACCTCAAGCGCATGCACTGCTGGGTTCCCATCGACGGCACTTACGCCATCGGCGCTGGCCCGCGAATGTCTCCCGAAGATCAAGAGGTCGGCTATCCCATGGCGCGCTGCATCACGTGCGGCAATTGCCTCGAGATTTGCCCCAAGGTCAACGAGCACACGCAATTCGTCGGCGCGGCCATCATCAATCAGGTTCGCCTGTTCAACATGCATCCCACGGGCAAAATGCACGCGCGCGAACGCCTCGAAGCCATGATGGGCCCCGGCGGTATTCAGGATTGCGACAACGCGCAAAATTGCGTCAAGGTTTGCCCCAAGAGCATTCCCCTCACCGAATCGAACAACGAAATCAATCGTCAGGTCTTGAAGCACGCCATCTGGGACTGGCTCAACTTCTCCGAAGGCCCCACCGAACGTTCCGAAGAATGGAAAAAACTGGGGATTCAGAAATAATGAAGGAATCCCGATGCTTCTTATCGGGACGACGAGGAATGGGAACGCCTCGGTATTCAGAAATAGCTCCTCCAAACGCGCTACGAGCAAAAGATTGTCATTCCGAGGCGGATGCGCAGCATCCGACCGAGGAATCTGCTTCTCGCTGTTGTAGCGCCGGCCTTCAGGCCGGCAGCCTTTTGTTGTCATTCCGAACACGGTCGTCTGCTTTTGGCGACCGGCGTGAGGAATCTGCTGTTGCTCTTGCAGGCCCGGCCGATTTTATGGAGCCGCGCATCGCCTGAGCGATTGATATTGCAACTTCTGCGCCAAATTCTCTTTGCTGCTATCCCATCCTTGCGTTACTCTTTTCGCCCGGAGGAGACGCAATCCATGCGCAACTTCGCCTGTGCTCTCGTCGGAGTTTTGCTTGTAGCGTTGCCGCAAATGGCCAAAGCCCAAGGCATCAAGATCTCGCAGCACGCGCGCGATCTGCATTTCAGCTCCATCGTCATCGACACGCACGACGACACCACGCAGCGCCTGCTTGATCCGAGCTTCGATCTCGGCGCGCGCCACGATGACGGCAATATCGACATCCCGCGCATGAAAGCCGGCGGCCTCGACGGCATTTTCTTCTCGATTTACATGCCCGGCACGATCACTGGCCCCATCGCCGTCGAAAAAGCGCTCGACCAAATCGACGCCGTCCGCCGCGCAGTCATGATGCATCCGAACGACATCATGCTTGCGCGCACCGCCGCGGACGTCCGCCGCGCCTTCGCCGAACACAAAATCGCCGCGCTCATGGGCGTCGAAGGCGGCCACATGATCAATGACGACCTCGCCGTCCTCGACACGTTTGCCGCGCTCGGCGTCCGCTACATGACGCTCACGCACATGGTGAATACCGACTGGGCCGATTCCTCCACCGACACGCCTGCGCACAACGGCCTCACCGATTTCGGCAAGCAGGTCGTTCTACGCATGAATCGCGACGGCATCATGGTCGACATCTCCCACACTGCTGATAAAACTTTTTACGACGCAATCGCTGTCAGCAAAGCTCCGCTCATCGCCTCGCACTCTTCCTGTCGCGCTCTCTGCAGTGCTGTGCGTGATATGACCGACGACATGATCCGCACGCTCGCCGCGCATGGCGGCGTCATCCAGATCAACTATCATGTCGGTTTTCTCAGTCAGGAATATGTGGACTTCGTGAAGGCCCATCCGGACGTCATGAAGAAAATGAACGACGAAGTCGCTCAGAAATGCGGTAAAGACAACGACGATTGCACGACCATCACAGAAAACGAGCTCATCCATAAGATGATGCTCGATGGCACGCTACCGCGCGTGGATTGGACGAAAATCGTCGACCACATTGATCACGCCGTGAAAATCGGCGGCGTCGACCACGTCGGCCTCGGTTCCGATTACGACGGCTCCGACATGCCCATCGGCATGGAAGACGTCTCCCATCTGCCGGAAATCACGCAGGCGCTTCTCGACCGCGGCTACTCCGATTCCGACATCAAGAAAATCCTCGGCGAAAATACGCTGCGCGTTATGGCCGAATGCGAGCGCGTCAGCCGCGAAATGCAATCGCAGCAACCATAGATTGTCGCCGTTCTGAAGTGGAGTTGTCATTCCGAACCCGGCCGCCCGCATCTTGGCGGACGTTGGTGAGGACTCTGCTTTTCTTCATGGCTTTCGTTGCGGCGGCCCTGTCTGCCGCAGGCAGGCTTCAGGTCGGCAGTTTTTGTTGTTTGTTTTGTCAGGGCACGGCTTTAGCCGTGCCGTAGCACGCGGCTCAACGGCGGCTTTAGCCGCTGAGGTTCATATTTCGCGCAGCGAAGAACCTTGCCTCGGCGCTTTTGGTTTGCCTTTGTAGGGCCCGATTGGTCCTATCGGGCCGTTGCCGTCCGCAGGGCGGCACAAGCATTTCTTTGCGTGATTCTTCGAAACGCCGTTCCGATTATTTCTGGCTCCGTTCTAGCCTCAGGCTATAATTCCCGGTACACATTTTGGGGAGGAACGAAGAAGAATGAAACTCGCGAGACTGCTCAACGCATCGGCATTCGCAATCGCGCTCTGCCCCTCTGCGGCGCTTGCTGCTTCTGCTCAGACCGGCACGACGCACACGACCACACAAAGGAGACACATGTCCACAGCTTCGCTCTTGCATCCGGCAACGCTGCATGCCACCGCGCCTCACGTCTATCATGTCCGCTTCCACACGACGAAGGGCTACTTCACCGTCGAAGTCACGCGCGCCTGGGCGCCCATCGGCGCTGACCGTTTTTACAATCTCTGCCTGCATCATTTTTATGACGGCGCGAGCCTCTTCCGCGTCGTTCCCGGCTTCGTCGTCCAATTCGGCCTCTCTGCTTCTCCCAATATCTCCAAGGCTTGGGCCAACGCGAATAT
>JASHRL010000266.1 GCA_030037355.1 Candidatus Acidiferrales bacterium | reverse complement strand
TTGGCGCGCGGCAAAGTGATTGTCGTGCGCGCCAATGCCAGCGTGCTGCGGATGCGATTCGCAAATTCCAATCCGCCAACGAGAATCATTCCGTTTGACCCTTCCCATCCCAATCTTTCTTCCTCGCGCGCAAATGCCAGCTCCACCGCCGTGGCATATCGCGGCCTTTATCCCGGCGTCGACGTGATATTCCGCGGCGATCAAAAGAAGATCGGATTTCAGTTGAATCTGTCGCCCGGCGCCGAAACCGGCGATATTGCGCTCATGCTCGATGGCACGGAGGGTGTCACGCTCGACGCCGCTGGAAATGCCGTCGTGCACATCGGCAAAAGTTCGCTCATTATCGAGAAGCCTGTGATTTTCGAGGACAGAAATGGCCAGCGCGAACAGCTCGCGGGGGCTTACCGTGTGGAATCGAACAACCGGCTGCAATTCATCATTATGGCTCCCGCGGTAGACGATCAACTTTCTTCCGACTGAGAACCGAACTATTTCTGTGGCTGGCGCAATTCGCAATCTTCCTCAATCTCTCGGCCTCTAGGATTTCCCGCGGATTTGCAGTATCTTCGAGAAGTATCGTCAACGTGTGCATACAAGAATTCGGAGGAGTGAATGACTGACGAGTGTCAAAATCCTCAACCACAGCAAACAGCCGTGCCTGCCGGAACGCGGATGGTGAAGTGCGTGAAATTCGGCCGCGAAATGCCGGGCCTCGACCGCGTGCCGTGGAAGGGCGAGCTGGGGAAACGCATCTATGAGAACGTTTCCAAAGAGGGCTGGAAGATGTGGATTGAGTATTCAAAGATGCTCATGAACGAGTATCGCCTGAACCCTCTCGATTCCGGCTCGCAGAAAATCATGGAAGAGCAAATGGAGAAGTTTTTCTTCGGCGAAGGCGCGCAGTTGCCGCCCGGTTACGTTCCGCAAAAATCCAAAGGCTAAACTGAAAATTCACGTCAGATGGAAATTTTCCCCGTGGCTGGATGTTCCACAGGCAGCCGTGGTGAAAAAACAAAATGAAGCTTCGCATGCGCTTCACGAAGTGCCGCTTCGACTTCGGCGGACGATGAAGCGCGCGCGAAAATAAATCCGAGATAGCTGGCGCCCTCTGGCCACGCCGCGATGTAATCCTTTCTCCGCGCGGTGATCCGAATTTCTGCCACATTCGGCACAGCTTCAGCGGCCTCCAAACCTTCCACATGCTCGAAAATTCCACTGCGTGGCACGGGAATCATCATCACGCCGGAAGCGTCTGCCTCGCGCTCGACATCCGTTCCGCCAAGCTCTAGCGCATGACGCAAAAGAAGTTCTTCGAGAGAAATCCGCTGCGGGCCGAAGCGAAGCGCGCGCGAACAAAGCCCGCCAATGGGTCGTGGTGCGATTTCCAGAACCCACGGGCCGTTTTCACTGACTCTGAACTCTGCATGCAGCGGCCCGTGCGTGAGACCAAGAGCGCGGATGGAGCGTGCAGCGCAATCGCGCAAGGCAAATTGCTGCGCATCGGAAAGTCGAGACGGCGTGACGTAAATCGTTTCCTCGAAATACGGTCCTTCGAGTGGATCCGGTTTGTCGAAAATCGCGAGAACGCGCAAATCGCCGCGATCAAGCAAGCCTTCGATGGCAACCTCCGCACCGTGAACATATTCCTCGACGAGCAACCGATCCAGGCCGGTTTCGCGCGTCACTTGAATCTCCGGAGATTCAAGCAGCGTTCGAATACGCAAAACCGCACCGCGGAATTCTTCGGCGTCGTTCGCGCGAATCACGCCTTGACTCGCGGCAAGCGAAAGCGGTTTGACAACACACGGAAATTTCACTCGCGGGAGAATATTGTCGAGAGCTTCGCGGAGCGCAAGAGAAAAAAAATCAGGAACAGGCAAACCCGCGGCGCGCAATGCCTCGCGTTGCGCGAGTTTGCTCCGGCAACGTTCAACGGCAGCGGGATCGTTGCCAGGCAAGCCAAGTGCGCGAGCCGCGTATGCGGCCGTCGGCGTTGGGCGGTCGCCCAAAGCAAGAATGGCGTCCGGAGGATTGTGCGCGAGATACCGAGCAATTTCGTTCGCCGCCTCCGCCGGATTCTCAAAATGCAGCGGCACTGCGCCATCGCTCCACGGATCCGCGAGCTTATGGCAGCGGTCGGTCGCGAATTGAACTTCAACGCCGAGCGCATCGGCGGCCTCGACGAAGCCGCGAGTCTGATAACCGAGCTTGCTAGCGAGAATGAGTAGTTTCTTGCGCGGCGCGTTCATGATGGATTCGCTTGCGAGAAATGAATTGCGCAGTGAAGGCTCACACGAATGCGTCCGATTGCCGAAGCGCTTTCCTCATTTCCGCGATGGGGGCCAACTGGTCCCCGGTCGGTTCGGCTCAACAATACCAGGGCTCCGTGAGGTACGGAATCGTCGCGCGCGACGCCAGGACAGGCTGCTGTCTTGCAATTTCGCCCGCAGCACGCCGTGCCGCTTCTTCGATGCGCTCAAAAATTCGCCAGCGCGGCCGTTTCATCTTTTCTCCGGTGTGAACGATTTGCTGCAGTTCTTCGCAAAGTGCATCTACGCGCGGATCGGAATGTTTCCAGCGATAAACCATTGCCTGTTCGTCGAATGGCGCGACGAGCTCGCGTACCTCGGCGAGATCGAGCAGGAGCGATCCCGCCGGAATCAGCAGCCGGATGGCAAGCTGTATCGGCGCGACGTTTTCAATCAGCTCATTCGCGCGCAGGACTTCGAGAAGGTCCAAGTAACTTTCAAGCGTCGTCCACGGCGTAAATGGAACAAACGTCGGTTGCAAAGCTAGGCCAATTTCGCGAAATTGCGCGATGACTTTCAGGAAATCCGCGCGCGTGTGATGCTTATCGAGTTTTTCGAGGACGCCGTCATCCACGGACTCGATAGCGCTAGTCACAAACAAGCAGCCAGTCTTGCGGAGAACAGGCAGTTGGTTCGCGTGCTTCAGCAAGTGTTCGATCTTGATCGTGACATCGTAGGTCAGCTCAGGAAATTCACCTTGCAACGCTTCGACAATCGGAATCGCGTGGCCGATGCCGTTGAAAAAATCGGGATCGCCAAATGTGATGTGCCGAGCGCCCGCGGCGGCCTGCTGGCGAATGTCAGCGAGCACAACATCGCGATCCACAACGCGAAAAACACCTTTATAGACGGGCACAATCGGGCAGTGTCGGCAGAGATGCTTGCAGCCGCGGCTCGCCTCCGTGTAACCGGCGACGCGGCTCTCGCCACTCGGAAGCGTCAGCTTTGCATAGCGGTCCAGCGGCACAAGATCGCGGCGATCCGGCGCCAAAAATTTCTGGCGCGCGAGCGAGATGAGCGGCTCCTTTTGCGTGCTGCGTTTGTCTCCCGCTTCGATTCGCGCAGCGAGATCGCATAATCCCTGCTCGAATTCGCCACCGAGAATTGTTTGCACCTTCAGCTTGCGCAGCCAGGCTTCGTTCACCGGCGCGTAGAGGCCATAAAAGCAAATATGTGCTTTGGGGTTGATGCCGCGCACAACGCCAAGCACTTCTGTCGCGAGGCGCGTGGCCGTGTGCATCGGAACATAAAATGCCACGAGAGCGGCATCGCGAATCGCTTCTTGACGAAGCTGCTCGCGCGAAAGATCCAGGCAAACGACTTCATCCCCGCGTTTGCGCAGCCAGGCCGCAGGCGACGCCAGGCCAAATGGCTGGCGGCCAAGCTCGTATGTCGAAATGAGGGCAATTTTCATTGCGATATGCGGCTTCAAAATTATGACACGCGGCAAGGTGGCGGCACAATTCCCGGCCGGCGCGGCCGCCAAATTCCGAAAGCGCGAGCGAATGATTGCGTTATCATAGAGAACTTCAGAGAGGAGCAGAGGTTCCACCATGGTCGCCGCGCCCAAGAATTCTTTCAACACACGCTCTACGCTCAAAGTCGCAAATGAATCCTTCGAAATTTTTCGCCTGGAAACTCTGGAACGCACAGGCAAGGGAAAAGTCTCGCGCCTTCCGTTTTCGCTGAAAATTCTGCTCGAAAATCTGCTGCGCCAGGAAGACGGTCAATTCGTTCATGCGGAGGATATCGCGGCGCTCGCAAATTGGGAGCCGCACGCCGAGCCGTCCAAGGAAATTTCCTTTCTCCCTGCGCGTGTGCTGCTCCAGGACTTCACTGGCGTGCCGGCCATTGTGGATCTTGCGGCGATGCGCCAGGCCATGAGCGAGCTGCGCGGCGATGCCAGGAAAATCAATCCGCTCTTTCCTGCGGAACTTGTGATCGACCACTCCGTGCAAGTCGATCAGTTCGGCACGCCGCAATCCTTCGCGTTCAATTCGGAATTGGAATTCATGCGCAACGTGGAACGCTATGCGTTTTTGCGCTGGGGACAAAACAGCTTCCGAAATTTCAAAGTCGTGCCGCCGGACACTGGAATTTGCCACCAGGTGAATCTTGAGTATTTGTCGCGCGTTGTGTTCCGTCGCGAAGAGGACGGTAAGCAATGGGCGTATCCCGATTCTCTCGTGGGCACGGATTCACACACGACCATGGTCAATGGCCTCGGTGTTTTCGGCTGGGGG
>JASHRL010000265.1 GCA_030037355.1 Candidatus Acidiferrales bacterium | reverse complement strand
ATGCCGGCATCGCGATAATGATTCGCGTCGCTGAAAACGGCATAGGCGAGGCCCTGCTTTTCACGGATATTTTGAAAAAGGCGCGAAGACATTCCGCTGCCGAGAAGATTATTGAGCACCATGGCGGCGTATCGCTTGGAATGCGTCATGGAATAAGCGGGGACGCCGAGGCAGAGATGCACCTGCTCCAATTCGCTTTTGGAGCGCGAAACGATCTCCGCGCGCGGGACAGGGGCCGCGGGCGCGGCGGCATGGCCATTGCTCGATGAAGCGCGACCAGCAAAACGCGGCGCAATCAAATCGAGCATTTGCGCATGGGAAATGTTGCCTGCGGCGGTGATGATCATGTTTTCCGGCGTGTAGCACTGGCGAAACCAGGATTGGATGACATCGCGATCAAATTTTGGGACTGTGTCGGAAGTTCCGAGGATAGGCCGGCCGAGCGGGTGATGTCCCCAAAGATTCTTGGAGAAAATTTCGTGGACGAGGTCTTCGGGATTGTCCTCGACCATGCGGATTTCCTCGAGCACGACGGATTGCTCGCGGGCGATTTCGTCCTCGGGGAACCGCGGATCGAGCACCATGTCGGCGAGAACGTCGAAGGCGATGGGAAGATGCTCGTCGAGGACGCGCGTATTGAAACAGACCATTTCCTTGGCGGTGAAGGCGTCGACCATGCCGCCAACGCGATCGACTTCGCGGGCGATGTCTTCGGCGGTGCGGCGCGATGTACCCTTGAAGACCATGTGCTCGAGAAAATGGGAAATGCCGCTGAGGTCATGCGGCTCGCGGCGCGAGCCCTCGCGAATCCAAATGCCGGCGGAGACGGAGCGAACGTGCGGCATCGTTTCGGTGACGACAAGGAGGCCGTTCGGTAGAGTCGTTTTTTCGATGCTGCCAGCTTCACTGGGCATAATTTCTCAATGGTCGTTTCTGAATCATGGCTTCAGAACACTCGGCCGGGGAAACCGGCTCATGCCAATCTTTGTATTGTGTCACGACGACAGCGGAATTGCTCTTCGGAAACCGCTCGGATTTTCTGCGGATAGACGGAAGCGCACCGAGCAAGCCTAAGACAAGTATAACGTGCGCGGCGGTGAGCGCCAAAGATATCGCGTTCTGACGGCGTGATATCATTGAGAAAAAGAGACGCAGCGTGGCTGAATCCAAGAACAATTCGACGCAATCGCAGCGCCTTAATCTGCTCGGCAAATCGAGCGAGGAATTGCGCGAGCTCGCCGTGTCGCTGGGAGAGCCGTCGTATCGCGGGGCGCAGATTTACGGCGCGCTTTATGCAGAGCGCAAGAGCGAAATCGCAGAGATGACGGCGCTTCCGGCAGCGTTTCGCACGAAGCTCACGGAGATTGCGGAAGTGCGATTGCCGGCGATTACGCGCGCGTACCGATCGGCGGACGGCACGACGCGGTATGTGCTGCGGCTGACGGATTCGAGCGAGGGGAAAGCGGCGACGATCGAAACTGTTTTCATGCCGGAGGAAAAACGGCAGACGATTTGCATTTCGACGCAGGCGGGCTGCGCAGTGAATTGCCAGTTTTGCCTTACGGCGACGCTCGGCTTGATACGGAATTTGACGACGGGAGAAATTCTGGGACAGGTTCTGGTTGCGCTCGCGGAAAATCGCGACGCGCTCAAGCCGCAGACAAACGTGGTGCTGATGGGGCAGGGCGAGCCGCTGCTGAATTACGAGGCGGTGATGGCGGCGCTGAGAATTCTGCTGGACGCGAAAGGATTAGCGATTTCGCCGAAGCACGTCACGCTTTCGACGAGCGGAATCATTCCGGGGATCGAGCGGCTCGGTGCGGAAAAAGTGCGGCCAAAGCTGGCGATTTCGTTGAACGCGGCGAGCGACGAAAAGCGCAGCGCCATCATGCCGATCAATCGCAAATATCCGATTAGGGATTTGCTCGAAGCGTGCCGGAAATATCCGCTGCGGCCGTGGGAGCGATTGACGTTCGAGTATGTGCTGCTCGGCGGATTCAACGATACGCCGGAAGATGCGCGGCGGCTGGCGAAACTTGTCGCGCCGCTGCGCGCGAAAGTGAATCTGATCCCGTGGAATCCGGGGGAATTGCCGTACCGGCCGCCGGAGGCTGCGCGCATCGAGGAATTTCGCAAAATTCTGGCGGACAAAGGACATTTGGTTTTTGTGCGCTATTCGCGCGGACAAGACGTGATGGCGGCGTGCGGGCAACTGGCGCTGGTGGAGAGCGCGGCGAGAGCGTGAGCTTCTTACCGCAGTTTGGAGATGAACGCCCGTATTTCGCGTAGCACCTCCGCTTCGTTCGACAAAAAGACATAGTGGTTGGCATTGGGGATGATAACCACACACGCTGCGGGGACGCCGTTTTTGACCGCATTCACTTGCTTTTCGGTCAGTGACTCCTGCCCTGCGGAATAGGCTTTTGCCGCAGATCGCACAGACGCGTCTGTGCTGTGTTCAAGCAAAGGACCTAAGCTGTGCGGGTTGGCAAAAATAAATAATGCAGGCACAGGAATCGCCGTATATTTTGGTGCGCCCGTTTGGAGTTTCGTGAACATCGCATCGCCAGGGAAGTGACGCTCTGCGCCGACCGTGCCATCGGGGTTCATCTCGAAGGATTGCCGCAGTTCCGCCTCGGGGAATAGAAATCCGTTCACACGCTCAGCATACTTCGCCAGCGCGCTGAAGCTCGCTAAATCTGACTTATTCGGCAGCGGAGGCTGGGGAGGCGGCGCATGCGGCGCCTGAGTGTTCGTCGGATCCGCACCCTTACCGTTATCGAACGCATAAAAATATCCTGCGTCGAGGTAAATCAAGCCTGCAACACGCTCGGGATGATGATTCGCCATCCAACTTAGTTCCACGCCCGCGATGGAATGACCGATTAGCACCGGTCGCGGCAGATGCAGTGAATCAATTACGGAAAGTACATCTTCTCCCATGCGATCAGCTGCGTTGTCCGGGGCCGCATATCCCGAAGCTCCGAATCCGCGCCGCGTAATGCCGTACACGTGGTAGTGGCTCGTCAGCTTGGGCGCGAAGTCGTCGAAGATGTGGGCTGTGTCCCCGCCTCCTGCCAACAGCACGACTGGCCTGCCGTGGCCGCCCCAATTGAGCACTTCTAACTTGACGCCCTTCTCCACGGCGACAAAACTGACGCGGTGCGGCGATCGATCTCTCCACGGCGTCTGGGAAATAACAGAACCCGCCAGAAAGACGAGCAAGATGAGAGAGAGCCACTGGAACTGCGGCATCCGGCGTTCGTCGTCGTTACAGTTCATAGCGTTCCAACACGAGCTGCGCGGCGAAAATGAAAAGCAGCGCAAGAGTCAGCCAAATACACTCGCTAAATGCGAGTGGCAAGTGTCCGATCTGCTGCGGTGGAAGCGGCAAATCAATCTTCCAGCGCATCTGGATTCCAGCTGCCACGCCGATCATGCCCGCCATCAGTCCAAGGCTTGCCCCAAGTCCCCATAAGCCGTTCCGCAAGATTGCCGCGAGCGCGAAAGTGAGAGCGTATGCAAAGCAAGCGTAGACGGCTCCTTCGGCAAAATTTCGAGGCGAGACGGCGCTCCAGCTCTGGCCTGTCGCGTTTGTGAACGCGCTGACGCCATAGTGAGCGAGCACGCGCCATCCAACCAGGAGGTTCACGGCTGCAAAGATCAACAATTCCGTGAAGCCAACCGCCCAACTGACCCAGACAAAGTAGCCGCGACTGCGCGGCTTGGTGAAGAGGAAGTGCGCGGTTTTTTCCGTAAACTCCTGAATCGCGCAGATCGTCGCTAGCGCATAGGCCACGGCCGAGACGAGCATTACGAACGAGTTCTGGCAAGCGAGGGAGCCGGCGTCCAGAATCGCTGTGCCGCCGTGGCTCGCGAAGGCCGTCAGGGGCATCGGCAACGCGGCGATTCCTAAGAAGACAACGAAAAACCAACGGGTGTCACGCCAGCATTTCCAGGCGTACATGGCTATTCCTTTCTCACGAGCTGCAAGAAACTTTCGCGGAGACTCAGTGGAATGCTCTCGGTAACTGTTGCTCCATTCCGCTTGAGTTCCGTCGCAAAGCCCTCCGCGTCGTTCGTTACGAAATACCGGCAAGAATCTCCGTCCACTTCCACGGACACAATCTGTGGCGTTTTTTCTACTGGCAGCCCGCTTCCTGACGCAGTGATCAGCCGAAAATCGTTCTTGATGTCATCCAAACGCGCCTGCAAGAGCAACTTTCCGTGATCCATTACGCCCACGTACTCTGCGATCCGTTCCAACTCTTCGAGTTGATGCGATGAGAAAAAAATCGTAGAACCTCGATCCAGGGCATCCTCTGCCAGCATGCGCAGAAATTCCTCTGCCGTTACCGGATCGAGCGCCGTCGTCGGCTCGTCCAGGATCAAAAGATCCGCACGCTGCGAAAGCGCCAGCATCAGAAATACCTTTGTTCGATTCCCGTTTGAAAGCTTGTCGAATCTCTGTTTCATCGGGATTTCCAGCCGCCGCGCGCACTTTTGAACCGCTTCATCGGACCATGTGGGATAGAATCCGCGGCTGAACCGCACGAGTTCTGCCGCAGTTAGCAACGGATACAGCGTCTTTTTCTCGCTCACGAATGCTGTTCGCTCGAAAATCGCCACGCGTTCCTTGCCTGCCTCCATTCCGAGCACGCGAGCCGAACCTGATGTCGGCTGCGCCAGACCTAAAACCATTTTGATCGTCGTGCTTTTCCCCGCACCGTTGCGACCCAGAAATCCATAGATTGCACGTCGCGGCACGCACAAATTCAACTCGGACACTGCGCGGATGTCACCGTAGGTTTTTGTCAGGTTCGTCGTGGCGATTGCCGTCTCGCTCATTGGTATACTCCTAATTTCTCCAGTTCTTCCTGGACCATCTCCATAATTTCTTTGTCGTTCAGTCCTAGTTGCGTCCCTTCCACTGCAATTTGCTGCGCGTATGGCTGCAGCCGCCGCAATTTCTCTGATTTTAAGAATCGCGGCGTGTGTCCCGCGACGTAAGTTCCGCCGCCCGGAACCGTCCCGATCACTCCTTCGCGTTCCAATTCCTGATAGGCCCTCGCTACAGTGTTCGGATTAACCCCGAGCTCGAGCGCCAGCTTGCGCACAGACGGCAACGCTTCCCCCTTCTTCACGGCACCTGCCGCGACCGCGTTCTTCACTTGCATTTCAATCTGGACGTAAATCGGCACGCCGGAAGAGGCGTTCACATGAATGAGCACACTGTATTAGTACACTAATACGGTATAACTGTCAATGAAAAAGGGGCAGCGTTCGTGCAAAGCAACAAGGGACAACTGCAACTAGGTGATTCCGATGGCGGCCATCATGCGGCCGGTCCGAGCTTCGCGGCGGTAGCTGAAGAAGAGATCGGGGCGGCAAAAAGTGCAGAGATCGGAGACGAAGATATTTTTGGGCGCGACACCAGCGGTGGCGAGGATCGCGGAATTCGCGGCGTGCAAATCGAGATGGCATCGCGGGGGAGGAGGCTCGTGCCCCGGCGGCATCATCGTGAGCCACGGAAGAGGATTCGGATCTTCGCTGGAAGCGAGCGCGTCGAAAGGGCCATCGAACCAATCGCGCGCGTGCGGAAATTGCGCGGCGAACTCTTTGACGACTTCGGGACCGACTTCGTAGCAGCAGCGGCCGATTCCCGGGCCCAGCGCGGCGAGAACGTCCGCAGGGCGCGTGCCGAATTCCATCTGCATGCGGCCGATGGTTTTCGCCGCGATACGGGCGAGCGTGCCGCGCCAACCAGCGTGGACGGCAGCGACAGCGCGATTGCGCGGGTCGACGAGCAAAATCGGAATGCAATCGGCGGTTTGAACGCTGAGCAAGAGGCGTGGCGCGCGCGTGGCGAGCGCGTCTCCCTGACAGACATTCGACGGAGCAGAACCGACGATGCGCACGACATCGGAATGAATCTGACGGAGGGTGGTGAGTGCCGAGGATTTCGCGCCGAGGGCTTTGGCGAAGCGGCGGCGATTTTCTGCGACGGATTCGCGACGGTCCCAGTCCGTGAAGCCAAGATTGAGCACAGATTCTTTTTTCGCGCGGCCGCTGGAGGATCTCTCGAGGTCGCTGATGCCGCCCGGACAGGTGCTAAAGCCGTGGACGAGCCAGTTGAATTTTTTGAGCGGGATGGCTTCGAGAATCTGAAGCCCCGCAGCACGACGAAGCTTCCAGTGCTTATCCAGCGCGGACAAGCGATGGCCGGCGGGTTTCGGCGGTTCTCTTTTGGCGATGCGAGCAGTCGGCACGATGAACTCCGCAGTTTTGTGACGTTTGACATTATAATGCTCGCACGCGGTTCGGCGAACCGTGGAGCATTTTTGTTTTGGGCGCGGACTCAGGTGAAAACTCAGAAATGATCGTCGGCATCGGCGCAGATATTGCGGAGATCAACCGCGTGGAGGAGGCCATCGCGCGGCACGGGCAGGCGTTTCTCGATCGCGTGTTCACGCCGGTGGAAATTGCATACTGCGAACGGCACAAAGCGAAATTCGAACGCTACGCCGCGCGATTTGCGGCCAAGGAAGCGGCGATGAAGGCGCTCGGAACGGGTTGGAGGCGCGGGGTGCGCTGGCGGGACATCGAAGTGAAAAACGAAGCGAGCGGCAAGCCCGGACTTACGCTCGCGGGGCCGGCTGCGGAACACGCGGCGCGGCTGGGAGCGAAACGCATCCTGCTTTCAATCACGCACAGCGGGAATCTGGCGTTCGCGCAAGTCATCCTGGAAAGCTAGAACTTCGGCGGGCATCGCTTCGAGCGCGGAATCGCGATCATTGAAAATCACATCGAGCCATTCGTTGCGCGGCCATAATCCTCGAACGCGAAGCTTCAAGTAATTTCCGCTGAGCGCTTCGGTCCAACCCTCGCCTTGACGCCCCAAAGTGAGCACGCGAAGCGCGACGCCATTTTGCGCGGCACGAAATGCGGCGAGCTTGCGCTGGCCCAGAGCGCGCAATTCGCGCGCACGGCGATGAATTTCCGAGGGAGAAACGTGTGCGCCGAGCGCGGCGGCCTCGGTGCCCGGGCGAGGAGAAAAGGAAAATACGTGCAGATAGCTGATGGGCAATTCCTCGAGGAATCGCATCGTCGCAGCGTGGTCTTCTGTGGTTTCGCCGGGAAAACCGGTGATGACGTCCGCGCCGATGGCGGCATGGGGAAGACGCTCGCGAATTAACTCGACGCGGCGAGCGTAATGAGCCGCGCGATACCAGCGATGCATCGCGCGAAGGATGGGGTCGGAACCGGATTGCAGCGGCATGTGAAAATGCGCAGCGATGCGGTCGGATGAAGCGATGAGATCGATGAAATCCTGCGTGACATCCATCGGCTCGATGGAGCTGAGGCGCAGGCGCTCGAGCGAAGTTTGGCTGAGGATTTGGCGAATCAGTTGCTGGAAAGATGCGCGCGGCGAAAGATCGCGCCCATAACTTCCGAGATCAATACCGCTCAGGACGATTTCGCGCGCACCAGCGTCGAGCAAGCGACGGATTTCAGCGATTACGCGCGCGGGTGCGAGGCTGCGGCTACGCCCACGGACGAGCGGGATCACACAGTAGGAGCACCGATGGTTGCAACCATCCTGGATTTTCAGCGTGGGGCGCGTGCGGTCGTCTGCGACATCCGGCGCGGCGACGAGAATTTCTTTCATTGATGCCGCTTCGCCGCGAAAGATTTGCACAGCGTGCGGCGATGAAGCCAAGTGTGCAAGTGGCACAAAATCGGCGCGAGCATGATTCGCATCGGGATCCGGCGCGGGAGAAGAGATGATGGAAGAAAGCGCGGACTGATGTGAATTGCCGATGACGAAAGAGACGCCTTCGAGCCCGGCCAATTCTTCCGGAGCACGCTGAGCGTAACAGCCCGTGACAACGATGCGCGCGCCGGGATTTTCACGATGAATGCGGCGAATGGCGTCACGAGCTTGCGCGTCGGCTGCGGCGGTGACCGTGCAAGTGTTGAGGACGACGAATTCGGCGGCGCGGCCGGATTCAGCGGCAGCGTATCCGCGCGTTTTGAGATCGGAGGCGATGGCGGAAGCATCCGCTTGCGTGGCGCGACAGCCGAAATTATGAATGAAAAATGTCGCCACGCGGGATGACCTACCTCGTTCCCGGCGCGCTGGCGGAGACGGACGCATAGGCGTGGCGATACCAGTCCCAGGTGAGACGCAATCCTTCTTCGAAGTTGACGCGGGGATTGTAGCCGAGAAGTTTTCGCGCGGAAGAGATGTCCGCGAGGGAGTGGAGAATGTCGCCCGTGCGCGGCGGGTCGTACTTTGCGACGACCTGTTTGCCACAAATTTGGGAGAGCAATTTCAGAACGTCATTGAGGGTGGTCCGTTCGCCCGTGCCTCCATTGAACACTTTGCCGGGAACGCTGGGAACCTCGCAGGCGCGCAGAGTAATGTCCACGACATTGTCGATATACGTGAAATCGCGCGACTGGAAGCCATCGCCAAAAACGACGGGAGGAACACCCTGTAGAACAGCGAGCATGAAGCGCGAGAGGACGCCGGAATATTGCGAGGTGGGGTCCTGGCGCGGACCAAAAACATTGAAATAGCGAATGGAGACGTTTTCGAGGCCGTAAACACGACCGAAAACCTGCGCGTAGATTTCGCCGACGAGTTTCGTGACGCCGTAAGGAGAAATGGGCGCGGAAGGCATGGTTTCTACTTTCGGGAGCGTTTCCGATTCACCATAGGCAGAGGAGGAGGCTGCGAAGACGAAACGGCGGACCTCGGCGTCGCGCGCGGCCACCAGAACGTTGAGTGTGCCGTCGATATTGACGCGGTTGGTATCCAAAGGCTCCGCGACAGAGCGAGGAACAGACGTGCGCGCGGCGAGATGCAAGACGTAGTCCGCGCCACGGCACGCTTCCTGCGCAGCCTGCAAATCGCAAATGCTGCCGCGCAGCAACCGAATTTTGTCACGTACGCCCGCGAGATTTTCTTCCTTGCCGGAGGAAAAGTCATCGAGGACGGTCACTCTGTGGCCGCGGCGGACGAGTTCGTCCACGATGTTCGAGCCGATGAAGCCCGCGCCGCCGGTCACGAGGTAATTCACGAGACGATTTCTCCCCAATGTGCAAAAGCTTAAAAATTATGCACGGTTGCGAGAAGGATTGCAAAATTCAGTATATGCAAGAAGCGTATTGTGCCCGCGATCGCCCAGTCGCGGCAAAGAGCCTAACCTAACAGTGAACCACCTTCCCATGATGCTTGGAGACGCGGCGCGTGGCATTGCGCGTGTCCACGACGAGTTTCGAGGAGGCGACAATCATGTCGTAATCATAAGAAGAGTGATCGGT
>JASHRL010000264.1 GCA_030037355.1 Candidatus Acidiferrales bacterium | reverse complement strand
GACGAACGAATTCACCGACGCGTGGTACATCGGATTCATACCGCAGATGACGACGGGCGTCTGGGTGGGATACGACGATCCGAAAACTTCGCTCGGCCCGAAGGAAACCGGCGCGCGCGCCGCGCTGCCCATTTGGCTGGAGTTCATGCAACAGGCGAGCAAAGGAATGCCGGTCGAAAATTTTGCCAATGTGCAGTCGCTCGAAGATCTCGCCAAGACTCAGCATGAGGAAGTTGACGTCCCCGATACGGCGCCCCCCGCAGATTTGAGCGAACAAGGAGAAGCTCCCAAAGAGCCCGCGCAACCGCCCAAGCCGAAGCCCGGCGGTCCCGACGCGACCGGAAAGCCGCAGATCACGCCGGGCGCGCCTTCTCTGCACGGCGCGACGAACCATTAGATAGATCTCCTGAAAGTCGCTCAACGCATGTCGGCGGCAGTTTCTTTGCGCCGGTTTCTTATCTGCTGAACGGATTCCAGCCTTTTGAAACTAGAGGAGAGGCGCGGCCATCGGCGCGCACAAGAACGATTTTTTGCTCCCGGGTCATTTTGCCGATGCAAGTTACTGGAATCGCCGAAGGGATACGGCGAAGGCGTGAGAGCGATTTCCGAGGCACGGTGAAAAGCAAGCCGTAATCGTCGCCGCCGTGAAGCGCCAGCTCGAGCGGAGTGACGCCCTTTCTTTCCAACAGCGCGGGAACTCTCACAGTGGGAATCTGCGCGGCCCGGAGCCGAGCGCCGGCCCCACTGGCGGCACAGAGACGAGCGAGATCGGTCGAAAGCCCATCGGAGATATCCATCATGGCGCTGGGTATTTTGTGGTGCGCCAAAGACTCGCCGAGTTCCAACGGAATCCGCGGATAGAGATGCGGGTGCAGGTATTTCTTCAAGGATCGTCGACGGGACAGACCACGAAGAACGATTTCGAGACCCAACTGCGCGGCGCCCAGCTTCCCGCTGACGTAGAGGAGGTCTCCTGCTCGCCCTCCCGCACGAGTGAGGGCATTCCCTCGGGCGATTTCTCCCAGCACGGTGATGCCGATTGTGACGCGCTGCGTCTTCGAGATGTCGCCCCCGACGAGCCGAACCTGCAGTTCACGCGCGGCGCGAGCCATCCCACGAGCGAATTGGTCGAGCCATCCGCGGGTTTTCGCGGACGGAAGCGCGAGCGCGAGCAGAAAATAGCGCGGTTGTGCGCCCATGGCAGCAAGATCGCTCACCGCTCGCGCAAGAGACTTGTATCCGACTGACTCAGGCGGATGAACGCCATCAATGAAGTGAACGCCTTCGAGGAAGGAATCACAACTTAAGACCCAATCGGTCTTTCCTGAGGGGCGCAGTACCGCAGCGTCGTCGCCGGTTCCCAAAGGGACGGCTAACTGGCCATGCCCCTCCCGAATGGAAGGGACGATGCGCGTAAGTCTTTTAATTAGCATGTTTTCCCTGTCCATCAGGCCAGTTGAAATGGGGCTCATGGCGCGTTGTATAATTTCTCCCAGTGGCACGATTGTGTCTCCGGATTATAGAGGTGATCCGGTCGAGAAAGCGAGCGGCCTGTCCCAAAAGGAGAATTTTTGGTTGACTCTGGCTGGGTAGCGCAATTATATTCGGGCCCGGTTTCGAACCAAGTCTCGCGGTTCAAACGCTTTTGAACATGCGCAGACCGCACGAGGGGCCGGCGGTCATCCAGTCCAGCGCGAAGAGAAGCTCAGGACTTTAAAACTCGAGTCATGAGAAAGAAATATTACACATTTTTTGTTGCTTCCACGGACTCCGGAAAGATGCGGCGTCTGCACATACCGCACTATGTCCTGCACTTCCTCGGGATTCTTGCCGTTGTCGGCGGAATTACAGTGCTGGTGGCTACGGCTTCGTATTCGCGGATGCTATGGAAGGCGGCCGCTTATAATTCTCTGCAGCGCGATCAGGACAACTTGAAGGTTCAGTACCACCAGTTGCAAACCCAGGTGAAGGACGCAAACCAGAGGCTGAATTCCTTGCAATCTCTCGCGAGCCAGGTCGCTGTGGCTTACGGCTTGGCGCCAGTTGCAGAAGTGCCGTTCAGTTCGAGGAACAGCTCAACCGAGTCGAATTCCGCATACGAACAGACGCTCGACCAGTTCAATTTCCTCGAGCAGAATGCCGCTGCTGTCGAGCTGGCCTCGACCGGCACGGTTCGCCTGCTCCCTGGAAATAACATCCTGAATGCTCCATTCGTGCCTTCGCTGTGGCCGGTGATGGGCAGAATCACAAGCCGATTCGGCGAGCGACTGGACCCGTTCGACGGCGAAGGCGAATTCCACACCGGCCTCGATATTGCCTCACACTATGGCGATGACGTGCGAGCGGCGGCGGATGGCGTGGTGGTTTGGACAGGAGATCGGGAAGGGTACGGCCGGGTCGTAATCATCGATCATGGATTTGGCATCACGACGTGGTATGCGCATCTTTCGGGATATGTGGCGCAGGTCGGGATGCGCGTGAAGCGCGGCGACGTAATCGCTTACGAAGGCGACAGCGGACATGCCACGGGACCACATCTTCACTTCGAAGTTCGCATCAACAATGCGCCGGTGAATCCGTGGCGCTATCTGCATCAAGCCGACGACGGCGGCGCAATTGCCGGCGGCGGCGACTGATGCGCGCGAAGCTGCACTTCCGTTTTTTCTGAATTTCCCTCGCGATGTTTCTAAGAGCAGGATTTCTTCTATTTGAGCCTCGACGTGGCTTCTTTCGACGCGGAATCTACGGCCGCGCGGAGCATTTCGGGCGTGATCTGGACGTGAAGGTGCACGAGATGACTATCGTGGGAAATGTCGGCGGCCTTGAGCAGTTTATCGAGCGCAGGCCACTGCGGGCCGATCGCCTGCTGTGTCCGCGAGTCTGCCAAAGCCATGCGGCCCATCAGCAGCAGACCATTGAGCGTGGTGGAGAGTTTGAGGGCATCAACGGTCGAGTCGCATTCAGCCGCCGCAGCGACTTTCAAATCCGGGCCGGCCGGTAATCCCGCAATCGAAATATTTTGAATGCTTCGAAGCATCTCGGCGAGTTGCGCGTCATGGGCCGCATCAATGCCGAGATCTTCGGCGAGGTCTTGGGTCCGTGCGACGGCAAAAATCGGCGCGCCGGCGGTCTTGGCAATTCGCTGCGACATAGCCGAGTCGAGGCGATTTGCGTTCGCGTCAAGCATGTGTGAAATCTCCGGGCCGTCGGCGAGGGCGATTTCATCCGGCGCAAGAAAGACAAAGCGCACTACGCGCGAGGAACCTTGCTCGCGCACCTCATAAATTTTCGAGTTGCCCTGGCTCAACACGCGGCCATTGGCGAGCGCGTAGTGCTCGATTTTCCTGGTGTCAAATCTTCCTTCCGCCACGGCGACAACGCTCGTCGGTGAACTCCCAGGCCACAGAGCTAAGGCCACGCGATCGAGGTCCCGTGAATAATCGAAGCCCGTGTCGCGAACGAATTTCGTGTATTCCGGGTCCTGCGCCTGAGAAGGCGCGAGCGACGCAATTTCGTCGGCGAGAGGAGAATTTCGTAACGCGATGACATTCGCGAAGACGATGGCGGTAGCGCCTGGCGGCAATTGATGAACCAAGTCCACGGACACGCGGACAGCCTCAGCTGCCTTGCCGGTGGCGCTGGGGCCCGGAGCGGCCAGCGACGCGTCGCCAAGCGCCAGCGCGCGCTCCCTTTTCTCGCTGCGAAGATACAGATATGCGGCCCCTGCGGCAGCCGCGGCAAGAAGCACGAAGAGGATTGTGAGGGCGCGTTTCATGCGGATGAGTATGGGTTAATTTTCCAGTATAAAATCGAGAGAGAATGGTGTAAAGTTAGCGAGCCAGAAAAACATAAAGTTCATAGTGGTATATGGCTTGCGCGGGGTGCGGCAGGGCCTTGCAATTTTGTTGCCCTTGTGATACCTTCGACAGGTTTGCTTCTGCTGGCGTAGCTCAGTTGGTAGAGCATCTGATTTGTAATCAGAGGGTCGGGGGTTCAAATCCCTCCGCCAGCTGAGTTTTGAGGGATCGGAATTTTGGTTTTGGAAATCGTCGGATTCCTCGTATTACAAACGAACGGGCTGGTGTCTCTGGACACGAGCCCTTTCTGCGTTGTGAAGGTTCTCCGGCCGGGACCAGCGGATTACGCGCCGTAGTTCTCGCGGGACGGGTGGGTGAGTGGCTAAAACCAGCAGACTGTAAATCTGCCGCTCCTTGCGGGCTACGGAGGTTCGAATCCTCCCCCGTCCACCATCATGCTTGCCGGAGCGCGGAAGTTCGGAAGACAGGGAAACAGTTCGATCTCGAAAAATTTGGCTGGAAGAAATCCAAGGAATCGTTGGCAGGAGCGGCAAAGAGCAAAACCAGCGAACGGGTGGACGCCTGGGTAGCTCAGTTGGTAGAGCGCGTCCTTGGTAAGGACGAGGTCACCGGTTCAATCCCGGTCCCAGGCTCCAGGATTGCGGTCAGGTGGCGGGGGTAACTCAGGGGTAGAGTCTCTGCCTTCCAAGCAGATGGTCGCGGGTTCGAATCCCGTCCCCCGCTCCAATGAGCTTGGAGATGTTCGATGTGGTTCGTATATGCGTTGCGAAGCGAACGGGATAGAGGGCTGTATATCGGCATGAGTACGGATGTGAAGCGGCGGCTCGCGGAACATAATCGAGGCTACAATCGTTCTACTGCCCCTCGTGCGCCGTTCAAACTCATCCATGTGGAGCAGTGCGAGTCGCGTGAGACGGCGCGAGAACGCGAGAAGTTTCTGAAGAGCGGTATGGGACGGGATATTCTGAGGGCCGTAGCCGGGGAATAGAAAAATGGCCGCGGCCTGCCTGCCGCAGGCAGGGTTCGAATCCCGTCCCCCGCTCCATCACGAGCGACGCGCAAGGCAGCGAAGAATTCGACTGAGGGTAGGAAACGATGGCGAAGGAAAAATTCGAGCGGAGCAAGCCGCACCTAAACATAGGGACGATCGGGCACATCGATCACGGGAAGACGACGCTGACGGCGGCGATCACCAAGGTGCTGTCGAAGCACAACCCGAAGGTGCAGTTCCGGGCGTTCGATTCAATCGACAACGCGCCGGAAGAGCGCGAGCGGGGCATCACCATTGCGGT
>JASHRL010000263.1 GCA_030037355.1 Candidatus Acidiferrales bacterium | reverse complement strand
TTGTGTGCATGATCAAGGCTTACCAGCACGAGAACTTCCGCATCCCCATCGCCGCCGATATCGTCGACGAATTCATCGGCAAGTGAGCCTTTTCCCGGCTCGTTTTCGCTTTCGTTGACAACTCATTACGCCTCCGCTACGCTCGTGTGCTCTCTCGTTTACGTCCGTCTCACTGTGCGTAATCGCGATTGATGAGATGAGCCGAATTTAAGCACGAAACGAACCGAGAAATACGGCGGAAAATGAGCAACAGAAAGAGAACATGACGGCTGACCGTAAGCTCCCGACTCGCGCCGAGGATTTTGCGGAGTGGTACAACCAGGTCGTTCTCCGCGCGGAGATGGCCGATTACGCGCCGGTCCGCGGCTGCATGATTGTCCGTCCCTACGGCTGGGCGCTTTGGGAGAACATCACTGCCGGCCTGGATCGCCGCTTCAAAGCCAGCGGCCACATGAACGCCGCCTTTCCGCTGCTGATTCCGCGCAGTTTCATCGATAAAGAGCAGCACCATGTTGCCGGTTTTTCGCCGGAACTCGCCGTCGTCACGGTAGGCGGCGGGGAAGAACTCGAAGAGCCGCTCGTGATTCGGCCCACGTCGGAAACCATTATCGGCCACGCCTACGCGAAGTGGATTCAGTCCTACCGCGACCTGCCGGTGCTCATCAATCAGTGGAACAGTGTCGTGCGCTGGGAGCTGCGCACAAAGCTCTTCCTCCGTACGCTTGAATTTTTCTGGCAGGAGGGCCACACGGCGCACGCCACGCTCGAAGAAGCCGAAGCCGAAACACGCCAGATGCTCGATATTTACACCGATTTCGCCGTGCGCGACGCTGCCATCCCCGTCATTCCCGGCCGCAAATCGGATTCTGAAAAATTCGCCGGCGCTGACATCACTTACTCCATCGAAGCCATGATGGGCGATGGCAAAGCGCTGCAATCCGGCACATCTCACAATCTAGGCCAGAATTTCGCCAAGGCATTCGAAATCAAGTATCTCGACAAAAACGGGGTACACCAGTTCTGCTGGACTACGTCCTGGGGCCTTTCGACGCGCTTCGTGGGCGCGATTGTCATGGTCCACGGCGATGACCAGGGGCTTATTCTCCCGCCTCGCCTCGCGCCATATCAGGTCGTCATCGTTCCCATCTTCAAATCGGACGACGAGAAAAACGCCGTCCTCGAAGCCGCTCGCAAAATTCGCGCCGAACTTATCGCCGCCGACATTCGCGTCAAGATGGACGAGCGCGACGGCATGAGCCCCGGCTTCAAATTCAATGACTGGGAGATGCGCGGCGTGCCGCTCCGCATCGAACTCGGTCCTAAAGACGTCGCCAGTGGCAATGCTGTTCTCGCCCGCCGCGACCGCCCCGGCCGCGAAGGCAAGACTTCCGTCTCCCAACAGGGAATCGCGCCTGTCGCCGCGAAGATGCTCGACGAGATTCAGCAATCGCTCTTCGATCGTGCGCTAGCCTTCCGCGAAGCCAATACTGTCGTGCCGAAGGACTACAACGAGTTCAAGTCTGCGGTCGAGAAGGGTTTCGCGCTTTCGCATTGGTGCGGCAGCGCGGAGTGCGAAGCCAAAATCAAAGAAGAGACGAAAGCCACGATGCGCTGCATTCCGCTGGAACAGACCGCCGGTCCCGGAAAGTGCGTCTATTGTGGCAATTCCGCCGCCGAGCAGGCCATCTTCGCCAAAGCATACTAAACGCAGGATTTCCCTTTCGTACAGGTAACTTCCCCGAAACTCCTCTTGCATCCGCATGTCGGCTATCTTGCGCGGGTGTTACGATTTCTGTGTGAGATCTTTGCGCGTTACTTTGTTGTGGGACAGGGGATTCGCTTATGTTGCGTGAGCCACGAAACGGCGAAAGAGGCGGGGCCAGAATTAAAGCCTTTCTTGCGCTTGTCATCCTTATTGCCTTTATCTTTTCAGCCATAAAAATTGTCCCAGCGCTGGTCAACAACTACGAATTGCAGGATTCGCTCCAGGAAGAGGCCACCTTCGCGGCTGTAAATCGCAAGACGGATGATCAGGTTCGCGACGACGTTCAGAAGAAGCTCGATTCCCTTGGCATCCAGGCTTCGCCCAAAGCCATTCAAATCAGCAACGTCTCAGGCCAGCTCACGATTTCCGTGGACTACACCATCCCCATCGACCTGAAGGTTTATCAGTTCCAGTTGCATTTTCATCCCCAGGCGAACAACACTTCCATTTAGAATAGCAACTTAGTATGTAGCAGTTCCGGGAGAGCTCTCGGCCAACGTTGCGCCTGGCCCAACGCGCAACGCGCCCGGCCTCCGACAGTTGATCCCGGATTCGAGACTTCGGAGGAACGTTTGCGTATTCGCATGGCCCGCGGCTTTTGGACTTCGCGCTTTGGTTTGGCGCTTCTGGGCGCGGCTCTCTGCCTGTTGCTGATTGGTGCGGGCGTTTTTACATTCTATTGGGTTCGCGATAGCTATCTCATCGACGAGCGCCTTACCGGTCAGGTCTTCGGCCATACTTCCCACATTTATTCTTCTCCAGAGAAGATCTTCGTCGGCGAGAGCATGACGACGCAAGGCCTCGCTGGCTACCTCGTCAACAATGGCTATTCCGAAGCCAAGGGAGGCGGCGCTACCGGAAGCTTCGAAGTGGACAAATCCTCCGTCGAGATCCATCCCACCGAGGATTCTTATTTTGAAGGAGGAAATCCCCTGCGCGTGGATTTTGCCGCCGACAAAATCAGCGCGATTCGCCTGCTTTCTTATAACGCCTCAGTTACCTCCGCGCAGATCGAACCCGAACTCCTCACCAATCTATTCGACGATTCGCGCGAGAAGCGCCGCGTCGTGCGGTATGAAGACTTGCCGCCCACGCTGATTCATGCCCTCCTCGCCGCCGAAGACAAGCGCTTTTTCGAGCATGGCGGCTTCGATCCGATTCGCATCGCCGGCGCTGCCCTCGCTGACCTTCGTCATGACGCCCGCGCTCAGGGCGCCAGCACCATCGACATGCAAGTCGCGCGCAGCTTCTTCTTTTCCACCGAACGCACTTGGCGCCGCAAATTCGCGGAAACGATGGTCGCTCTGGAGCTTGACCATCGCTTCAGCAAGCAGCGCATTCTTGAGCTTTATGCCAACGAAATCTACCTCGGCAATCGCGGCAGCTTCGCGATTCGCGGATTCGGCGAGGGTGCCGAAGCTTATTTCGGCGTCGACGTCCGTGATCTCGATCTCGCGCAGTGCGCCTTTCTCGCCGGCATCATCCGCTCCCCGAATCGCTATACCTCCGCCGAACATCATCCGGACCGTGTTGCCGACGCACGCGACCGCGTTCTTCGCCAGATGGTCGACGACGGCTACATCACACCTGCGCAGGAAAAAGCCGCGCGCGCAGAGACTCTCAAGTTTGTCGGCGGCGGTGGCTCGAGCCGGACAGCTCCTTATTTCGTCGACATGGTGCGCGATTCGCTCCTCGACCAGTATTCGCAAACCGATTTGACCACGCAGAGCTATCGCATTTACACCACGCTTGATCCGAACCTTCAGGACGCCGCCGAGCAAGCGGTTCAAGTGGGCATGAAGGATGTTGACGACGCTCTCGCTCACCGCTACGCGCTCGAGAAGCGCAAAGGCCTCACCGTCGCCAAGCCGCAGGTGGCGCTTATCGCCCTCGACCCCCGTAACGGCGCCATCCTCGCATTAGTCGGCGGCCGTGACTATGGCGAGAGCCAGCTCAATCACGCTCTCGCTCGCCGCCAGCCCGGCTCGTCATTCAAACCCTTCGTTTACGCCGCTGCCTTCGATAACTCTATCGCGGGCCTCCAGCCGGTCGTCACGGCGGAAACCACCGTCGTCGATGAACCGACGACGTTCACCTTCGACGGCAACGACTACACGCCGAACAACGACGAAGGCCAGTTCTACGGTACAGTCACCGCTCGCGAAGCGCTCACGCATTCCCTCAACGTTGCCACGGTGAAATTCGCGGAGATGATCGGTTACGACCGCGTGAAGGATTTTACGCAGCAGTTGGGACTGGACCCCGGCATTCAGGCCACGCCCGCCATGGCCCTTGGCTCCTATGTGATGACGCCGCTCGAGGTCGCCGCCGGCTACACGATTTTCGCCGACAACGGCGTGCGCGCCGAGCCACGGTTTCTGAACAAAGTCGTCAGTGCGGATGGCTCCATTCTCCAAAGATCCATCCCGCAGACTAAGGCCGTCCTCGACCCGCGCGTCGCGTATCTGGTCACGAATATTCTTGAGGATGTCATCAACCACGGCACGGGATACCGCGTCCGCACGCTTGGTTTTGACGCTCCCGCTGCCGGGAAGACCGGTACTTCGAAAGACGGCTGGTTTGCCGGCTACACTACGAATCTTCTCTGCGTCGTCTGGGTGGGATACGACGACGACCGTGATCTCGGCCTTTCCGGTTCGAACTCCGCTGCTCCTGTGTGGGCTGAATTCATGAAACGTGCCGTGGCTTTGCCTGCCTACCAGAACATGCAGGAGTTTCCCGAGCCGCAGGGCCTCGTAAATGTCACTGTGGATCCGGAGTCAGGCGATCTGGCCACGGCGAACTGCCCCAGCACAGTCAACGAGGTCTATATCGCCGGAACGGAACCAACCGCATTCTGTCCCGATCATGGGGCGGGAGGTATTTCGGATGCGCCCCCCGTGTCGTGGCTCTCCCATCTTTTTGGCAAGCCATCGAATCCTCCTCCTCCGGGCTCGCAAACGACAACAGAGCCCGGCAAAGGTGCTGCTGTTGCTCCGAAGGCTGCGCCGTCTGCTCCGCAGACTCCCGCATCGGGTGCGCCAACGACTGCTGCACCTCCGCAAAATAAAAAGAGTTTGCTGGACAAGATTTTTGGTATCTTTGGAAGTAACAAAAAGCCGCCAGCCAAACCACAGCCAGACGATTAGGTTTGCTGGAGGAGGGGTGAACATGAAGCGCCTGACCCTGCCTGCTGTGATTTTCAGTTGTTTTTGTATCCTTCCTTTGCTCGCCGCTGCTCAGGAATTAGCCATTGGCTCTCTTCAGCAAGTCTCCACGAGCAAAGACTCTGCCGTGCGCAGCGACCTTACTCCTCAGCAGGCTGCCGAGCTTCGCGCCGATATCTTGATGGCGCAGAAATTGTATCCACAGGCGATCACTGCCTACGAGCATCTCGTCAAGGAAGAGCCCGATAACGCTCCGCTCCTCAATAAGCTCGGAATGGCCTATGAAGGCGATCACAACGACGGACGCGCCGAGCACATTTTCAAGCAGGCAATCAAGGCCGACAAGAAGTACGCCAGCGCTTACAACAATATCGGCACCGTCGAATATGATCGTCACAAGTACTCTCACGCCATCGACTGGTATCAGAAGACGCTGGCCTTGCGCACCGATATGGCTCCTGTTTATTACAACCTCGGCTGCGCGTATTTCGACTGGAAAAAATATCCCGAAGCCTTGGATGCGTTCCGCCGCGCGATTCAGATCGATCCCGGCGTTATGACTCAACACGGCAGCGGCGGCTCCATCATTCAACCGCGTGGCACCACAGACATGGCCTCTTTCTATTTCTTGCTGGCCCGCATGTATGCACAGATGGGGAATGCCGAGCGCGCGGCGCACTATCTCACCATGTCGCGCGACGATGGATATAAGAAAATCGCTTCCGCGAAGACGGATCCGTCATTCGCTTCGGTGATTAAAGATCCGCGCGTGCAGGCCGTATTCCAGCCTGTCCCGGAACTGATGGAAAAGCCCCACTGATTCTTAGAGAAGTTTCAGTCACAGGTTCGTCGGCTGAATGGCTCGGCTCTCGGCTTATCTTTCCGCTTGCCTTCTTCTCTCCCTGCTATAATACCCGCCAGATGATGCTGAGAAATCCACCGTCTCGCGATGCGGCTTATTTCCAGCGGAAGCTTATTTCGTCGTTCCGCGTTTTGCGATGGCCCGCCTTGACCGTCGCAACGGCGCTTGCCTTATTCGCGTCTCCTTGCGGTTTATTCGCCTCATTCACGTCTAAAGCTGCCTCGCCGCCATCGCCTTCAAGCGTCTATGAACTGCAGATTGATGGCGAAATTGAGCCTATTCTTTCCGAATACATCGTCGGCGGCATTGACGCCGCCAATCGCGCTCACGCGAGTTTGATTCTCATCACCATGGATACGCCCGGCGGCCTCGATACTTCCATGCGCGAGATCATCGCTGCCATCCTTCATTCCTCCGTTCCCGTCGTCACGTATGTTTCGCCTTCGGGTTCGCGCGCCGCCTCCGCCGGATTTTTCATCCTCATCTCCGCGGATGTCGCCGCTATGTCGCCGGGCACCGACACAGGCGCTGCTTCGCCTCTGCTGGAAATCGCCGGCAGTCCGGTCAAGGTCGACGACACGCTCGAGCGCAAGATCATGAACGAGGCGACTGCCTATCTGCGCAGCTACGCCGCTCTTCGCGGACGCAACGTGACGCTCGCCGCTACGGCCGTCACCGATGCGAAGGCTTTCAGCGAAGAGGAAGCGCTCAATGGAAAACTCATCGACGTCGTCGCGCCCAATACTCAGGCGCTTCTTGCTGAACTGAATGGCCGCACCATTACGCGCCTCGACGGCACAAAGCAAACTCTCGATCTCTCGAATCCTGTCGTCGAACTCCACGAAATGAGCGGGCGCGAAAAATTCCTCGACTTCATCGCCGACCCCGACACGTTTTTCATTCTGCTCA
>JASHRL010000262.1 GCA_030037355.1 Candidatus Acidiferrales bacterium | reverse complement strand
CACATGCCACGCGCGAGTGCGGATCCGCTGCAATGTATGCATCCAGAATGGAATCAGCGATATAATCGCAAACCTTGTCAGGATGCCCCTCCGATACGGATTCAGACGTAAAGGTGTGGGTAGAGGGCGACCTCTGAGGAACTGGCCGGTCGAGTTCTGGAACAGCACTTGGCATGGATGGCTCCTTTCATTTCAGGCAACTAAATTTTCACACCATACCTGTACTGGCGACTCACACGACCCATCCACGAACTTCGTCGCGTATCCTGCGAGAGCTGCTAGAATAATCGCGTATGCGGATCTCGCGGGTCCGATCTCCTTCACTGTGACAGCCTCGCGTCTCGGTTGCTCGTGTCCCTCGAAAAACTGCTGCTGCAGCCCATAGTACGTAGGTGCTTCCGAGGCACCTTTGTACGCAGCAAACTCCGGATCTTTCGTTGCGACGGCAACGACCGTGGTGTTCCAGCGCACCTGAGTCCATCGTGGTCATCAAAACCCAGCGTTCGGACGTGGACCGACGTGAACGGGGTCAGAGTCCCTTGGCACAATACGAGGACGCTCAAAGGCTCGCCATTTTTTCCAGGGTTTGTGGAATAAAATTCGTGGGATAGTCGCGGGCCGAGCCCAACACACGGCTTGGTTTGATAAGGCTGGTCAGCTTGTTAAGTTTACACTTGGTCTTCGATCCCAGCGGAATCTCAGTCACGCTGCCGTAGAATTCCTCCGGAGCGCGATCATCAGGTTCCAAATCGTGCCAAGGGTGAGTCAAGCGGTTTCTCCTTGCCGTATCGGCCATCCGTCTGGCGGAATTGCTGCACTTCTTTCATTTGGCTCGTGAAGACTGCGGAGGGCGCGCCCGGCTCGGTCCAAACGCAGAAGAGCCGCTTCAACCGCAGGCGCTCCTTCGGACTTAGCAATTCTAGCTCGATCGAGCGCACGTTCGGCGACCCGCGTCACCTCATGAAGAAGTTTTCGGATTTCGACCTCCAATTGTCCACGGCTTTCCTGAATGCGATTCACCACGTCCGATTGAACTCGCGTGCTGTTCATTTCCATCAAATGAGAGAGGAACTCCCAAGCTTGTTTCTCAATCACCGCATAGGCTTGGATAAATCCCCAAAACACATCCGCCAGGTAACGTAATGGGGAAGACGGCAAGGCCACGCGAAGCAACTGCTCGAAGGTGAAACGCGAACGAACACGAAAACCTCCCTCAAAATCGAGCGCGCTGGGCATACGCGTGAATTCCGGCACTCCTGACGCAGCTAACCTAGTCAGAAAATCGTTGCCAATGCTCACAAAGCGGGCTGCCACCTTTCGATATTCTTGTTCGGCGGCTGCCTGTTCGCTCTCCAGCCAGGGCCGCACATATCGTTCCGCGAGAACTTGGCCCAGACGAAAGGCGTCTCTGCGGAACTTCGGGCCGTAGTGGTGCGGCAGAGTCTTTAACCCCTTCTCAAAGTCTTCGTTCAGCTTCGGCGTAGTGGCAGCAAGAAACTCCTTCCTCTGCTTCAGGAACATGTCCGAAAGGTGATGTTCTTCGGCCATAAAGAGGTAACTAATGTCCCGAAGCGAACGCTCCGCCTCGGAAATGGTCTGGCGCAAATTTCGAATCCGCAATTCAGATTCTTCGATTGGCCGCAATAGAGCTTCCCTCTCTTCGGAAATGATCGCGAGAAGCTCCTCCCTGAGTCGCGTGAAACCTCGCCCTGCAGCCGATCGAACGAGGTCGCGCCCCGACTCTCGAACTAATTTCTCGAGTGCGGCAACCAAACGTCCCCAGTCGCGCTCCGGGCCTCGGCCCGTGAGGCGTTCTTCGGCGCTGACTTCGTAAATCGGACCAATCGACCGACCCAAATTCTGTTCAACCATCTTCGCAGTAAACGATCTTGCAGCGCGACGCTCTTCCTCGGTGGTGCGGTCCGCTTTGTTCATCACGATGAGAAGGTCGCGAACTTGTTTACCTACTTTCTTAAGCAGGGCCACCTCCTCACCAGAAATTGGCGGATCAGCCCCAACCACAACGATTGCGGCATCAATATGAGGGACGAATGCCTGCGTTGCCGTTGTGTTTCCTTCAAAAACCGATCCTAGCCCTGGGGTGTCAACAAGGCACATGCCCTGCGCTAGAAGGGCATTGGGTGAAAATACTTCGACCCCAACGACGCCCTTTTTGTTCTCAGGATTCAATTCCTCGGACACAAATTGCGGAAGATCCTCCGGGCGAATCGTAGTCCACTTTCCACCTCGGAAACGGACGCGTGCTCCTCTCGAACCACCGAGGCGCACAACCGTGGGCACCGTGGTCAGCGGCAAGACCCCGGCAGGCAACATTCGGTCGCCCAGCAAAGCGTTTAGAAGCGTAGACTTTCCCCGCTTGAACTGGCCCAGACATGCAACATAGAATCTCCCTTCGCGAGCCCGCTGCGCGAGCGCGGCGGCTTCTTCACGAACCCGTTCCGAGCCTAGTTCTTCGGCCAGTTCCGCAAGACGCAGGAGAGGGAATTCCGCTCGGGCTTCCTGCACGGCGCCGTCTCGATCCATCTCCGTTCTGCTCATGCTGTGTGTCCCGAGAAACACCGAGCCAAAAATCTGCTGCCTTGCAGCAGATAATCCAAGTGAACCAGCCTGACTTTCACTTGGTCTCCGTAGTGATAGCGCGGCTCCGAGGCGAGCTCGCACATCTTCACAATCGATCCCGGTAGATGCGCGCTTAAATGCAACACCTCTTCGCGAAAACCTTCCAGATCGAGCGAACTCAATCCAAATTTCTGAATACAAATTTCCAACAGTTCGCGAGCACACAACTCCGGTAGCGGACCGAGGCGGATGCGATACTCATCAGTCCAATACAGGCTCCACGCGTATCCAATTTCACTTTGCGTGTAACCACGTCCCGTCAGATATAAGGGTGTGTGAGTTCGATACAGAATTTCCTTCAATAGCTGGGCCATAGAACGCGATGCCAATGGCAAATCATCCACGAAAAATCGATATGTACCTTGCGCTGCCGCTGTAAACAGTATCCCTCTTATCCGAAGCAGGGTCTGCCGGCCGATCCACTTGATGAGAGTCTCCTGCGTATCGTGGTCCGCATGAACTTTCCTTTGCACAAGCGGATCGCCTGCTAGGTAGAGACCCTGAATCAAGTGCTCCACCAGGCCCCTCCGGCTTGTTGCGCCTACCGAGCATACGCAGCTCCTGCGCTCTGCTTCAGGAAGCCCGACAAGTACGTTCTGGATGAGCGAAGTCTTACCGGAGTCTGCGGGACCCCAAATGAGGCGGCTTTGACGGTCGCGGATGGCTCTCCGCAAAAGGCGGATTTCGGCCTCACGGCCAATCAGTCGTTCCACGGACGTTTTCTCTTGTCTCAAAGAGCTTCTGCCAGTTAAACGGACCTTGCGTACCCAGTGCGATTCGTTATTGAGAACGAACACCTTCTTGGTGCACGTACTTGATGACCTCAACCTCGGACATAGCGATCAACCCTTCATCAACTACACCGTCAAGAAAGGGAAGAAGCTTTTGGATCTTCTCCTCGGAGTCGATCACGCTGACCATGACTGGCGCATCATGGGAGAACGAAAGTCGATGAGCTTTCCGGATAAGCGTGCTTGCGCCATATCCCTCGATGCCGCGCAATACGGTGGCTCCCGCGATGTCCAGTTCCCGGCATTTCTCGACAATCGCCCGATACAACGGCTTATTGTTCCACTTGTCGTTCTCTCCGAAGTGGATGCGCAGCATTTTTGCTTTTCCTGAAAGCTTCATGACCGGGCTTCCTTTCGACGTTCGACGACCGCAAAATTGTGGGTGTACTTAATGATGTCAACGTCGGACAGAACGATGAGTCCTTGCTGAATCATTTCATCGAGGACGGGGAAAAAGGTTTGGAGCTTTTCTTCCGTTTCCACTACAGACAGCATGACCGGCCGGTCATGGGACAGGTGCAAGGCCGAATCCTTGTGGATTCGTCGGTTCGCGCCATATCCAAGGACGCCCTGGTACACGGTCGCGCCGGCGATGTCGTTCGCACGCATACTCTCGATTAACGCCATATGCAAGGGCTTGCCGCGCCATTTGTCGTTCTCGCCGATGTAAATCCTCATAAGTTTGGCTTTACCTTGGCGTTTTAGGGACGGCAAATGTTCTTGCTCTTCTTTCTTCGACGCTTCTGCCGGTTTGATGACCCTGGTGTCCTGGATCTCGATAAGCCCGGTGCCTGCGAGCTCGCGCAGTTTCGGAAGGACTTCTTCCACCTTTTCCGCAGTCTCGATGAATTCGACTTTGATCGGAAGATCTTGCGTGAGCACCTCGATCCTGGTCGTATGTAGGTGATGATCGGCACCAAAACCAGCAATGCCACGCACCACATTGGCACCGGAGATTCCATGAAAGAAAAGGAAATTCAGAATCGCTGAATACACAGATTGCCCATGGTATTGATGTTCCTGGCCGACGTAGATGATCACCTTCTTCGCAGGTCCCTCCTTGAGCATTCTTTCCCTCCCTAGATTTCAATGCCACGCAAAGCAACCAATAATTCGGCCGCGTGGCCAAGTATGCCGCCCCCGGAGTGATTGCCTTTCTTCCCTCGTTGTAGAAAATTTCTTAGCGTCTCCGCCATCTCATTACTGCTTCTTGCCATGAGTTCCTGCATGCTGTCTCGCAGATTCTCCGGCAATTTCGCGACCACCTCTCGGCCGTGGCGGGAACACACCATCCCATAATCATGCAGCCACTTACGCAGCTTCTCATCCTGCAAACCCTTTACAAACTCGTTGAGCCGTGCTTCCTTTTCTTCATTCATTCGCTTGCAAAAATCACAGTGTTCCGGTGAGGGCCGTCCAGGTTTCCACTCGTGATCTCGGATGGCCCTCAGAAAAATCGTTGCAGCCGATTCCGCGGGAGCAGAGTTAGCCACCACCCAGGCATGAGTGTTACAAAACTGGCGGCACTCTCTGGGCAGTAGGTGTTTAGCCCAGCTATTTTGAAATTCCCGAAGAGCAACGCAGATTGGACAAGAAGTGCGCGTAACAATAGTCGTAATAGGAAGTCGCTCAGTTTCCGTCTCTGGTTTCATGCGATTGCCTTTCCAGTGACAACTCCTAGCCATACCGCGAGGAACCCAATGCCTACACTGAGAACGACATTCAAACCGGCAACCAAGAGCTCACTGTTTTGGAAAACACGAAAAGTTTCATACTCAAATGAAGAAAAAGTGCTGTATCCGCCGAGAAAGCCGATCGGAATGAGATACCTCCAATTCGGACTCCACTGCGTCTTTTCAGTAAGAACCGTCATAACAAGCCCTATCAGGAAACATGCCGTAACGTTGATGACGAAAGTTCCATAAGGAAAGCGGGCGCCCATTCGACCGCTGACGTAAGCGCCGACCCAATAGCGCAACATAGAGCCGATGGCCCCTCCGACTGCAATGATCACGTACTTCATCATAGATATATCCTGCTAATTCCCCTTTCATGTTGATCACGCTTTCCTCGAAATCTCTGACAGCACGCTGGCACCGAGGGTCGGATCGAACTCTCGAGGCACCTCGGTCGGCGGCGTATTTGCCTTCAGCGCTGCCAGATCCTTTTCCAGATTGTCCAGATCGCTTTCGGCGAATTCCCTTTCTCTCAGCCTCTGTTCCGCCTGGGCGCGGTAGCTCTCAGCGTAGGTTTCAAATTTGGTTCTCAACTGTGCGATCACCGAATCAGCCCAAGTTCGAACCAGCTCCCAATAGGCTTCCATCGCTGTGTAGAATCGCTCCTCCAACTGACGGGAAATCTGCCCTGCCAGTTGGCGCTCCGCCATGCGACGACCTAGCAGCCCGGCGATCATCGGACGAGAAACGGCAAGAGAAGATGTCATGGCTTCAAAGACCGGAGCCCCACGGATAACCGATCGGAATTCGCCTTCGCCGGGAACATCCGGCAGACCCAAACTCGAGGCGCACTGCCGAAGATCGTCCCCCAACCGGGTTGCTAGTGCCGTCAGCAGTACCTGCGCTTTTCTGACCTGCAACTGTACCGATTCCGTGATGCCGTCCCGGGCCAGCTGTTCCGGTATAACCTGGCTGTCAGCGCCTTTGGACCACGAGTCCAGCAACCGCTTGGCTGCCTTTTCAATTGCTTCGGGCAGACTAGCGCCCGCTTCCTGAACCAGTCTGTTACAAAGCGAGCGCGTCTCTTCAATTTGCCCGGTTGCTTTTCGGAGAAGATCCTCGGCTGCACGAGCCCGATCTTTCGACTCAGCCGATGCTGGCCCCTTTTTCCTCAGCCGCGCTTCGAGCGCGTTCACAACCGAATCGCGCAGGGCCCCGATTTTTCTCCGCAGGGAGGCAACGCGCAATTCCTGCGACCGCGCATAAAGAGGAACAATCTGGTTTTCAAACCATTCATCAAGCATCTCCTTGCACGAGGGCAGCACGCTGACTGGGTGAACCTGCAAATCCAAGTTGCACTCGGATGCAACATGCTTTTTCACATAGCTAGTGATGCGAGCGCGGTCGTCCGCCCCAAGCACATCGGCTTTGCTCAGAAGCACGTTGACGGGAATCGCTGCCTGCTGCAGGGCGATGATGGTTTGAAGATCGTCTGTCGTGAGAGTAGAACCGGCGTCAATGAGGACCACACCAAGGTCACATTTCGGGAGATACGCAAGGGTTTCTGCGGCGCCGCTCGTCGCCAGGGAGCCCAGACCGGGGGTATCCACGAATCCGACCCCGCCCTTAAGTCTCGCAGACGAAAGAGCAACCACAAGACGCCTGACGTGCTTCCTGTTTCCGGGGTTTTCCTGTTCGGTTGCGAATTCTCTCAAATGCGAAAGCTCAAGCTTTTTCGTAGGAGCTTCCGAAAACGAGACCGTCAGGAATGGTGTCTCTGCATGGGTGATACGCATTGGAACCGCGGTAATCGGCGTCACTCCGACCGGCAGCACGTCCGTGCCGAGAATCGCATTCAGCAACGAGGACTTACCCGAACTCACGCGACCGAAAACAGCAATTTCGAAGCTGCGATCTTCTGCACGATCCAGAATCGCAGCGATCGCCGGCCGGAATTCCACGAGGCCTCGCTCCCGAACCGTACTTTCGATCTTTCCAAGAAGCTGCAGGTCGTTGCCGGCTTGCTCTAATTGCGCAAGACGGGCTTTCAGGTCCTGACCCACCCCTTCGGCGAGATACAGGTCAAAACGGTTAATCAGGCTCATTAACTCGCCGGCGATGCCGTTTAGTTCCGTCGCTATACTGTCCGGCAGGTTACCGTAACCGCGCATGTAGCCCGGCTTGAGTTCCTCGGCGGCAATATCGATCGCGCCAAGCGTTACGTGAATCGCCCTTGAGGCAGGAATCGACGGCTTCTCCCGGACGATGCCTTGACCATCGAGAATGCGGATAAGCTGGGCCCGCACCCTTGCGACGTAGTCTTCGATAGTGCGGCGCTGTGCGGGGGCGATATCTGCGGAATAACGCGGAAAAGCACTCTTGGAAGCGGAAGTAGTGCTATTCAAAACATCTTCGATCTCTCCAAGCAGCTTGTCAATATACTGGCAAGTGATGCGCAACCGATTGGCTTGGTTTGGATTCAGGCGTTCACGAAATCCATTTGTTTCTGAGTTCATCTCAGCCGCCCTCAAAATCTGCGAAATCAGCGATCACGGCTCACCGCGTCTTCGCATAGATTTCCGTCCTGAGGGACTCGACTGCTTAGGGTGTCTGAGAATCGAGCAGACAACATCCTCCCAGGTCGAAACCCTCGTAGGAGTCATCTGCCCACATTGGGGGGGCGGATTAGGGCGAACTCCAACACCCGTAACACTAAGTATCTTCTCGCGGAATCAAGCCTCAGTCAATGCTTCCCTGCTCGTTGTTTCTGCTTCTTAGGCCTTAGAAGTATCCCAGCGGTCGGACGTTTGGCTGCCCTACCAATAGGCCCAAGCCTTTCTCCGGAGCCTCCAACTCTTCCTTGGTCACCAGCTCCATGTGTAAACCCCCATGCCGCAGCGCATATCGCTCCAAGTTTTCGGCGATGCGTTGCAGTACCGCCACCGAATGCGATATCAGACTTTTAGCCAAGTCAGGCCCTGCAGTTGCCTCCAAAATAGCTTCCAAATGTCTCAGGCAGACACAGGGAACCTCAAAATCGCTCTTTTGCTCCGTTTCCTGATACTCACGCACGAAGCGTTCCACGACACTTCGTTCGCACTCCGCGACGACCGTACACGCCTGGCACTTTTCACGGCTCGGCATCAATCGCTCCAGATCGCGCTTCCAGTCGTGCGATCCATCGGTACTCAACAGCCCTCGCAGTCGCTCGGCTACCGACAACAGCGTATTCGGGTACCCTGACGCAATTCCTTGCGGCGAAGCGAGCCGCGCGTATTCGCGGCTGTGCAGAGCACAGAACCCAGACCTCGAAGCATGAAGCAACTGTTTCTCGCGGCTATGACTCAACTCATACTGAAAGCGGCTCATGAATTTGAAAGTCTCGTCAGCCATGCGCTCGCACACAAAGCAGCGCGAAATCTTCAACGCTTGCGGCGTGGAAACTTGCCCAGTGGTCGCTATCTGGTCTTCGCGCATGTGCGTTTCGTACTGCCGCTCATCCGGGACCTTGCTGCGTATTTCCTCCAGGCGATCCTCGAGTTTCCGTAGGTCTGGGACGCCCGGAAACGAGAGAAGCGACGCGATGCGGTCAAATGTACTCCTCAGAAAGTCGCGGAACTTGTCAGTGATCAAGTAGCTCACGAGCGAGCGCTCGAAAATCGGCAGCCCGCTTCTTTCTAGGCGCACGGGATTTCCTTCAAGTTTGGCCGCAAGAGCTTCGGAAGCCGAAACAGGAAACAGAGAGAATTCATCGAGAGAGGCTTCCCCGGCCAGGCGCGCGCGAATGAAGGCAAGCGCTTCGTCGCGCTGACGTGGCGGACAGACATCGAGCTTGTTGATCACCACGAAGACCTTACGATGCAAACCCTGCGCCCTGCGCAAAAAAGAGATTTCTTCATGGGACAGCGGGGCGTCGAAGCTGGTTACGAGCACGAGTGCATCGATGTGCGGAAGAAATCGGTTGGTGGTCTCTGTATTTTCAATCACAGCTGAACCTAGCCCGGGCGTGTCGACAAAAAAAGCTCCTCGGCGAAGTATCTCCGCAGGAATTTGCACTTCGGCCATCTCGATTTTCCTCTGATTGCCAGAATTCCCGCGCTCTGTGACCCATTCAGAGAGTTCCGATAGAGGAACTTCGCGCGACAGATTGCTGTTCTCAAAACGCATGATTACACGCTCACGCGTGTTGTAGCTCACTGCGGTGATCACCGAAGTCACCGGCAGCGCACCCGTCGGTAAGCGGTCCATACCTAGCATGGCGTTCATGAGGGTGGTCTTGCCGCGACTGAACTGGCCAGCGAATGTCAGGTAGAATCGATCTTCGGCAAGTCTCTTCAGTAACTCTTGGAAATTCCTCTGCAGCGCTTCTTGTTTCGCAAGCCATGCTGCGGAACTTGCTTCCCGGATCAATCCAGCGAGTTCGAATTTGATTGTTTCGTAATCGCGCAACCAGCCTTGTGGTGCTACCGATGGATCAACCTCACGCGCTGCCTCTGTATGGTCTTCTGCATCGGAAGTTTTCTTCTCGGAATTCATGACCTTCTCCCCTGCATCTCTTCAACTCGCCTGTACATGTACTCGCGCGTGAACGGCCGAAGGGCATTGTCTCCGGGCTTGTACAGCAACACTTGATCGAGGTTTAGGCGTCCCTCTTCAAAAGCAGCCGCCGAAGCCGCCAATGCAAGAAGCCAAGTTCGATACACGCTCGGCTCAACCTGGTGCAGGCATCGTGCCGCATTGTCCTGAAGGGCTCGGACCCAAGCCCGACACGTAAGAGCATAATGGGGCCTTAGATTTTCGATATCGAGCACCTCGAAGCCCGCGCGCTCCGCGAGGCGAACCACGTCACAGAGATGCGCCAGCTCTCCACCCGGAAAAACCTTTCGGCGGACAAAGAGGGTTTCCGGTCCGTCGTGAATCCGTTGAGGACGTGTGATTCCATGGTTCAAGACCAAACCTCCTGGCCGCAGAAGCCGAGCCAAAGTGGCGAAATACGTCTCGAGTCGCCGTCGGCCCACGTGTTCAAACATTCCGACGGACGCAATTTTGTCATAGGTACCGGCCATGTCTTGGTAGTCGCTCAACTCCACCGCCACTCTTCCGCCAAGACTGCGCTCGGCAACCTGCTGGCTGGCGAAGTTGAATTGTTCCACGCTGAGCGTGCATCCGGTCGAAAACACTCCAAACTCCTCAGCGGCGTGCGTAATCAGTCCGCCCCATCCGCATCCGACATCTAAAAACATCTCGCCCGGCTGAAGATCGAGCTTGCGACAGATGTGTCGCAGTTTGCGCAATTGAGCCTCTTCGAGCGATTGTTCTACATTCTCGAAATACGCACACGAATAAACCATGCGTGGGTCCAGAAACTGCGCGAAGAAGTCATTCGATTGGTCGTAATGAAAGCGAATGTTTTGTGCCGCCCGTCCTCTCGTTTGGAACCACGACTCGACCCGGCTGATTCCATACTTGGCGAGTGCAGCGAAAAAGCTGCCTTGCATGCGCGAACGCGGCTGTACATTGTAGAAGTGCACTGCCGCCACGAGATCGCCCTCAACAGAAAATTCTCCACGCATAAACCTCATCGCCAGTGAATATGCATCCTGCCTGACCAGTCGTTCAAACTCGGAACGCGTCCCTGTGACGATCTTAAACAGCGGCTCCCCATTGCCATAGAGATCGAACTCCCCGTTGGCATACTCTACGGCGTAAGGCACGGGCCTTTGTTGCTCGGTGGAAGACTCGGCTGTCGGATGACTGGGAACGAAGGTAGAGCGACGGGACCAACCAGGCTCATGCAGATTCATCAATCGGCTCCTCTCAAGGAAGATTTCCTCGTAGGAGTCATCTGCCTCGAGAGGCTGTTAAAGGCGAACTCCAACACCTGCGATTTAATTGCGCTCGACTCTCGATTCCAGAGCTCGCATTCGGACGTTGACCAACAGCCGGAGCACGGCATCAAACCGGCCATCCCTCTCCGATGCTACCTTTCGTCGCCCTATTTCCGCTTCGACGGCGTCTCGAGATATGTCAAAGTGCGTGAGAAGCGCCACCCTGGCGTCGTCTCGAAGAAACCAATTGACACGCGGCAACATTTCAATGAGCCGGTGGACAGCGTACAACCGTTCAGGCGCGGATTCGATTTCCAGAGCGATACGCGCGGAAGTGATCACGATCTCGGGGTCGTTCTCGTCGAGGCATTGCCTCAAGCTCTTCCAATCTGACGGAGCGACTCGCAAATCCAAGAGAATTCGCAACGCGCAGCGGCGGCGCCGAAGGCTCGATGGATTCTCATCTTCTCCCGAGGGATTGGGTTGATTCACGGCGTCAATCAGAAACGGCCTGGCCTTGTCATGGAGCTTTCGAATGGCCGCTTCTGCGTTCGATCGACAAATATCGTCTCCCAGAGCCAGCAGGAAGTATGGAACCGCCTCCTTGTGTTTGAATTCACCAAGTGTTTCCACAATTCCCGGAAGCACACGGTCGAGCGCAACGCGCATGAGGCAATGGAACACATCATCGGTCGGCCACCGACCGAGTTCGCGCGCAGTGGTACTTATCACCGTGTTTTCGCCGAACCGAATCATCGGATCCTTAATTTCCGGAGATTTTTCCATATACTCAATCAATACGTCCTTCGCGCCCAACTGAGCCAGCGTCTCGACCGCCAATTGCCGAGGTTGGAAGATGCCTCTTGGCCTGCCCTCGAGGAGAAATCGCCGCAGCGGCGGTATCGCTTTTTCTCCGCACCCAACCAGCGCCGCAGCAGTCATTGGGCCTCCTTGCAGGGATTCTAGCCCCCTCACCAGCGACTCAATCTCTTCATCGGTGAATTCCCTGGTGGCCATGCGTCCTGCTCCTCATTTCCAGCGAGAGTACACGCCGCTCCCTGCGTAGCTTGCCCTGTGTCCCAGTTCATGTTCGATTTCGAGAAGACGGTTATACTTGGCGATACGCTCCCCGCGACATACCGAGCCCGCTTTGATCTGGCCTACCCCGGTGGCCACTGCAAGATCGGCGATAGTCGTATCGTCGGTTTCGCCCGAGCGATGCGAAATCACCGCCGTATAACTGTTGCTTCGCGCAATCTCAATGCAACGAAGCGTCTCGCTAATCGTGCCAATCTGGTTGAGTTTGATCAAAATGGAGTTGGCGATCCTACGCTCGATGCCTTTGTGGAAGATCTTCGGATTGGTCACGAAGATGTCGTCCGCGACAAGCTGAACTTTGGTCCCGAGTTCACGGGTCAATGCCGTCCAGCCATCCCAATCCTCTTCCGCCAGGCCATCCTCCAGGGAGTAGACTTCTGGATAGCGCCTTAACCACTCTTTCCACAACTCGACCATTTCGCTCGATGACTTTCTCGACTGATCCGACTTGCGGAAAACGTAGCTTCCCTTCTCGTAGAATTCACTGGCCGCGGGATCCAGATTGATCGCGATTCCTGATCCGACCTGGTAGCCCGCTTTGTCGATGGCCGAGCCCAGCAGTTCCATCGCTTCCTCGTTCGATCGTAAACGGGGCGCGAAGCCTCCCTCATCACCTACGCTCGTTTCATACCCCTTGGTCTGCAGAATGTCCTTCAAGGCATGGAAGGTTTCTGAAGCTGCCTGGAGAGCCTCGGAAAAGCTGGGCGCACCAACGGGCGCGATCATGAATTCCTGGAAGTCCAGACTATTGTCGGCATGCCTCCCCCCGTTGAGGACATTGAACATTGGAACAGGAAGAACGTAAGCTTCCCGCTGCGCCAAATATCGATAGAATGGCGCGTCCTGTTCGCAAGCCGCAGCTTTTGCCGCTGCCACTGAAACACCTAAGATTGCGTTCGCCCCGAGGCAGCCCTTGTTGGAGGTTCCATCCAAAGCCACGAGCTTTTCGTCAATGGCTTCTTGTTCGCAAACTTCTGTTCCCGTTATCGCTGGCTGGATGACATGGACCACGTTTTCGACAGCCCTCTGCACGCCCTTTCCGCCATATCTCTTGCGGTCTCCATCGCGCAGCTCGACGGCTTCGTTCTTTCCCGTCGAGGCGCCGGATGGGACCTTAGCAATGCCAGTCCTACCGCTCTCCACTGACAGCATCACTTGAATCGTAGGATTCCCGCGTGAATCCAAGATCTCTAGGGCGTCCAATTTCACGATCTTCGACATCGTTGTCCTCTACCTTACTCCGGGGAGAGTCCTCCCGCTTCAAGCACACTGATAAGTTCCTCTTGAATTTTCTTGCTGACTGGCATCAGTCGGATTTTCCGGATCGTCTCGTCGATCGGGTATCGATAGCTTCTCAAGCTCAGTTGTCCGCTTTCCCACACGGCATAACAAGCATCCGGCTTGCCTGTTTTTGGCTGGCCCAAACTGCCCGGGTTAACGACGATCTTCTCGCGGAATGAACGAATGAAAGGAACGTGAGTATGGCCAACGAATATAACCTCGGCCCTCAGCTTCGCACATTCAACGGCCCATTTCTCCGACGCCGCCGGCCGATACTCAAACAACGGATCGGAAGGAGTCGCGTGGCAAAGGAAGAATTGGGTTTGTGACCGCTTCACTTCGATTTGTGGCAAAAGCGAACGCAGGTACGACTTCTGTTCTGATGTCAACACAGTGTTCGAAAACTTTCGCGTTGCTTCCGCCATCTCGCGAAACCTTGGGGAACATCTTGGGTCCTCCCCAAAGCCAATAGAATGGTCGTGATTGCCGCGTACAACGCAGCGGGCCTTCTCTCTCACAAATTCAACAACCTCGCTCGGCTGTGGTCCGTAGTTGACCAAGTCTCCTAGAACCCAAAGCTCGTCATAATCTTCAGGTAAAGCAGACAGCGCATCGAAGTTGCCGTGAATGTCAGAAATGACCACGATTTTCACTGGAGTTCTTCACACCCTCCTCTCTAGAGCACCCTCGACACAGCATTAGCGCGAGCCGATCATCGCCCGCGCCGGAATGTCTCCCCGGGACATCAGGAAATCGAAGATCTCCTGCGCTCGCGCGAAACCGCGGAAATCTCCGCGCGATTCATCCTCGGACTTGAAATCCAGCTCGACGAACTTGTTCTCGCGGATGAAGAATGCATACTGAACAGCTTGACTCGCTTCGTCAGGTGCGTCTCGGTTCTTGTCGATATTCAAGTTCAGGATATCGACTTTGGGGATGCCACCAGCAATTTCGGCCGTGAATTTTGTACGCAATAGTTCGGCGAACTCCAAGGTCGCCGCCCAGTCCTTGGAAAGAATCATCGCCACGTCGAGATCATACTCAATGTCCCCGCTGCCGGTGCAATGGTGCATGGTCGGCCGCGCGCGAGTGAGAAGTTCGTCCAGCTCAACGTCAGGACCCGGATCCTCATCCAGGCGACAGCCTTCCTTGTCGATCGAGGAAATCGCCAGAACCGGGCAATTCAGCTCCAGGCTAAGATCTGCCAAGCCCGTAGAGATCTCGTCGATGCGGGCTCGTGCATCGGCAGGAGGATGTGCCAGGGGTACCTTCTGTAGGTAGTCGAGAAAGATCGCCACTGAATCGGTCCGAAAATCGTGCATCAGGTTATACGCCGCCGCCCGAATCCGGTCCACGGTGTCTTTGCGCGTACCTTCGAGCAGGAAAACCTCACGGTCGTAATGGTGGACGCCACTCAGCCCCTTGGCCAAGCGCTCCAGCCCTCCAGAGGCCGATTCGATGTCCTCCGTCAACATTGTCGTCGGATTGATTCCTGACTCTTTGGCGAGCAACCGGGCGCTCAGTACACGCCTGGTCTGTTCCCAGGAATAGAAAAGTACCGGTATGTGATGGTTCCGCGCAATATGGCTCGCCAGGTGGAGGCCGAGGTTTGTCTTTCCTCGTCGCGGTGCGCCCGCCAAGCCGTAGTAGAAGCCAGGTCGAAATCCAGAGAGAAGCTGGGTCAAGCGTTCAAACGGCGCAAGCGAATATCCTAGAAGGATTTTCTGGCCCTTCGGCCTCTCCTTCGATTCGGATACGATGGTTCGAATCAAATCGCCCACCGGACGCAACTGCTTGCGCATCCGCTGCCGCTGAATATCCAGAAGCTCCTGAACCGCACCGGCAGCTACCTCCGAAAAACTCCCCTGTCCGGGTTGGCGCTCCTTGGCATAAGATTCGAGAGTCGTGCCCAGCTTCAGCAATCTCTCGCGGGCTTCGCGATCCTTCAACAGGTCGATGTAGGAAAGCAACTGGTCCATCCGCGGAGGGCGGAGGTGACTCATCGAGTCGAAGTACTCCAGCACTTGCGGGGAAAACCTCTCATCGCCTTCGAGCTTGGCTCTCAAAATCACCAGGTCGATTGCACTGATCGTCTGCTCGCGCAGCCCGGTCAGGGTCTCCGCAATCATGCGTGCGGCGGGATGGTGCAACAGCTGTGGATGAAATCCTTCATCGAGCACTTTTTCGAGTAGGTACCGATCGCTTGCAATTGCCGCCAGGACGGCCTTTTCCACGTCGATGCTTTCCGGTGCCATCGCCCTTCTCCTTCCCGTTGACGGCGCACCGCCGTCAACGGGCTTTTTACCGCGCCAGAACGCCCGCGACACAAAACAAACTTCGACTGGAAATCTTTTCAGGGAGACTCGCCGAAGACATGACTCCGCGACAAGAATCCCTTGTCAGGAGTCATCATCCGTCCCGGCTATAAAGGGGGACAGCAGTTAAGGCCGAACTCCTTGGCCCTTTCCACACAATAATTGTTCGATCGCCTGAAAGTCAATGGTACCGTGCAGTCGTGTTGCGCCGAATCGCACAGGGAATCCAATTCTGGACTGCTCGCGATGATATCTCTGCTCTTGCATGGGATACGTCAGCGCGGGTCAGTCTTCGATCGGGAGATAACAAGTAATGCGAAAATCACGAGGCCAATCGACGACCCCATAGGCGTCCCCCCAGACGCCGTCGAAGATACGGCCGTTCTCAACAACAACCCAATGCCATCGGGATGAGTACTGCGAATGCACCTGCGCAAGTGCCAGTTTCGGCATCTCTCTCGGATTTTTAGCGCGAACGCAACGGCTCGGACAAAGGTAACCGTAATGATCAAGCACGCGCGCAAGTTCACGTGTTGTCGTGTGATGACTGTGACCTACGCGCTCAATGATCCCTTCTATCGGACATCCAGTTATAACCGCGAGCGCTACCTGGCCAGACGTGCGCGTTCCCGCCTCTTGTCTGCGCCATCGGCGCATTTCAGCCTCCCACGGTCTTGGCTCGCATTTCTTTTTAGGACAATCGGAACAACAAAAGAATAAGGACGAGAAAACCAACTGTGTATGCGACATAAGCTTGCAGGCGGCCATGATGCATTCCCGCGAGCAACTTCGCAAACCACACCACGGCGTCACCGACAGGATGAAAGAATAGCCGGTCCACAAGATAAATGTTCTCCCGATGCCTGCGGATTGCCGTCCGGAAGTGAACGCTTACTGTCTGCCGTGTGTCCTCAATAATATTGGGTCGAAAAACCGCCTCGAAGACAACCCGCACCGGATTCGAAAAACCGGTAGCCGTGTAAGTCATCTCCGGCAATAAGCGCGGAATTCCCCCCGCCCACAACTCGTTGCGGATCACCCTTCGCTTGCGCGTCGTTCGGTTCACAACAACCCAGAGCACCACTAGAAAGAGTGCTAGCGCGATGATGCTGTACGATGGCGACATGGCGAAAATCACTGGGTTTTTCTCCCCGCCGCGCGCCAGCACAACCAGTCCTCTGCCAGGAAGCAAACGCGATCCGGTTTGCGCTCCCAGATTATGAAAGTCCTGAAGGAACGAGGGAGGGAGCTGCCCGTTCGCCGGAGTAGCCGTGAAGAAGGGCGGCACCAATTCATCGACCGCCTGCCCGTTGATAATCGGCCGCAATTCATGATTCAGCGCGGGAATCACGAAAGTCGGTGCTGCGCCCAACACCACGCAGAGCAGCGCCAGGAAGGCCATTGGCGCAAGCGCCGAGCGCCGCGCCTCGACCGCCTGTGCCGCCGACTCAGACCGTGAAACACCGAGGAAGCCCATGGCAAAGGCCTTCACGAAGCACGTGACTGCCAGTGCCGCCGTCAACGCAAGGCCCGCACCGCACAATGCAAACACCAGCCGCAGGGGTGTTGATGGAAGCTCCGCGCTGCGCAACAGCACTTGCAACGTAAGCCATTCGCTCGTGAACCCATTCAGCGGCGGAATGGCGGAAATCGCGAGCGCCCCAAGTAGGAAAGCCCCCGCCGTGTAAGGCATGCGGTGAATCAGCCCGCCCAGCTTGTCCAGGTTTCGCGTGCCGGCGCGATCATCCACGACACCCGCTCCCAGGAATAGGAGGCCCTTGTAAATCGAATGGTTCATCATATGGTAGAACGCGGCAACGAACGCCATGCCTGCCAAGACCGGCTTCCCATGGGTGGAGAAAATGATTCCCGCACCCAATCCAATCCCGACGATTCCAATGTTTTCGATGGAGCTGTGGGCGAGTAACGCTTTCAGGTCGGTTTCGGTTGTCGCATATAGAATTCCCACCAACGCGGAAATCGCTCCGATTACCAAGAAAATTATCCCCGCACCGCTCAGACCGACGGGAACAAGGTCGAAATTGATCCGTATAATTCCGTAGAGACCCAGATTCAGGATCACGCCGGAAAGAATGGCCGATACATTCGCAGGCGCTGCGGGATGCGCACGTGGCAGCCAACTATTGATCGGGACCAGGCCCGCCTTGACGCCAAAACCAAAAAAAGTTACCAGGAATACGGTCCAGCGCATTCCCGGACCCAGTCCCACGGCCCCCGCCTTTAACCAAGAAAACTCCAGTGTCCCGGCGCGCACCGCCAGGAACAACAGGATTACTTCCACCGCTACAAAGCCCGCCTCGCCCATCGCCAGCATAAGATAGCCAGCCTCGCTTGTACCTTCGCGCTGGTGCTCAAAATTTACGAGCAAATAACTCAAGATCGACATGGCCTCCCAAGCGAGAAGGAAACCCAGAACGTCATCTGCGATCAGGATCCAAGCGATCGACGCGAACAGCAGCAGATACCCGGCGCTGAACGCACGCAGGTTATAATGCCCTAAGTAACGCTTCAGATAACTAGCAGAAAAGATGGAACTCGCAAGAACAACAACCGCACCGAGTAGGAGGAACCAAGCGGAAAGACGATCAAGAGAAACGCTCAGGGTTCCTAGCGAGCGAATCGTCCACAGTCTGTGCTGAAATGTACCGCCGGTGAGAAGAATGACGCTACTTGCCCAGAGCGCTGCCAGCGCTGCGAGTGACCCGAACCATGCCAGCAATTCCGGATTCCGCCGTTCCGAAACAAACCAGCCTAACGCGCTCCCTGCACCGCACAGCGCAAAAAGCAAAATGAGCGGCAATCCGACGGTACTCATTGCAGCTTCACGTCAACTCGCGACCATCTTACCGGCCATGGAAATCATGTGACGCCCACCATACGCAGCGCACACTTCCGCCTCCGCGGGATCGTGGGAGAATCGCCCTCGTCGATGGAAATCATTGCCGGAACGTGACTCGTCATAGAAAGTTCCCAGGAGTCATCATCTGTCCGGTTGCGAAGGACAGCGGTTAAGGCCGAACTCCTTGGCCTCTACAGGCGATTGCGGCGGCCTTCGAGACCACGCGCAACTCTATTTCGCACCACTCTAGGAAAGACGGAACAGCACGAGAATGATCAGCAGGAACGCAAGCGTGTAGGTAACGTATGCATTCAAGCGCCCGTGGTGCATTTCCGCCAGCAACCTCGCTAACCACCCCACTGCTTCGCCCACAGGGTGAAGCAACAGCCGATCAACCAGATGCGTCTCATCTCGGCGGCGAAGAATGGCCGTGCGGAAGTGGACAGCGACTGTCTCGCGTGAGTCTTCCACGATATTGGGCCGGAAGATAGCTTGAAAAACAACCCGCACGGGATTTGAGAAACCTGTCGCCGTGTAAGTCATTTCCGGCAGAAGACGCGGAATCCCCCCAGCCCACAACTCATGACGGGTCACCGACCGCTGGCGTGAACTGCGCGTGGCGATAAACCACGTCACGAAGAGGAAAATGGCCAACGCCACAAAACTGTAGGAGGTCGACATGGCAAAAACGACGGGATTCTTTTCCGACCCCCTTACCATGACAACCAAACCTCGGCCTGGCAGCACGTGCCTGCCCGTTTGAGCTCCCAAATTGTGGAAGTCGTTAACGAATGCCGGAGGTAGCTGCTGGTTTTCCGGGGTAGCTGTGAAAAATGGGGGCACTAGGGAAGCGGCTGCGCTGGCTCCAGCCAGCGGCTCAACCGCCCGGTTCAGAACAGGAATCACGTATGTGGGAAGAATTCCCAAGAGCAGACATGCAACCGCAAGATAAGCTAGTGGAAACTGCGTACGACCTGCCTTTCCGGGCACCTTTCGCCAATCGCCCCGCCGGATTCCAAGAAAACTCATCGCATAGACCTTCACGAAGCAGGTCACCGCTAGCGCCGCGGTAAGCGCCAGACAAGCGCCACACAGTGCGAATAGTATCTTTACGGCCGACGACAAAAGCACGGCGCTGCGCAAGAGGGACTGCAACGTGAGCCATTCGCTGACGAATCCATTGAATGGCGGAATGGCCGATATGGACAGACAGCCAACCAGGAAAACAACCGATAGACCCGGCAGTAAACGCGCAAGTCCTCCAAGGCGGTCCATTTCCCGAGTTCTTGTAGCTGCCTCAACTTCCCCGACACCCTGAAACAGAAGCGTCTTGTAGACGGAATGGTTGACCATGTGATACAGCGCCGCCGTGAGAGCGATCGCGGCCGCCACGGCGTAGCCGGATGCGTGGAAGACGAGCGAGGCTCCCACGGCGGCAACAATGATGCCTGCATTTTCAATCGAACTGTGCGCGAGCATTTTCTTGAGGTCATTCTCTGTTGTCGCATACAGGATGCCAACCAGCGCTGTGATACTTCCCGTGATCAGGGCGAACAAGCCCGTTCCCAGGCTGTGATTCGACATCAGCTGGGCGTCCAATCGCAGGATGCCGTAGAAGCCTAGGTTCAGAGTGACGCCGGCAAGTACCGGAACGAAAACGGCAGGAGCCGCCGTGTAACATCGAGGCAGCCAGAAATTTACGGGTACCAGCCCCGCTTTTACGCCGAAGCCGAGAAACCCGAGTAGGAAGACTCCCCACACGGCGCCACCCGAAAGATGTTCGGCCATCCCAGCCAGGGAGGAAAACGACCAGTCTGGCGTTCCTCTCCCGAGGATGAGGAAGGCCACCACGACCGCTAGGAATCCGGCTTCGCTCATGACCAGCATGATGTATCCGGCACGAACATCCATGCGGGCACTCTGCTCATAGTTCACCAGGAAATAACACAGGAGCGACATGCATTCCCAACTGATCAAGAACAACGGCGCATCGCTGGCTACCAGAATAAGCACCACGGAAGCCATCAGGGCAAAGTGAAGCACGCCGTATCGTCGCGTAGGATAACGGCCTCGGAACCGAACCTCCACAAGGTTCCTGACGAAGAGAGACGCGGGAAGATAGACTAACCCGGCAGCGAAGAGAAAAATCGCCGACAGCATGTCCAAGCGGATCGAAAGCCTGCCCCAGCCGTTGAGCCTCCAAAGGTCGATCGCAAAACTGTGGCCGCTTGCCAGCGCCACAGCAGACGAGAACATCATCAAGATGGAACAGGCCGCACTAAAAACAACGAATGCTCGCAGGGAATAGACACCACGCGTTGCCGCCGACAGCACGAGCCCACAGGCGCACAGAATGAAAAACAGCGCCAAGGCTCCGCCGATCCAAGCGTCGATCATCAAGAATTCCCCTCTAAACTGGCCATCTGCGCAACAGGATTCTTACGCCCGGTAACCGCCAATAACGCGTGAAGGATGGCTAGGGGTGGCGGAGGATCGCCGGGAACCAGGAGATCTACCGGGAGCACGGAGGCAGCGCCACCGGCGGACATGAATGCGCGCCCGAACACACCACCGTTGATGGCGCACGCGCCCACGGCCAGAATACGTTTGGGAGTGGGCATGGCCTCGTATGTCTTTAGCAGTGGAACGCGCATGTTTTCGCTGACCGGTCCGACAACTAGCAGCACGTCTGCGAACCGAGGTGTTGCCGTCAGGAAAATCCCGAGGCGGTGCATGTTGTAAAGCGGATTGTTCAGTTGCTTGACCTCGTGAAGGCAGGCTCCGCAATCTCCGGCGTCCACCACCATCACATGCAAAGAACGATGATAAGCGCCCGGAAGCGGCTGATATTTTCCGGGACCTAGCGCGGCCATGGTCCATTCATAATCCGAATTCCATTCCAGCAAATGCGGATTGCCATAGTGGCAGTGCTGGCAATAAATACAGCGCTCCAGCTTCACTTCGGCAGCGCTGCCACGCGCAACAATTGCGTCTACCGGGCAGTTTGCGGCCGCGAGCACTGCTTCCGTCGCCGAATCGAACTCTGTGGCCACTGGCCTGCCAGGCGAAACACCGGCCGCGGATTCAAATTTGCGCGGATAGTGCGTGCTGCGAACTCCTTTTTTTAGCCCGTGCCAGAACCAGAAACTCATTCGAATCTCCTGCCTTAGCGGTCACACTCGGTTGCCGAAAGCCCAAATGTAGCCAAAATGATCGGAAAATCCTGGAACGCGAAATCTTCAACCGCCGCGTGAAAACCCAGCCAATTGTTGAACGACGGCGTAATTGCCCGGTAACGTTCCACAATCCCTGACTCATCGAGTCTTATCCAATGCAATGCAGCTCCGATCGGCGCCTCGGCCCAGCCGAGAGCCGCGCCGGGAATAAAGGACTCGCACAAAGCAACGACCGGACCCGGTTCCATTCGCTCGATCGATTGATGGATCAGGCCTGCTGACGCGTAAGCTTCCTGAAAAAGCACGCGGAGCCGCGCGTAACCATCGCCCTCGGCTTCACGCGGCGTTTCGAACGTGTAGCTGTCGTATCCTCCATACGGACACTCCCGCCGCAAGTCATGGCCCCGACCGGAGGCCCGGCCCACCGGGCCGACGAGGTTTAGGTCCCGCGCCTTGCTCGGGTCCACCACTCCCACATCCTCCAGCCTGTCCAGGAAGCTGCTCGTAAAGTGAAGGCGGTCTTCCAGTTCGCGCAGATCCTCAATCGCGCGATCCACCGCACCGATGAGAGTCTCGAAATCCCTGCTCACAAAATCCCTCCGCAAGCCTCCTGGCGTGTTCAATCCGAACAGGTATCGGTGTCCCGCGAATTTGCATGAAGCCCGCAGGAGTTCCTCCTCGATAATCGCCGCCTGCGAGGCCGCTACGGCCAGCGCTGTGGATTCGCATATGCCGGTAATTGCCCCCGCGTGGTGCCGCAGCCGTTCCAGTTCGGCGAGCAGCACGCGCAGATTCGTTGCCCGCTTAGGGACTTCAAGTGAGCAAATTCTCTCTACCGCAAGCGAGAAGGCTAGGGAATGCGCGAAAGAAGAGGTAGCCGCAAACCGCTCGGCTAGCAGCAGAACATCGGAGACGCCCTGCCCCTCGGCAATCTTTTCGACAGCCCGGAATTTGTAAAACAGCCGGGGTACGGCCCGCAAAACGTCCTCGCCAACAGTTTCCAGCATGAAGTGCAGGGACTCTCCTATCCCACCTTCGTAGACCGGCCCAACAGGCATCGCAAAAGAGCCCGGATCCTGTACCACTAGCAAGGGCCGCCAATCCGGATTTGGCCGACGGCGAAACTGCATCTGGTGTACGTTCACTGACTTTCGTTGCGGCTTTCGGTGGGGGGCCACGCCCTCCGGCCAGATCTGGTCGTGGAGGATGAAGTCGCCGAGACGAGGATGGCCTTCAAATCGGAGGCCGAATAGATCTTCGGCTTCACGCTCAAACCAGTCGGCCGCGTGGACTCCAGCGCTGATACTAGGAACAGCCTGAACTGTCGCCGGAACTTCCAAAACCACTTCGACCCAGCCGGAACCTCTCGCAAGGAAGAGATAGCATAGCCGCCACCGATCAGCATGCTCCTCGACAATCAAACCGCCAAACGAGCATCCAACGTCCCAGAACAGGGCCTTCGAAAGATCCGCTAAGACATTAGGCTCCTTCAGATGGATCGCAAGTACTACTCCGCGACTTCCCCGCTCCAGCGAGATGCCCGATCCGAATTGTTCCTGCACCGCTGCCGCCACCCCATCGAGTTCGATCCGTTGAAATGGCATGAGCGGTGAAGCTCCCATCGCGGGCATGTCATCGACCTCCCAATTGCTGCGCCGCGAGATTCAGCAGGTGATACAGCGGTGCCGGAATGTAGACACCGAGGACGGCCACGGGTAACGCTGCCCCTAAGATTGCCAGACGGCATGTCAGCGGTATTTCAACCCGTGTCACTGGACCCACGGGCTTGCCAAAGACCATGCGATTCACTTGCATCATCAGACCCACGAACGCGATGACGATCAGTGTCGCAAGGATCGCGACCACGACGGGATGCCCCGCCTGCACTCCCGAACCGAGAATCGAAAACTCGCTCAAGAAGATCGGGAATGGCGGAGCGCCAGCAATGGCCAGGGAACAGAACAGCAACGCCGCTCCCTCGAAGGGGGAAATCCGCAACAAGCCGCGAATCGACTTAATCTCCCGTGTTTCGAGCGTCATGAG
>JASHRL010000261.1 GCA_030037355.1 Candidatus Acidiferrales bacterium | reverse complement strand
CGCGACCATAGCCGAGCTGCCTGCGGTGCAGTTCGCGGTTGACGAACTCCACATCCACCGCGACTCCCGCCGGCAAGCCGGAAATCCACGCAATCAGCGCCTGTCCATGGGATTCGCCCGCCGTGAAAAATCGCAGCATTCTCTAATGTGCTCGCGCGCAACCGAAGTGACGCACGATTCTACCGGACGCTTTATTCAACGTAAAGCAAACTCAGCCTTTTCCCGCCGAAAATACCTTTCGAGACGCCTTGACGTCCCTTGCTGTGAACGTTACGCTGTCGCTGCACGTTCTGTGCACGATGGCTACGCTCACTCCAAAGATGCCCGAGCCTCCTCAGCCTTCGCTCGTCTCTACGCTCAATAACACGTTTAAGCGCGTCGTTCTGTCGCTCCAGGACTACTCCCATCTGCTGATCGACACACTCGTAAAAATGGTTTCGCCGCCTGTTTATTTTGAGGACGTTCTCGAGCAGACAGATCTGATTGGCGTCGGTTCTTTGCCGATCATTTTGCTGACCGGTCTCTTCATCGGCGGCGTGATGGTGTTGAACACCGCGCAACAGTTCCGGCGCTTCGGGGAGACATCCATCACGGGTTACGCAGTCGCTCTTGCTTTGGTGCGCGAGCTTGGGCCTGTCATTGCCGGGCTTCTCGTCACGGGCCGGAATGGCTCGGCCATTGCCTCGGAGCTCGGGTCCATGGTCGTCACCGAACAGGTGGATGCCATGCGCGCCCTCGGCGTGGACCCCGTGAGGAAATTGGTCGTTCCGCGAGTGCTTGCGACATTGCTCTCACTGCCCTTGCTTACCGCTGTCGCGGATCTGGTCGGCCTGATCGGCGGCTACATCATCTCGCATTTCACGCTCGGCTTGAGTGCCGCGGAATTTTGGAACCAGGCCATTCGCGCCCTCGCTTTTGGCGATCTGGTCATGGGTGTGGCGAAGCCGATTGTTTTCGCCATACTCATTTCCACCATCGGCTGTTTTTATGGTCTTCGCACGCAGGGCGGTACGCAGGGCGTCGGTCGCTCGACGACATCGGCAGTCGTGGCTGGCTCGATCACCATTATCATCTTCGACTTTTTCCTCCAGAAGCTGTTGATGTACTGGTTCGTTTCATAGGGGAGGGTGCGGGGTGCGTTTCCTACACTCTACTGGCAAAGCAAGAGCATCGGTCATCGGCGCTGAGGTCTGCGCATGAGGGAACCGGTAGCGCGCCAAAATTCGGAGACCACTCCGGGCGAGCCGCTCATTCGGTTCGAGAATGTCAGCATCGGCTTCCACGAAGGTGAAATTCTCCGCGACATTTCGTTTGAAGTCGCTCCCGGCGAAACCAAAGTCATTCTCGGAGAAAGCGGTTCGGGCAAGACGGTTCTTCTCAAACTCGGAGCGGGACTCCTGCGCCCGGATGCCGGCCGCGTCATCGTGATGGGTCACGACCTGACCGAAATGAATGAAGTCGAGCTGCTCGATTTCCGGCGGCGCATCGGCTTCGTATTTCAAGAGGGCGCGCTTTTTGATTCTCTCGACGTCGCCGACAACGTTTCGTTCCGCCTTCGCGAAGAGGCTGTTTCGCTCGAAGAAACCGAACCGCGCGTGCGCGAGGCATTGCGCTTCGTGGAAATGGAAGAGGCGTATGACAAATTCCCGGCGGAACTCTCCGGTGGCATGCGCCGCCGCGTCTCCATCGCTCGCGCCATCGTGGATCAGCCGCCAATCGTGTATTACGATTCGCCCACGGCAGGCCTCGACCCCGTCACCAGTCAGACGATCATCACACTCATTTTGCGATTGCGCGATCTGAACGGCGTAACGTCGCTCTTGGCCACGCATCGCCTTCAAGATGCCTTCGGATTGGCCAATTTTGTGTTCGAGCCGAAAGAGCGTCGCGTCGTTCCCGTCTGGGAAGACGAAGATGGTTTGCATTTTGCGCCGACTAATTTCGTCGTGCTCCGCAACGGAGAAATCTATTTTCAAGGCGCCACGACTGAGCTGCTGAAATCTCCAGACTCTTATTTGCAGGAGTTCCTGGAATGAAATTGCGAATTGGACTTTGCGGTAGAAGAGATTCTTCGAGAAAAGTATTCGATTGACCGGAGGAAAATCATGGCGAAGCAAAAGCAACTGACTTGGACGGAACTTCGCGTCGGCCTGTTTGTTCTCGTGGGCTTGTTCATTCTGGCTGTCGCGATTTTCTATGTCACCGGCGTCAGTTTCTGGGGCGCGAAATACCAAATTAAAACCTATCTGCCGGAAGCGCTCGATCTGCAAAGAGGAGCGGACGTCAGTTTGGCGGGCGTTCGTGTCGGCAATGTCCTGGATATAAAAATCAATCCTCATCCTGCCGATAAAATGCACAACATCGAGATCGACATGAATATCGATAAAAGTTTCCAGGACATGATCCGCAGCGATTCGCAAGCCAGCCTCGTCACGCAAGGTCTTCTTGGCGATCGCTACGTTACGATTACGCGCGGATTGAATGGTTCCATCATCGGAAACAATGGAGAAGTTCCCGGTTCAGCCGGAAAGGATATTACTCAGGTTGTGGAGCGAGGCGTCGAGCTCGAGGCAAACCTCAGCGTATTGACTCAGCAGGTCGGCGACATCGTCAGCGCTGTTCACAAGGGACAGGGCACGGTCGGAAAATTCATCTACGATCCATCGCTTTACAACCACCTCGACACAATGGCCACGAAAGCGGAATCGATGGTCTCGGACGTTCAGGCCGGCAAAGGTTCTGTCGGCAAAGTCCTCACGTCCGATGAACTCTACAACAAGGTCGACGCCACGATGGACAACGTCCAGTCAATGACCGCGGCCGTAAAATCGCAGAAGGGAAGCCTCGGCAAGTTCATCTATGATCCGAGCTTCTACGACCAAACGCACCAGTTCCTCACCAACGCGAACGCGCTTGTTTCCGGCGTACGCAACGGCCAAGGCACTGCGGGTAAGCTGTTCACCGACGATTCGCTTTTTACAAATCTTCGCGATGCCTCGGCGAACATTCGCGACGTCACCGGCAAGCTGAATACTGGCCAGGGGACGTTTGGCAAATTTTTCACCGATCCACAGCTTTACGACAACATGACCGGGCTCACCGGCGATATGCGTCTCCTCATCGGAGATTTTCGTCGCGATCCGAAGAAATTCCTGCACGTGAAGCTGGGCATCTTCTGATCGAGCGCAAGCGCGCTGCGGAAGGAGCTCGGCTCTTGTGAGCTCGCCTTCGTCTCTGCGTCCGCTTGCAACGGGCATGGAGAATTTTTCGCTTCTCCCTGTATAATCATCTTCGCGCCGGAGTGGCGGAACTGGCAGACGCGTTGGACTCAAAATCCAATGGTGCTTAGCATCATGAGGGTTCGACCCCCTCCTCCGGCACCATTATTTTTTGCTTCAACTTCTCACTTTTTGCATTCCCGCCTCGCTGCCGGCGATTCCTTGCAAGCTGCAAATTAGGACGAGCGTACCAGTCAAACCCCGCCTCCGTACCATTGCCCGTACCAGCCCTCGGAAATATGCTGTCATTTCGCAATGAGCGTAATGTCACCAATTCGCGCCACGGGCAGGGCGCTTCGCCGCAGCAAACGCCTTAAGCTGGCCGTTCCGGTTGAAGTGACGGCCTATGAAGGCGAAGCCGAAGCCTTCCGCGAAGCCACGCAAGTCATGGACGTCAATGCCCACGGCGGCCTTCTGATCCTCGAGGGCAGCGTCCGGCACGGCCAGACGCTTCGCGTCCTGAACCGCCGCAGCCAGCAACAGCAGGAATGCCGCGTCGTCAACGTGGAAGCCGCGGACGGCGGCAAATGGGCCGTGGGGATCGAATTTACCAGCCCGGCGGAGACTTTCTGGCAGATATCCTTCCCGCCGACGGCGCCCCGGGCGGCCACCGACAGCCGCGGTTAATTCCCCCGATTCATCGTATTTTTTCTGTGTTTTTCAGCGCTCCACCTCCCGTTTATCTCTGAGAACATAAGTTAGAAAGTACTATACGTCCTGAACGTTCTTCTGTGCTTAGATTTGAGGACAAATGGAAGATTCGTCTCCAATAAAGCCCGACCAAGGGTTTCCGGAGGACCCTTTGCTTGCGCGCGCGCATGAGATCCGGCGCGGGCTGAGACGCCTCGAGCGCAGGCAATGGTGGATGGCTTCTTCGGCCATGCTCGTCATTCTCTTGCTGACGGTTGGCGTGGCTTCCTTCGCATTTCCGGAAATCATGCACTGGGAAGAAGGCACGTACTCGTTTTTCCTTTCTCAGGCGGTCCGCGGCCTGATTGGGCTGGTCCTGCTGT
>JASHRL010000260.1 GCA_030037355.1 Candidatus Acidiferrales bacterium | reverse complement strand
CGAATGATCGCCGCCCAAAATCATCGGCATCATGTCGTCCGCGAGCGCTCGCTCCACGGCTTCCGCCAATCCCTGGCAAGTTTCGGAGATCTCATTCAAATACTTCGCGCGCTTGTCGCCGTAATGTTGTTCTTCCGGCTGCTTGACGCCGATGTTGCCGATGTCTTCCACCTGATAACCGAGCTGCTTGAGCCGCGCCTGCAATCCCGCGACGCGCAGTGCCGACGGACCCATATCGACGCCGCGGCGGCTGGCGCCGAGGTCCATTGGCACACCGAGAATTCGTATTTTTTGCGCCATGTGTTGCTTGTCCCCCGGGAAAATCGGGCAGGCGAAGCAAACCTAAGGGTACACGCGGTAGAGCATTCTCGGAAAGGGTATGACTTCGCGAATGTGCTCCGTTCCGCAAATCCACGCCACCGTGCGTTCCAGACCCAGCCCGAATCCCGCGTGCGGAACGCTCCCATAGCGCCGCAGGTCCAGATACCACTGGAACGATTCCTCCGGCAAATTGTGCTGCCGCAGCCGCTCGATCACCGTCTCGTAGCTCGACAAACGCTCGCCGCCGCCGATGATTTCCCCGTAGCCTTCCGGCGCAATCATGTCGAAGCTCAGCGAAAGCTCTGGCCGCGCCGCGTCCGTCGCCATATAGAACGCTTTCATCGCCGCAGGGTAGCGGTGAATGATGACTGGCTTGTCGAAATTTTTCGAAATGATCGTTTCTTCGTCGCCGCCAAAGTCGTCCCCGAACTTCGCGGGGTTTCCATTCTCGTTCAGAACTTTGATCGCTTCTTCATACATGATTCTCGGAAAGGGCGGCTTGATTTTTTCGAGCGCAGCGACGTCGCGCTTCAGCATCTCCAGTTCTCTCGCGCGATTTTTCACGCACGCCTGCACCATCGCGCTCACAAGCCCTTCGCCCAAAATCATCATGTCATCCAGATGCGCATACGCCGCCTCCGGTTCGAGCATCCAGAATTCCGTCAGATGTCGCCGCGTCTTCGATTTTTCCGCGCGGAATGTCGGCCCGAAGCAATACACTTTTCCCAGCGCCGCCGCCGTGGCTTCAACGTAGAGTTGCCCGGATTGCGTGAGATACGCTTTTTGATCGTCGATGTAATCCACTTCGAAAAGCGTCGTCGTTCCTTCGCACGCAGCAGGTGTGAAAATCGGCGCGTCCGTGAGCGTGTAGCCCTGCGAGTCCATGAAATTTCGCGCCGCGCGCTCCGCCTCCGCGCGAATCCGCAAAATGGACGCCTGTCTCGGCGTGCGAATCCACAAATGGCGCTGGTCGAGCAGAAAATCGACGCCATGCTCTTTGAGCTGAATGGGATATGGCTGCGATTCCGGCACGCGTTGAATCACTTCCACTGCGCTCACGTGCAATTCGTATCCGCCGGGCGCGCGCGGCTCCGCGGCAACTTTTCCCGTGACGATCACGCTCGATTCCTGCGTCAAACCCTTCGCCGCATTGAACGCGTCCGCGTGTTCCTTCAGCGAAATGACTCCTTGAATGATTCCTGTGCCGTCGCGAAAAATCGGAAAGAGCAGCTTGCCCGATTCGCGCAAATTGTAGAGCCAGCCGCGAATCGTGACTTCCTGCCCCACGTGCTGCCCGGCATGTTCGATTGCCACAACCGGCATAAACACCCCTGCCTTTCCTTTTTCGCTCCGCCGAAAATTTAATTATGTGCGGCGGTGCGTTTTGCCGCGAGAGCTTGTTCGAGTTTTTCGAAGGCTGCCGTCGCATCAGCGAGCGACGGAGCTTGCGCGGACTGCTCGCGGAGTTCCAAGACAAACGGCAAAGAATTTTCCGGCGAAGCGATCACCCCGAGCGCCGCGTCCCAGTCGATATTTCCGCTGTAGGGCGCGAGGTGCTCGTCTTTTTCACCGTCATTGTCATGCACGTGAATCGCAGCCACCAGATCGCGCATGGTTTCGAAGCTCAACTCGACGCCATCCTCGATGTGCGCGTGGCCCACGTCGAAGCAGAATTTCAAATCCAGCCGCGTGTCCGCGACAAAATGCCGCAGCGTCGCCGGCGCGCTCAATTCGCCGAGCGTATTTTCCAACAAAATCGCCACGCCGCGCTGCTTCGCGAAAATCGTCAGATGCTCCAGCGAATTGAACGCCGCGTCGAGTTTACGCGGATCGTGCGCTTCGCGTCCGCCGCCAATGTGCTGCACCAGATACTTAAATGGAATCTGCTCCGCGATTTCCAGCGTGCGTTTCACTTCATCCACGGCGTCGAGCCGCCGCACGCGCTCGGGATCGGAAATCGAAATCGGAATTCCACTTTCGCGCTTGCCGGGCAGTAGATCGCGTTCCGTCGGCGAATGCAGCGAATGAATCGTCAGCCCATGCTGGCCGATCCATTCCGATAAAGTGCGAATCGCCTGCGTCGAGCGGTAATTCAGATGCACGGGCGTGCAATAAATTTCCACGTGGCTGATGCCCGCCTGCGCAATTTCCGCCAGCAGCGCGGAGGTCAGCGGCTGCGTGCAATAGCGATACGTTGAGAGGACGCGTTGCATGGCCAGGGTTTGTTTTTTTCTCGCCGCAAAAATACTTCAGCGCCATCCGGCGCTCGCGAAATTCGCAAAACCGAATCTCTATGGTCTTTGGAAAACTCTCCGGCGTCAATAGCCGCGCGCAGCGCCCTGCCTGCGCGGGTCGGGAGCGCCCAGACGTTCGCCGGTTTTCGGATCGATGCCGATGGCCTCGACTTCGCCGATCCATCCGCGCCGCGGCGCCAGATGATAGCCGCGCTGCGCGAGCTGCTGCGCGACTGAATCCGGAAACGTCGGCTCGATCAAAACGACGTCAGGCATCCACTGCTGATGAAATCGCGGCGCGTTGATGGCCTCTTGCGCGTCCATGCCGAGCCAGCCCCAATTGAGAACGCTCAGCAGCGTCGCGGAAATAATGCGCGGGCCGCCCGGCGAGCCGGTCACGAAGCTCAGCTGGCCATTGCGCAGCACGATGGTCGGCACCATCGAACTGAGCGGCCGATGGCCCGGCTCGATGGCGTTGGCTTCGGACTGAATCAGTCCAAACATATTCGGTTTTCCCGGCGCGCTCGTGAAATCGTCCATTTCGTCGTTGAGCAGAAAGCCGTCCGTCGAGGTCACGGCCGAGCCGTAGCTATCATTCAGCGTATACGTGTTGGCGACGGCGTCGCCATCCGCATCGACGACGGAATAATGCGTCGTGTGATTTTTCTGCGCTTCGGCCGTGATCCACGCCGCGGCGTCATCGCGCGAAAGTTTTTCGATTGGCTCGAGGTTCGCGCTTCCCGCGGGCATGCTCGCCACGCTGTCAAACGGCGCGGGATTTCCCGCGCCGATCTGCGCGCTCGAAGTAGCCTCTTCCGGATCGATTGTCGCGCGGCGCTCCGCGGCGTATTTCTGATTCAGCAGGCCGGCAACGGGCACGTGCGTGAAATCGGAATCGCCGAGAAACGTCGCGCGGTCCGCGAACACTCGCCTCATCGTCTCGACCACCAGATGCACGGACTGCGCGTCGTCCCACGATTTCAGTTCGTAGGGTTCGAGAATATTCAGCGCTTCGAGAATCGCGATGCCGCCGGAACTCGGCGGAGGGCTCGTGATGACCGTCCATTGATTTCCTCGCGCGTGATAGGAACCGCTGAGCGGTTCGCGCAATTTCGCGTGATAGGCCGCGAGATCGGCCATGGTGATGAGTCCGCCGTTCTCTGCCATTTGCGCCGTCAGATCTTTAGCCGTCTTGCCTTCGTAAAATTCGCTCGGGCCGTCTTTCGCGATGCGTTCGAGCGTCGCGGCGAGCAGAGGCTGGCGAAAAATATCTCCCGCGTGATAGAGCTGCCCGTCATTCAGAAAGATTTTCTTGCTCTCGGGAAATTGCCCGAGGCGATCCGCGGAACGGCTCAGCGAACCGGCGAGTTTATCGCCGAGCGGAAAGCCGTCGCGCGCCAGGCGAATCGCCGGAGCCATGTCTTCCGCGAGCGTCAGCTTTCCGAAAGTTTTCACTGCCAGCGCCATGCCCGCCACCGTTCCGGGAACGCCGACGGAGAGAAATCCCGTCGTCGAGCGCCCGGGAACGACGTTGCCGTCCGGCCCAAGATACATATCTCGCGTGGCGCGCTTCGGCGCTTCCTCGCGGTAGTCGATGAATTTGGCGCGTCCATCGGCCATGCGCACCAGCATGAATCCGCCGCCGCCGATGTTGCCCGCTTCCGGCTCGACGACCGCCAGAGCGAAGCCCACGGCGACCGCCGCGTCCACCGCGTTGCCGCCTTTCTTCAAAATTTCCACGCCCGCCTCGGAGCCGAGCGCTTCATCGCTGACCACCATGGCGTGCGCGCCGCGAACGGCGGCGGGAGGCCACGAGGGATTCTGAATTTCGCCCGCGGGAGAAAATTCGCGCGGCTGCGGCTGCGTTTGCTGTTGCGCCTGCGCGGAGGCAATCGCCCCTGTGAGGCAGAAAATGGTCAGGCTAAAAACTACGGCAGCGGCGCATGAAATCGCCGCAACAACGAGTGACTTCATCGATGTTCGCATGGCGAGATTGAATCTATGCGATTGGCGGCAAAGCGTCAAGCCGCGGCAAGCCCTTGTAGGGGCAGGCTTCAGCCCCGCCCGCGCGAAGGGCCGCACCCGCGCCTGTCGGCCGAGGAAAACCATGGCTGCACCGGCGGCGCTTGCCTTCGCGATCTCCCCCAGCCTCTTTCCCGATTTGGGAACGGCCGTTTTGGCGCGAGTGTCCGAAATCGTAAAATTTTTCAAAAAACCGAAAGAATCAGCGATTAGAACGACCTCCCGTTGTTTGTTTTGTGTAAGTTGCATCGAGTTCTAATAATTCATATCTCTAGCGATTAGAATCCTCCAAAGCGAATAAAAAGCAAAAAGCCGCGTCTCCGCGGCTCGTGTTGCGCCCGTTTATTTCGGTTACTGCTCGGCCAAACCTCACGCCGAACATATTGTATAACATTAGAATTAGCTGCAAGTCAAAGTAAAAAAGGGAATAATATACACGGCTAACCAAGGGCACTTCCGATAGAGTTAACTTCATGTTCGACCGCTTCGCTGCCGCTGGGCTGAAAATTGAACGCGCCAATAAACACATTACGGACTTGGAAGCAATCGTCCTTGCGTTGCCAGATGCCTATGCTTCTACCATCGAGTCTAATGTGGGAGGCGGACAAACTGTCAAGTACACCGCTCCGTTGAATCTCCCGCAGCGTGCTGCTCAAATGGCGTTGATTATTGGAGACGCCATCCACAATTTGCGAGTGTCTGTCGAATATGCCTATCTCGGAGCCGTTGAACGACATGCTCCTTCTGTACTCGACAGTTACACCAAATTCCCTACCGGGCAGACTCGGAAAAACGTAGAAGACGCGCTCAAGAATCGAAAGCTAGACGTTCTTAGCCCTAAACTCTTTCAGCGGGTTGTGTCCGATATAAAGCCTTACGAAGTCGGTGGGAACTGTCTTGTCAAAATCCTTCATGATTTGGACATTTCTGACAAGCACTGGCTGTTGACACCATTGATGGGAGTCGCCACGGTCACAGACGTTGTTGTGGAAGATGAGATAGGCCACCCTGTTACTAGCAACACTTGGCCCATTTACGGAGACGGTCCCTACTTCATCGATTTTGCCCCACGACATAAGGTCAAGAATAAGGGCAAGCTCTCCATTGATGTAGTGTTTGACGATAGCGAGTTTCCCTTGCTCGATGGCATTTCGGTAATGGACGACTTGAAGGACTTCTCGAAAATTGCTGCATACGTCATTCAGGCCCTGGATAGCATTTAGACCATCTTTAGATTGACCCATGACAGACGTCATCGCATCCCCAAACGCGATGGTTAATTAGATATATTATTACCGAGGTTCCCAACCCTCACTGCTTCGCCTTATCAGGCGCTGGAATCTTGGCGAGGATGCCTAGGATTTTATAGGTCTCGACTCCCATCGTAGAGCCGTCAACCGACGCGCTCCATACCAGCCGTGCATTGTCTTTGTCGAACTCGACCTGAACGTCACTGATAATAGGCTCGCGGCAACTGCGCTGCTGCTGTGATGTGGTCGAAGGCCGGCTGTCACAATTCACCACAACCATGCGGCCATCCGGCAGGAGGAGTGAGAGCGTTGCACCGGACACGCTGTAATCCACGGTATGAGAATCGGCACCAACCGTCGAACAGTTGGCCGAGCCAAGTCCCCAGCCGTTCGCTGTCGCCGTGTTTCCAGTGCTGTTCGCTGTGGCGCTTCCAGAGGCGAAGCCGCCGCAATTCGACACCGCGTAGCCGGGAACGGTGTACTCATACTGGGAGGAGTTGGACTTCCTTTGCTGAATGTGTGCGGCGAGAAACTGGACGGGCCATGAATCGGTGATGTCGAATTTAAGTGTCACGGGTTTTCCTGTAGCCTCGTTGTGAGCAAAGATCGTCACCTTCTTTTGCTGAATATCCGCTTTGAACATATTGCCTTCCACAAGCGGGCCGCAGCTCCCATGCCATCCACCACCGAGCCCCAATTTATTACTACAAACAATCCGATATAGAGTCGTCTTCGTCGCCACAAGGGTGTTGACATCCCGGCGGGCGGCTTTCCATGCAGATTGCGGCTCGAAATGCGCTTCCGAATCAAGCGCGAGAACCTGCACAGACTGTTTGTCTTGTCCGAACGTGGGCAGCGTCATTGCCAGCACGGCAATCAACAACAGAGCTTTCTTCATGTCCGCACTCTCCGAATTGTTAGTATCGCGCGAGCGATGGGGCTAGGCAATCGGTACGTGCCTAATCGATTAGAACGGCAGAGACCTATCTTGCGTGTCCGTTGGCCGTTTGCTGCAGAGACAGCAGGGACGGGTCCGGCAGCTAGTGAGCTGAGGTGACACGCTTGGTGGGCCAGTCCGTGCTGCCTTGGTGAGAATAGGTTCGGTGGCGCGGGCGGGGCTGAAGACACGCCGCTACGAATAGCAAAGGCTGGGCGTCAGCGAGCGACTTTTCTTAGAGTTTCCGGAAAACGGGGCCGAAGAAACGTCCCAGCGACAACGCGCCCGGGCCCGTCAGGAGAAGCGCCGCGGCGATAAGCAATTGCGTCAGCGCAAATTCGGCTCCGCCGTGGCCGACGTCAAATCCGTGCGGGAGATGCACCAGAAGAATGGCTCCCAGCATGACGATCGCGATGCACGCCGCGCCGATGCGAAAAAGGATGCCGGTGAGTATCGCGAGCCCTCCGCCGAATTCCGCCAGCCCCACGAGATAGCCGACGATCGCCGGCGCATGCATGCCGACGGCGAATCGCACCGCTCCCGGGCCACCAAACGCACCAAACACGATGCCGCTTCCGTGATAGAGGAAAACCGAGGCGCTGGCGATGCGTAGAAAGAGCAGAGCGATGTTGTGCTGCTTCGGTCCGGGCAGATGTGACGAATTCGTCGAGTCCACTGGGCTACTCCATTTCGTTTTGAATTGCTCGGTGATGGCGCCGCAAATTATGCATTCATCGCGTCGCAGTGATACCGGCGGCGGCGCGCGGGCGAAACTGAAGCCCGCCTCTGTGGCACAGGGGATTGGATGCTGGATGTTAGAAGGCGACACAAAAGAATTGCGAGATAACTTCTGCGTGCTCGCCCGACGGTCAAGGCATCAGTTTGGCGACGATGGCGGCGTCGGCAGAGCCGGCGAAGCGGCCTTGATGGCGGCGATGCGCTTTGCGACTGCCGCTGCGTCCGCTGTGCGTCCGAGCTGTTGAAGCAAGCCCTGCTCTTTATCGAGCGGGAAGAGAAGTTGCGTGCTATTGACGCCGTATACGCTCTCCATTTCGGTGATTGCTTCATGGAGAGTGGATTCGGCCAGATCAAATTTTCCGAGCTTGTCATAAATTCCAGCCAGAGCGATGGTGTTTGCCATTTGTTGATAGTGATAGGGGCAGACGTCAGGGGAGTCCTTGCAGATCTGGATGGTCTTCTGAAGGTACGGAATGGCGTCTGCATACTGCCCGGCGTAGGCGTACGCCTGCGTCAATGTGGTCATGTACTGCAATACCTTCTTGTTGTGTTCGCCATAGAAACTCTCCGTGATTTGAATCGCTTGGAGAATTAGTTTCTCGCCGGTCACAAAATCCTTCTGCGAGATGGCGCACATGCCCATCGAGAGCATCGGCTCGGCGATTTCGGGATCGTTGAGTCCGTGGATTTCCTTAATGGCCGCGAGCTGTTGCTCGAATGTGGTGTTGGCCAAAGCGAACTGCGAACGGCTTGAATAGATTTGGCCAAGCTTGCCCAAGGCGTCCGCGAGGCGGCCATCATGAGGTTCGAGTGATTCAGCGAGCTGAACGGCTTTGCTGTAGTCGCGCACAGCGTCGTCGACTTGATTTTTCCATCTTGCCGAATCGCCGGCTGCGATAGCGGCATCGAGGCTTTGCGATATGCTTGGCGCTTTTTCAGAAGCATGTACGGCGGAATTCAGTTCGGAGGCCTCGGAAGATTTTCCTTCCGTTTTCAGAGTCTTGAGGTAATCGTCGAATCGCTGCCTGGCGGCCTTGTACTCGGTTTGCACAGTATCGTCAGCGGGAGCATCAAGAGCTGCCTGGCGGAATTGATCGAGTGCGCCTGCATGATCTCCGCTTTTTTCGAGAGCCTGCGCGTATCGCACACGGACGTCGGCCTTTGTCGAATCAAGGACAAGAGATTCTTTGAACTCCGAGATGGCCTGCTGGGATTGATCGGAAGCCTCGAGAGCCTGGCCGAGAAGGTCGTGCGCGAGTTCATCGGCTGGAGCGACAGCCACGGCTTGCTTCAGCGATTGCAGGGCGTTCGGATAGTCCTTCTTCGCAAGATAAACGCGGCCGGCGGCTCGATAAGCGAAGTCTGAGCCCTGATCCAAGGGCTCGGCGGTCAAATATTCTTTCAAGGCGCCGTCGAGATCCTTCTCGTATTCCAAGAGGTTGCCCATTGCAAGATGTGGATCCGGATCCGAGGGTTCGAGGCGAATTGCGGTGCGATATTCGGCCTGGGCATCCTGCAGCTGATTCGAGTAAAAGAGAGCCTTCCCAAGGCATTCATGACATATCGCCGAGTCAGGGAACAATTTCTCCTCTTCGCGATATTGAATGACGGCTTCGGAATAAAGACCGCGCTGCATCAGGTCGGACGCGAGGTTCTGTCTTGGATTGAACCACGTGGGATCGAGCCGAAGCGCTTCGCGATACGCGGAAATAGCGGAGTCGATGTCGTTCTCGTCGTCGAGAGCGACGCCAAGATTGTAGGGCGCATAGGCGTCGGCGGGATCGAGATGAGCGGCCTTCTTGTATGCCTCGACCGCGAGGCTGTAATTCTTTTGGTCAGTAAAAAGAATGCCAAGATCTACGTATGCGTTCTCATAATCCGGCTTGATTTGCAGCGCTTCCTGGTATTGAGCGCGGGCAGCATCATACTTGCCCATGTTTTCGAGGGCCAAGCCTGCATTCTTGTGCGCTTCCGCGTCCTGCGAATTCAGTGCCAGAGCTGCGTTGGCTTCGCTCAGCGCATTGTTCTCGTCGCCCAGGTTGTACAGAACATAGCTTGCTTTCGTGTGAACCTGGGGAAAGTTTGGATCCTCCTGAATCAGCTCACCGTAAACGGCCGCGGCCTCATCATACCGGCGCTGAAGAGTGAGAACGTTGGCCATGACGAATCCCGCATCCACGTCGTGAAAACTGCCAGATAACTCAGCAGTCAGTTCCTTGGCAGCGTCGTCGTATTTCTTTTCGCCAATTAATTGGCCGGCATTGGCTAGCTCCTGGAGCCGCTGCTGATCGTCTGCTTGAGGCGCTGGCTCGGTCGGATTCACTTTGGCTGAGGAGAGAGCTTTGAGAACGGTGCGATCCGCGCCGGCGGTGGTTAACAAGGCTTGAAAGTTTTGATCAAGCTGAAATGCAAGGCCATCATTTTCGATGTACCAGACAATGTTTTCCGGCAGCACGCCGCCCGCAACCAGAGCAAGAAGCATTTCCCGCTCGAGGGGATGCGAAGGAGCAGGCGTCGCTTGAGGAACCGAGGCAAAGGCGCACGTAAACGCGACAAGAAGAGTTGAGACGACAATGAAAACGCACCTGCGCATAGGGCCTCCGTGTACGCAAAGAATACTGGCATCCAAAGTTACCTTCAGGATGGAGACCGTTCTAGCGCTTTGAAAGAAGTATGACCCAAAGAAGAACTTGACCCAAAGGACAGGGTTGCGCAGGACGCGCGCGAGGTCGAAGTTATTTTTCCTGGAGGAATTCGATGCGGGCGGAGGGAGGCACCATGCCGGCGGATTTGGCGCGGGCGATGAGTTCGTCGACGGCTTTGCGGCCTTCGTCGCCAAAATTGAGCGTCCAGCGATTGACGTACATGCCGACGAATTTGTCGGCGAGCGCAGGGTCCATGTCGCGCGCGAATTGCAGCGCATAGTTGAGCGCTTCTTCGCGATGATCGAGCGCGTAGGCGACACTGCCGCGAATCGCGCCGGCGACTTGACGCGCAAGATCCGCGCCGAGCGCACGGCGAATGGCGTTGGCGCCGAGCGGAAGCGGCAGGCCGGTCTGCTCCTGCCACCAGAGGCCGAGATCGACAACTTTGTGCGCGCCGGATTGCGCGTAGAGCAACTGGCCTTCGTGAATCAGCAGGCCGGCTTCGACTTCTTTGTTGTTCACGGCGTCGAGAATTTTGTCGAAGGGCATGGTGACGGTCTCAACGCCGGGCTCAAAGAGTTTGAGGACGAGATACGACGTGGTGCGCGTGCCGGGGATGGCAACGCGGCAGCCCTTGAGTTCGTTTTTCTTCATGGCGCGCGAGGAAACGACGATGGGGCCGTAGCCTTCGCCGAAACTGGCGCCGCAATCAAGCAAAATATATTTGTCGGCGAGGAATGGATAGGCGTAAACGCTGACGGCGGTGACGTCGTAGGTCTCGGATTGCGCGGCGCGATTGAGCGATTCGATGTCGGAGAGGATGTGCGTGAATTTGATGCCCGGGACGCGGAGCTTGCCCGTGGCGAGCGCGTAGAACATGAAGGCGTCGTCGCTATCGGGCGAATGGGCGATGCGGACTTCGGATGTTTGCGTCGTTGCCATTTGAGCAGACATCGGATTTACCTCTCCAGCAGCCATGGACGGACTCCCGCCGGCCCTCGTGCAGATGTCGGGCGGTATTCACAGAGCTGGATGACCCTGATTCGGGATCGCTCGGAGTGAATTCCGGCCGGCTGGGGCGCCGTGTCAGACGAGCGATAGGATAGCAGAGTGTGGCGTGACTGACCAGAGGCGAGCCAAGGCGTCGGAGAGCCGCGGAAACACCACGCGGAGGCGGAACGTCGCATCTAAATAAGAAGAGGGTAGGCTGCGCGGGAAGCGAGGCAGGCGTTTGAAGGCGAGGCAGGTGTTGAAGGGCCGAGGGGATGTTTGAGAGAAAAGTGACTGCTTGAGGGAAGATGCAAGAGCCGCGCGCAATGCACGGCTCGCGCGAGTGGTTGCGGACCAGCCGTGGTTCACAGAGCACAGCAAAATGCACGAATGCGGAATCCGCGCGGGGATTTTGCTATAAGCAAGAGTTACGCAGAGGCAGCTTGTTTTGAGAGAATACAGGCGCGGGGAACTGAGGAGGAATGGAAATGCGCGCAAGGACGATTCTGATATCACTTGGGATTTTTCTCGCTGGGGCGCTCGTGACGGCGATGCTGACGCCGGCGCCGGTGGACGCAGTTTCGCGCGAGATTATCCAGATTCAGCAGAGCATCAACCAGATCCTGCAGAACCAGCAGGACGCTCGCAGCGACGTGGATTCGAAATTGGCGTCGATGCAGACGCTGGTGCAGCAGTCGCTCGATGCGTCGAGCCGGCTGAGCCAGACGATGGGGGCGCTTCAGAAAACAGTCCAGGATGCGCAAGCGAACAGCGGCGCGAATAGCAGCAACGTCGCGCAGCAGGTGCAAGGCGTCTCGGACAACTTGCAGGATCTGCAAGCGCGCGTGGCGAGACTTGCGCAGCAGATGAGCGATATGCAGTCGACGCTGCAATCAATCAATGCGCGCGTCGCAATGGCCGCTTCGGGGACGCCGGCGCAAATGGGCGCGACTTCGAACACGGAAAGCGCGCCGAGCACCGCAGCGCCTTCCGAAATGCCCCCGGCGACTTCACCGTCGACAGTTCCGACGAGCCCGCAATCCGCGCCGCCCGTGACTTCTCCAGCGCAGCAACCGGCAACGGCGCCGTCCCCGACGACGACTGCACCTGCTGCCACGACGACAGCGCCTGCGACGACAGCGCCTGCTTCGACCTTGCCTGCGCCGCCGATTTCCGCGGACACGCTTTACGCCAATGCGCAGCGCGATCTGAACAGCGGCAACAACACGCTCTCACGACAGGAATTCAGCGACTATCTGAAGGATTTTCCGAATGGGCCGTTTGCCGCAGACGCGCAGTTCTATCTCGGCGAAATTTCCTATCAGCAGGGCGACTACAATGGCGCGATTGATGCGTATGACAGCGTGATTCTGGGCTATCCGAAGAGCTCGCGCGTGGCTTCGGCGATGCTCGAAAAGGGCCGCGCACTCGAGGAAACGGGGAAAAAAGCGAGCGCGCAGACGGTGTTCCGCGAGCTGGTGCAAAAATTTCCCGGTACGGATGAGGCGAGAAAAGCGCAAGCTGAGCTAGGTCAGCCGCAACAATAGCAATCGTTCCCAGCTGAAAGCGTCAAAAAGCGCCGCCCGGAGAATTTTGCGAGCTGGCCGGCGTGACGATGGGATCGTCAACGGTGGCGACGCCGCCGTGTTTATCCGCTGCGTGAATCTTTCCATTTTGATCCAGCAAAAAAGAGCGCTTGCCGGATTTGCCGTATTCCGTCGGCACCGCAGCGATTTCGTAGGCGGGCAGTGTCGCATCGGGCGCAGTGGCGACGCGATAGCGGAATTTGTAGCCGTTCTTGCTGCCTGAAGCGAGATCGGCGTCGATCAACTTCGCCGCGGCAGGCGACGCGCCATCCTTCGCTGGGCCAAGCTGCACGAGAGATTGCGGCAGATCGCCAAATGCGCGCTGATACGTGTCGATGGCCTGAGCCAAATCCCGCAACGTTTCCATCGCGGATTGCTCGCGACCCAGAAGATCCTGCACGGCCCATTGTTTTTGAAGCTGAGGAATGTCGATCAGCAACAAACCAAGAGAGAGGAGCTTCCAGCTTCCGTCTTCGCGCACAAGGCCGAACTGAATGGAGCCGCCGCCGGTGACACTGATGGGAATGTAGGCGAGATTGTCGTGGACGCGAGCGGCGCCGAACGTAAATTGCGCGCTCGCATCGGAGGCCGCGCAGAGAAGAACCTGCTGGCCTTCCGCACTGGTGGAAAGCAGCGGTTGGCCGGGAACGTCGAGGAGGACAAAACGGCTCATCATCGCGGTGCGTTCGTCGGGAGAAAGTTTGAGGAAAGAACCGGAATTCGCGACGGTCAAATATTTTGCGAAGTTCGCGCCATTTTCGCGGCACGCGGCGGCGAGAGCGGCATTGAGCGCGTCGGCGGGGCCGGATGAAGACTGTGGCTCTGATGTGGATTGCGCCGCTGGCTCTGGCGAAGATTGCGTTTGAGCCAGAGAGACCTGAGACGCAGCCAGCAGCGCGAAGAGAAGCACGGTTGAAGCGGCGAGGATGCGCCCGGCCGCGAGCCTCATGCTTTTGCCCTTGAAAAAATTTCCGCGAGGTCTTTCGTGAATTTCGAGCGCGGCATGACTTCGGAGCATCCAGCCTGGCGCGCGCGCTGGGCCAGATCGGTTTGCACATGCGAAAAAAATGCCACGATGGGAATTTGCGCGTCGCGGGCGCGAAGCGTGGCGATCGCATCTGTCGGGGATTGGCGCGCGTTCAAATCCACGACGACGAGCGCGGGCGACTGTTTTGCCAATTCCGCGAGAAGAGCGTCGCCCGCAGTAAACGACTTCATTTCCACGCCAAGATGCTTTGCGGTCTCAAGCATCTTGGCTTGAAAAAAAATGTCGTCGACCAAGGCGAAAATCTGTGCCACGAATCCTCCCATGCGGAACTGCCGAGAAGAGTATACGAAAAGCAGATTCCTCGGCTCGGCTCCCGAGAGGCGGAGCCGACCTCGGAATGGCAAGCTTTTTCTCCTCAGCGACGCGGAGCGCGACACTCAAGATCGCGCAAATTCGTAAGATGCGCAAGGGCGTGAAAAAGCTTTGCGCACGAGGAGCGTTTCGCAGGCGCGCGGAAATGCGGTATAAAGGAACGGTCACAGCAATTTTACGGAGGCCGTAAATGAAAGCCGCCATGAATCCCGCGCCGCTGCCCGGGCTTGCGGTGCTCGAGCAGACGCCGATCATTCTGGAAAAAATTGTCTCGCTGGCGAGCGAAGACCAGTTGCACTGGAAGCCGTCGATGGAGCGCTGGTCGATCAGCGAAGTGCTGGCGCATCTCGCGGACGTGGAAGTGGCGGGATTTCGCGAGCGCATCGAGCGCATGGTGCAGGAAGAAATGCCGCAACTGGCCATGTACGATCAGGACGCGCAGTACAAGGCCGGGCGATATACCGGCGGCAAAGCGCGCGAGCATTTGAAGGTCTTCTGCCACGAACGCGACCGCAGCGTTTCCTGGCTGCGCTACATGCCGGAGAGCATCGCGGGCCGCAAGGGACAACACCAGGCATTCGGGCCGATTACTGTGGCGCAACTGATGAACGAGTGGGCGTTTCATGATCTGGGGCACATCCGGCAGATCACGGAGCTTCTCCGCGCGCGCGCATTCTATCCGGGGATGGGGCCCTTCCAGAAGGTCTACAGCGTCAAGCCCTGAATCGCATGGAACTCGAGGAAATTCCGCGTCGCGTTCTGGAAGTGTTTGACGAGCTGGAACGCGAAGAGCTCGACCTGCACGCGCTGATCGAATTCGCCGCGGGAAACGATCCCGCGCGGCGCGACGATGCGGTGGAAGCTGTCGAGACGCTCACGCGCGAGGGATATCTCGAGCCGGCCGGCGGCGGAGATTTTTACCGGCGCACGGAGGAAGGTCGGCTGGCCGTCGCCGGGCCGCACGACGCAACGCTGTATAGCCGTCCGCGATGCCGGCTGTGCGACGAAGCGCGCGCGACGATTGCGCCGATTCTGCGCGAGCATGGCGCGAAGCTGCGCGAAGTGAATATCGACGACGACGCGGAGCTTCTTGAGCTGTATACGAATGATGTGCCGGTGGTGTTTCTGGGCTCGCGCGAAGTCGCGCGGCACTATGTGGACGCGGCGCGGTTCCGAAGGGCCCTCGAAAACGCAGGTGAATGACTCGTCGGCACTGCGAAATGCAAATTCAAATCAATGCCTTTCGAAAAGGCGATTGGCGTCGATGTAGGTCATCTGGCCTTCGAACATGGGATCGAAGGTGCCGACGTCGCGAAGATGCTTGGCGAGGCGCGAGGTGAGACCCATTGATGCGCGCATAGGTCCGGAGCCGATGCTGACGCGAGCGACGCCGAGTTTTTCGAGTTCGCGAGCGGAAGGGCCGCCCTTGAGAGCGAGAATATTCAGCGGGCCGTGCACGGCGCGAATGAGTTTTTCGATGGTGGGCGCGTCCTTCGGGCCGGGCGCAAAGAGCGATGAAGCGCCGGCTTCGCGATAGGCGTTGAGGCGTTTGGCGGTGGCTTCGACGCGAGAGGCAGGCTCACCGATTTCTTCGAGATAGATGTCGGTGCGCGCGTTGATGACCAGCGGCACGCCGAGTTTTTTGCCCATCTCGACCATGGCGCGGATTTTTTCCTGTTGCAGGGGAATATCGCAGAGCTTGTCGGAACCTTCGCTGACGGAATCCTCCAAATTCAGGCCGACGGCGCCAGCTTCGATGACGAGACGCGCGGTTTCTGCCATTTCGTCGGGCGTAGTGCCGTAACCGGCTTCCATGTCCGCAGTGACGGGGACGGAAAGCGCGCGAGCGATGCGCGAAACGACTTCGAGCATTTCGCCGCGAGAAATTTTCTGGCCGTCGGGATAGCCGAGAGAATTGGCGACGCCAGCGCTGCTGGTGGCGACGGCAGGGAAACCGGCGTCTTCGAAAATGCACGCGCTGGCAACGTCCCAGGCGTTGGGCAGAAGCAGAATTTTCGGGCCGTGATGCAGCGAGAGAAAGCGCTGGGCTTTTTCAGCTTGCGTGAGCGAAGGCATGGTCGCGGTTACGAGGCGGCGGAACGAACGTGAACGTTCTCTAGTGTCCTTCTTCGGAATGCGCGCCAACAGTTTCGTCGGGAATGTCGCCTTCACGGCCCTTCACGCGATCGTAGACGCTGAAATGGCACGTGGAACCGAGGGCTTCGTTGTAATAGGCCGGCACGCCGAGAGCGTAACGCAGCTCCTCGTTGAATTTGCGGAGGTCGGAAAGCTCGGAGACGATGGCGGGCAGCTTCTTGCCGTCCTTGGTGATGAGGAATTTCTGATAACCGGCGTCCCAGAGCTGCGTGAACTGGCCGTTTTTCATAACGGCGGGAAGTTCGGTCATCTGATATTTGCCGTCGGGAGATTTGCGGAATTCCGCGCCACAGTTGTATTTCTCAATGCGCGCCACTCCGCCGGAGCTGCGAACGGTGAACCCCTGCTGCGGCAGTTCTGCCTCGATTTTCTTCGCTGGGAATTTTTCGTTGACGTACCACATGGCTCCAACAGAGTAAGGATTTCGAGGCGGAGTTGTAAAGATAAAAATTCAGATCGGGATTCGCGGGGGATTTTGCGCGCAAAACAACTGGACGGCTGCGGATACGCCAAATTGGATTGACCGCGGATGGCTGGGCGCGTGAGGACGGCTTGTTGGATCGGAGAAGGGATGGTACCGTTCCGAGCATGATCAATCCATACGTGGAATACGTCGCGGGGCGCGAGCCTCTCGAAATCATTGCGGCGACGGCGGGAGAGCTGGCGTCGTTTATTCGCACCGTGGGGCCGGAGGGATTGGAACAGTCGCTGGCGCCCGGCAAATGGAGCGGGCGGGAGATCATCTGCCATCTGGCGGACTGCGAGATCGTTTTCGCGTACCGGCTGCGGCAGACGCTGGCGGAGGGACATCACGTCATC
>JASHRL010000027.1 GCA_030037355.1 Candidatus Acidiferrales bacterium | reverse complement strand
CGCCTCGTGTCGATCGATTAGCGGATGGCGTGCGTGAGAATCTGAGCCAGATTTATTCGGACGGCGCTGAGTTGAGGAGAAAACGTGGCGCTATCTGCGGAATTGAGATATCGCGACTTTTAGGTTCGAGGTTCCAGCCTTAAGCCTCTGAAAAACTATGGATGTTCCTGCCCGTCACCGACCGCTGGTTCTCCTTGTCGCTGTAACTTTGGCGCAGGTGCTCTTGCTTGCCTTTCAGATCAAGCAGACACGGGGCGAGCGCGACGTGCGGCTGATTCGGGTTTGGTCCATCGAGCTGCTGACACCGTTGCAGCGCGCCGCGACCTACGGAATCGCAAAAGTCGCGGGCGTTTGGTACGGCTACATCGACTTGCGCCACGCGCGCGTGGAAAATCAACAACTCACCGAGGAAGTTGGACAGCTGCGTTTGAAAAATCAAGAGCTCGAAGGCCAAGCCGCCGAAGCGGAGCGGCTCGCGCGCTTGCTCGGCTTCCGGCAAGCGAATGCCACCATCCCTATGGTGGCAGCAGAGGTCATTGGGGCGAGTGCCGACCCGAGCAGTGGAGCGATATTCATTAATCGCGGCGCGCGCGAAGGAATACGAAAGAACATGGCGGTGATCACGCCGGATGGAGTCGTCGGCAAGATTTTCGAGGCGCTTCCCTACACTTCGCAAGTGCTGCTGATCAGTGACAAAGAGAGTGGTGTCGGCGTGCTGCTCGCTAATACGCGGACGCACGGAGTCGTAAAAGGGACCGGCGATCCGTTGCTCTGGATGGATTATGTGACGAGCGACGAAAAAGTACCTATGGGAGAAAAGATTCTGACTTCCGGAGAGGATCGCATCTTTCCCAAGGATATTCCGGTAGGCACGGTTGTTTCGACGAAGCCCGGATTCCCCTTTCAAACGATTGAAGTGCAGTCCGCGGCGCATCTCGATCGACTGGAAGAGGTGCTGGTATTACTGACGCAACAGCAGCTAAGCACGCGGCCAAGCGAAGCAGCTGATTCTCACGCCACGAGCTCCGGCACGGCTGCCGCGAACCCTCCCGCCACTCCGAAAAACTCCACTCCTGCCGCAGCCAGTGGTGCTGTCCCGGCACATGATGCCAAACAAACGAAGCCTGCTGCGGCTCCCGCGAAAAAACCGGCGGGAACAAATCCGCCGCAGAAGCAGCAATGAGCGCGCGCATGATGCGAGAGAGCCGATGACGGTCCGGATCGATTCCGAAACACAGCATATCGAGGTTCACAAATTCTACGGCGGCACCGTGATCATTGTGTGTTTTCTCGCTCTGGTTGCGGAAGCATTTCTGAATAAATTCACGCCACGTTTCCAAGTGCTGGAATTGCCGCTGCTGGCGGTGGTGTATTTCGGACTGAGCCGCAGGAATTCGGTTTCGGGAATGTTTTTGGGCGTAATTGTGGGCCTTTTGCAAGACGGCTTGAGTCTCGCGCCGATCGGCCTCTACGGAATCGCCAAAGGATGCATCGGTTATCTGGCGTCATCCATCGGGGCGCGACTGGACACGGAGCACCCCATCAGCCGCCTCATCCTCATGTTCCTTTTCTTTCACGTACACCAGATCATCTTCGCTTTTATATGTCATCTTCTGCTGGACCGTCCGGTGCCGTTCTTCAGCGTCCACTTGTTGATCGCATCGGTCATCAACGCAGTGATCGCCGTGTTTCTTTTTGCGGGTTTGGACCGCCTGCGAAAATAGACTCCCCTTCGATTGCGTTCTCGCTTTCCTTAGCCTAACATTCGCGCCCGAACATGACGGGTACGAACTCCGCTGCTAACCGCGCGAACCAACGCAATGCTGTTGTTGCTTGTTTCCTGGGCTGGACGTTGGATGCGTTCGATTTTTTCGTGCTGACGTTTGTGGTTAGTTCGGTTGCGAAAGACTTCCACAAGAGTATCGCGGAAATCACGCTGGCGATCACAGCCAGCCTTGCGACGCGTCCTCTCGGTGCATTTCTATTCGGGCTTCTCGCCGACCGATATGGGCGGAAGCTTCCGCTGATGCTTGATGTGTTGTTTTACTCCGTTGTCGAGGTGTTTTCCGGATTCGCGCCGAGCTATATCGTGTTTTTGGGCCTGCGGTTGCTGTACGGTATCGGCATGGGCGGAGAATGGGGCGTAGGCGCATCGCTGGCGATGGAATCCGTGCCTGCCAAGTGGCGTGGAATTCTTTCCGGTGTGCTGCAAGAAGGCTATGCTTTCGGCTATTTGCTCGCCGCGATTGCTTATTGGCTTGTCTTCCCACATTTCGGCTGGCGCGCCATGTTTTTTATCGGTGGGTTGCCCGCACTATTGACGCTTTTCATCCGCTCGAAAGTGAAAGAGAGCGAAGCCTGGGCGGCGACCGCCTCAGGGCATGACTGGGGAGCATATTTCCGATCGATTTTGCGAAACTGGAAGCGCTTCGCCTATCTCGTGCTGCTGATGGCAATGATGAACTTCATCTCTCATGGCACGCAGGATCTTTATCCGACTTTCCTTCAGTTGCAGCGCGGCTATAGCCCTCGGACGACGGCGCTCATCACAGTGCTATCCATGATCGGCGCGATTGCTGGAGGCATCCTGGTGGGACTTTATTCCGACCGCCGCGGACGACGGCGCGCGATGATCGGCGCGGCCGTTATTGCCGTGCTGCTCATTCCAATCTGGATTGCGGCGCCAAATTTTCCATTGATATTGCTCGGCGCTTTCCTGATGCAATTCATGGTGCAAGGCGCATGGGGCGTGATTCCTGCGCACATCAACGAACTTTCACCGGACACATTGCGAGGATTCTTCCCCGGTTTTGCATATCAATTGGGCGTGCTTTTCGCAGCTTCGAGCGCTTACCTTGAAGCTGTCATGAGCAAGCACATGACTTATGGTCATGCGATGGGAATTTTTGCTGCGATTGTACTCATCGTCGGAGCCCTGGTGATTGCCGGTGGACCAGAAGCCCGCGGGATCGGATTCGGTGCCAGAAAGACAGGAGTTTCTTCTTAATCAAGTTTGTAGTGATGTTTGGTGCGGTTAGCGCGCACTGTGCGAACGGGGTAAAATCAGTGGCCAGCTCCGCAAAGGAGGATTCATGAGCGCGACATCACAGCCGGCTGCATCTTCATCCACGATTGATGCAATCCGCGAAAAGGCGCGGCGGCTCGGCATTCTGTCGATGATGGCGACGACGGCGGCGGGTTCCGGCCATCCCACGTCCTGC
>JASHRL010000259.1 GCA_030037355.1 Candidatus Acidiferrales bacterium | reverse complement strand
GAAGCCGAAGCTCCCGTTGCTGCGGATATCGCTACGGACCCCGACGACGCAGACATTGTTGCCATGGATATTCCCGGTGAGTATTTCGAGACCGTCGATCTGTCCGGCCACGTGCGCGCACTTTCGAAAAATCTGGATGGTCACGCCATCGCCTGGACTGGCAGCATGAAGCAATTGCAAACGGCTCGTGATCCCGTCCTCGGGCGTCTGCGCCTCGGCATCGCGCCCGTGCATCGACCGACCGGCGACAGCGTTTTGATTCTCGCCATGCCCATGCGTGACATCTACGAAATCCTGGAACGCTTTCGCGCTCTTCTGTTCGTTCTCTTTCCCTGCACTTTGCTGATTCTCGGCGGCGTATCCGCGTGGTACGTCGGCCGCAGCCTCGCACCGATCGCCGCGCTCACCCAGGAAACGTCGCGCATGGCCGACCGCGTCCGAGTCGGCTCTCCCGGGAAAATTCCTGAGCGCGCCGCGGGCGGCGGATTGCCCATCGCCGCCGCGAATCGCGATGACGAACTCGGCCGTTTGGCCGACGCATTCAACAAGCTCTTCGTCTGCATGGAGGGCGCGCTTCTCCAATTGCGCCAATTCGTCTCCGATGCCTCGCACGAACTGCGCACACCGCTCTCCATTCTTCAGGGCGAAACCGAATTGCTTTTGAAAGAGCTGCGTAAGCCGGAGGAATATCACCGCGCGCTCGAAATCATCGACAGCGAACTGAAAAAACTCAGCCGCATCGTGGAAGGCCTTTTCACGCTCGCCATGGCCGACGCTGGCCAGTTGCGCCTTGCCCACGATCCCGTTTATCTCAACGAAGTCCTCGAAGAAGCCTGCGCGCTGGTCGCGCCTCGTGCGCGCGCCAAGGGCATCGCCATCGAACGCCAGTTGTCCGCCGAAGTTCCCTACACTGGCGATGAAACTTTCCTGCGCCAGCTTTTCCTCATTTTTCTCGATAACGCCCTGAAGTATTCAGGGAGCGAAAGCCGCATTCGCGTTCATCTGGCCTCGGAAAATGGAACCGTGCGCGTGCAGTTTCAGGATCAGGGCGTGGGGATCGCGCCGAATCATCTTCCGCACATCTTCGAGCGCTTCTATCGCGTCCCCCAGCACGATTCCACCGAAGCGCAAAGTGGTGGTCTCGGCCTGGCCATCGCCCAGGCGATTGTTGGCGCTCAGGGTGGAACGATCGAATGCGCCAGCGCGCCTGGCTCCGGCTCGACGTTCACGATTTTCCTTCCTCGCCCACTCGAAAACAGCTCGTCACGAAACTAAACAAAAATTAATTTTCATTAAAGGTTTTGTCGCCCCTCGCCTCGCTAAACTGACTGCCGGTGAGAGCCGCGTTCTCAATCCGTGCCATGTTCGCGTCCACATGTCTCGCGCTTTTTGTTGCATGCGGGGCAGCCCTCGCCGCCACCGCGCAGGATTCCTCCTCGGCGAGCACCTCCGCAGCGCAAAAGCTGACGCTCGCTCAAGCACTCGATATGGCAGAACGGCAAAACCTCGATTTGGTCGCTGCCCGCGCGCAGCGCGCCGTCTCCGCGGCAGGCGTGCGCACTGCCGAGGAACGTCCGAATCCCACCGGCAATTTCAACGCCCTGCGCGATGATCCTCACGAAGGCTGGTGGTTCGACATGCCCATCGAACTCAGTTCCAAACGTCAGAAACGCATCGATCTGGCGCATGCAGAAGAAGCTTTGACCGACGACGACATCTCCGCGCTGGAAAAACAATTGCGCCAGAACGTTCGCGACGCGTTTTTCGCCCTCGCCCTTGCGCGCGGCGTGACTGTTGAGAAAAATGATGCCTTGAAACTGGCTCAGCGTCTTCACGACATCGCTCAGCAGCGCTTCGATTCCGGTGACGTGCCGCAGCTCGAAGTTTTTCAGGCCGAGCTCGAGGTCTCCCAGGCGCAAGCCGATTATCAGGTGGCGCAGAAAGAGGAAAAGGTCGCGCTCAACGAATTGAACGTCCTTCTGAGCGAACCTCCCTCGACGGATTGGAACTTGCTGAATCCGCTTTCCGACCTGCCCGCCGAACCTGCGCTCAATTCTTTACTGACGAGCGCGAACGCCGCCAACGCGGAATTGCAGAGAATCGCACAGGAAGAAAAAGTCGAGCAGAGCCAGCTCGCTCTCTATAAAGTCGATCGCATCCCGAATCTCACGCTCTCACTTGGCGTGGATTACGCCTCGCCTCACAATTTTCGCTACGGCCCGCGCAGTGCCGCGAGCATGGAAGTTCCCATTTTTTCGCGCGATCAGGGCGAAATCGCCGGGTCTTCCGCAAACCTGATCGCCCTTCAGGATCAGGCCCTCGCGACGCGCCGCGCTGTCGAGGGCCACGTCGAATCGGCCTATCTTGAGCTCGATTCGCGTGAAGCCCAGGCGCAACTCTATAGGACGTCGCTCGTCCCGGCCAGCGAGCGCCTCGAAAGCATGGCGGAAGAAAGCTATCGCGCCGGCAAGGCCAATATTCTTTCTGTGCTCGACGCGCAGAAAAACGTCCAGCAGGTCCGCGAAGAATATTTGCAAAGCCTCTTCGCGGTTCAGCTAGCATTCGCGCAGTTGGAAGAAACGGTTGGAGCGCCTCTCGACTGAACACTTCGCGAGGCGCCGGAAAGCAATGCGAAGAAAAATGACTTCGAGAAATTCCAGCAAGACGATGCGGAGAAATTGGCTGTGGGGCGGCGCGGCGCTGTTCATGTCGTTCGCTGCGCCGGCGCTTCTCATTGCCGGATGCTCGCACGGCGCGAGCGACGACGAAGAATCCGAACCTCAAGTCACTGCCGAAGTGACCCTGACCAAAGTGTCTCGCACCGATATCCAGCAGATTGTCGCGCTCAATGGCAACGTCATTGCCCTGCCGAATCAGGACGTGAAACTGAGCGCCCTCGTCGCCGGCCGCATTTCCGCGCTCAACGTCGCCGAAGGCGACCGCGTCCATAAAGGCGAAGTTCTCGCCGAAATCGACAGCCGCACCTACGCGGATCAGTTGCAGCAAGCCGAAGCCGCGCTCGCGCAGGCCACAGCGAACCTCCAGAACGCCCAGCAGAATCTCGCGCGCAATGAAACGCTCTTCCAGCGCGGCATCGTTGCTCGCAAAGATCTCGAAGACGCCCACACTCAAGCCAGCGTCGCCGCAGCGGCCCAGACGCAGGCGCAGGCCGCCGAAGAGGCTGCCAATATTCAAATGGAGCGTACCCAAATCGTTTCCCCGCTCGATGGCGTCGTCGCCAAACGCTATGCCAGCGTCGGCGAGCAGGTTGACGGCACTGGCGCTCAGCTCATCGTCGAGGTCGCGAACATCAACGAAGTCGATCTCACCGCCAACATGCCTGCTGCGTACCTCAGCAAAGTTCACGTCGGCGAAACCATTCCCATCTCGAGCGACGCGTTCCCCGGCAAGATCTTCGCCGGCCGCGTCACCGCCATTTCACCGTCCGTCGATCCTTCGACCAATGTCGGCTCGATCCGCATCCGCATTGCAAACTCGAGCAGCGTGCTCCGCCTGGGAATGTATTTAACCGCGCAAGTCGCCGTCGAAACGCATCAGAACGCGCTGATCGTGCCGGTCGAAGCGATTTACCACGATGAATCCGGTCAGACGCAAGTCTACGAAGTAAGCGGGGATACGGCCAAAGCAGCAGATGTTAAGGTCGGGATCGAATCGAACGGCCGCGCGGAAATTCTCGATGGCGTAAAGGCCGGCGACACCGTCATCTTGACCGGCGGCTACGGCCTTGGCGATACCGCGAAAATCAAAGTGAAACAATGAATATCGTCCGAGTCTGCCGCAACAATCGCTATGCGGTCTATCTTCTGACGGCCTTTCTCACCATTGCCGGCGTCTATTCCTTTTACACGCTCCCCAGCAACATCTATCCCAATCTCGATTTCCCTCGCATCATGATTCTCGTCCACTCGGGCGATTTGTCTCCGGAGGCCATGCTCCTCTCCGTCACCAAGCCGCTCGAAGAGGCCATGAGTGGCGTGCAGGGCGTCAGCCGCGTTCGCTCCAAGACCATTCGCGGCGCCTGCGAAATCGGCGTGCTCTTCAATTCCGGTATGGACATGAAATACGCCCTGCAGCTCGTCCAGGGGCGCGTCAGCGAAGCGAAAGGCTCTCTTCCACCCGACACCGAAATCGAAGTCGAATGGGAATCCCCAACGGTCTATCCCGTCCTCAGCCTCGTTCTAAATGGCAACGTCCCTGACGCTGACTTATATGACTACGCCTATTACGACCTCCGCCCGCTCTTCACGCGCGTTCAGGGAGTCGGCCAGGTCGAAGTCCAGTCCACAGACCAGCGCGAAGTTTCCGTCATCGTCGACCCGGGGAAATTGCTCGCTCATCGCCTTTCTCTGAATGACGTTGCCACGGAGCTCGCCGAAACGAATGACGTCGCCGCCGTCGGCCGTCTCCCCAAGGACTATCTCCAATATCAGATCCTCACCGACGACCAATTCCACACCCTCGACGATATTCGCAACGCCACCATCGCCACGCAAGATCAGGCGCCCGTGCGTTTGAGCGACATCGCCATCGTCCGCGACGGCGTTGCTGATCCCACCATGCTCGTCACCGGCAATGGCAAGCCCGCCGCGCTCATCAACATTTCGCGCCAGCTCGACGGCAACATTCTCCAAATCGCCAGCCAGATCAAAAGCATGATCAGCAATCTCGGCTCCGCGATTCCCAAGACTCTGCATCTCTCCATCGACTACGATCTCGCTCAATTTGTCTCCGAGTCCATCAAGAGCGTTCGCGACGCCATCATCATCGGAGCCCTTCTCGCCATCGGCATTCTGTGGTTTTTCCTGCGCGACTGGCGCACCACTCTCGTCGCCGCCACGTCTCTGCCTCTCTCCGTCATCGGCACATTTTTCTTCCTCAAGGAATTCGGTGGCACGCTCAACCTCATGTCCCTCGGCGGCATCGCCATCGCCATCGGCTTAACCATCGACGACGCCGTCGTCATCATAGAAAACATTTATCGTCATCTCGGCCTCGGCGAGCCTCCCGAGATTGCCGCCGAAAATGGAGTGAAGGAACTTCTCGGCGCAGTCATCGGCTCCACGGCCACCACGCTTGTTGTATTCCTTCCCTTGAGCTTGCTCACCGGCGTCACTGGCGAATTTTTCACCGCCCTTTGCCTCACGCTCGGCATTTCCGTTCTTCTTTCTCTCGTTTTCGCGCTGACGATCATTCCGCTGTTCTCCTTGCGCTTCCTCACCTCCCACACTCACAAGGACAAATCCGAGACGCTTATCGGTCCTGTGAATCGTGGCTATGAGAAAGCCGTTCGCTGGTCTCTGCGCCGCCGCAAAATCGTCGCTGTCGCCGCGCTCGCCTGCGTCGGCCTCGCCGTGTTTTTCTATACGAAGCTCGACACCGGCTTCCTGCCGGAAATGGACGAAGGCGGCTTCATCCTCGACTACATCACTCCGCCTGGCACTTCGCTCGAGGAAACCAATACCATTCTCCAGAAAATCGAGCAGCGCATCGCCGCTACGCCTGACGTCGCATCTTTTTCCCGCCGCACCGGCGCGGAAAATGGCCTCTACGTCACCGAACAAAACACCGGCGATATGACCGTGAAATTGAAACCGGCCTCCGACCGCCGCGACATCGACGACGTCATCAACGACTTGCGCGACCAGATCGCGAAAAACATTCCCGGCGTCGACGTCGAATTCTCCCAAATCCTTCAGGACATGCTCGGCGATCTCGAAGGCACTCCCGAGCCTGTCGAAGTCAAAGTCTTCGGCGACAACATCAACACGCTCGAATCCCTCGCCGACGGAATCGGCCCGCAATTGCAAAAAGTTCCCGGTCTCGCCGACTTCACGTCGATCGAAAAGGGCAATCCGGAAATCGTTTTTGACATTGATGAAGGCGCAGCCGGCCGCCTCGGCATGGCTCCCGCCGACATTTCCCAGCAAGTCAGCGCCGGCTTGCTCGGCGTCACGGACACCAACCTCCGCGAATCCGATCGCACCATTCCGATTCGCGTCCGCTTCCCCGATTCTTTCCGCATGAACTACAACAACATCCTGCAATTCCCCATCCTGACGCCCGCGAAGCAGATCGTCCCGCTCTCCGCCATCGCCAATGTGCATCAGGTTCAGGGTGAAAGCGCGCTCGAACGCGAAAATCAGCGCCTGATGATCTCCATGACCGGCGAGCTCGAAAATCGCGATCTCGGCAGCGTCGTCAACGACGTCAAGAAAGTCATGAGCCAGATGAAATTGCCCGTCGGCTACACCTATGAAATCGGCGGCCAGTACGAAAGCCAGCAGGAGGCTTTCCACGATTTGCTTTTCGTTCTATTCCTCGCTCTCGGCGCGATTTTCATCGTTCTTGTCGTGCAGTTCCGCCAATTCGCCTCCGCACTGATTATTTTGTCCGCCGCGCCGCTATCGCTCCTCGGCGTTTTCGGCATGCTCCTCGCCACGGGCACGGCGCTCAACGTTTCCTCGTTCATGGGCATCATTCTCATGGTCGGCCTCGTCGTGAAAAACGGCATCATCCTCTTCGAATATGTTCACAAGCTCTGGGAAGAGGAAAAAATGCCGCTCTTCGACGCTCTCGTCGAAGCCGGCAAAATCCGCGTCCGCCCGATTCTGATGACCACCCTCGCCACTCTCTTCGGCCTTCTCCCGCTCGCTCTCGGCCTCGGCTCCGGCGCGGAATTGCAGAAGCCCCTCGCCCTTGCCGTCATCGGCGGCCTGCTCCTCTCGACCTTCATCACTTTGCTTCTCATGCCCGTCCTTTATTCCTTCCTCCAACGCAAATCCGCAGCGTAGAATGCCCGCATGAGAATTCGGACGTCATCCCTGGTCTTCGCTGCAGTCTCTCTATTCGTCGTCTCCCTATTCGCGGCTCCGCTGCACGCGCAGGCCCCTCCGCTAAACGCCCCCATTCCTTCCTGGATTTTCCCGCTTGGCCAAGCACCGACTCCCGCCGAATACGCCTTGCTGGAATCAGCAATTAACGCAAACTGGCAACGAGAAAAGGCGCGGCAGTTAGAAATAGGCCCTGGCCTAGGTTCGGATTTCAGTCATATCTACGCCGTCCGCATTCGACTCGGTGCTCTCGGTGAGGCCATGGTTGTTCATTTCGCTAATTCTCCTGAGTGCGGTGCAACCGGCAATTGCCCAATCGCGGTATATGTTCCCGACGCAAAGAGCTATCGCAGAGTGATCGACACAGGTGGGTGGGGGTTTGCCGTTCTCCCTTCCGCGAGTGCGGTACCGGACCTCGCATTCTATTCGCACGTGCGGGCCGGGGAGACAGCCTCAGCTGTATTTCATTACGCCAACGGTCAATTCACTGGGCAAGATGGCCCGGCATGCACGGACGAAGATGACTCTCAGCCCGTGTGCGCGGCGATGGCAACCGCCCTCGGGCCCGCGCACTCAACCTCTCCAGCCGAGTATGAGGCGCTCCGGTCGCAAGTCGAAGCTGACCTGAAAAAGCTATCCCCTGCGCTCGTTACGGCACTCCCATTTGACCAGGCGCACGCGATCGATATTCAATTCGTCAACCAGATGATAATCACCGCCATTGGATGGGGCTCGTGCGGCGTCAACGAAGACTGCAAAATTCTGATTTATGCACATAATTATGGGGAAAAGAACTACTGGCTGTGGCTCAATAACGCAAGCGGCTGGGGCGTGTCACGGGAATGGAATCTCTTGAGCGGAGGACGCGTAGTAATCGCATCAAAGATCTCAGCCAGCCAGAATGAGCTAACAACCTACATCGCACCTCCCAACGGTCGCCTCGAAGATTGGGGGCCGGATACCCACCTCGTGCCAAAGTTTTGCCAACTCGTTAGGCCAAAGACAGACCATTGGCCTGCAGAATGGAATCCGGCCGCCTTCATTGCGCAGCCCGTGTCATGTTCCGAAGCGCCATGACACGGACTCGTCATGCACCTTAGGAGGTCGGAGCCCGCCTGCGCAGGCAGGCTTTAGCTCCGACATAACAGGTGCCTGCGGTTTTTCTTCCTATTCGCGCCGCTTTGCGCCTGCCCGCCGCGGCGGGTGCGATCTATCGGACCTTTACAGAACCATCTGTGCAACACTGCTTCCTTGTGGGTCGCGGCTTTTCACCCTGAGCGGGTTTCGCGAAGGGCAGCCACGACATATCAGCCGTTGGCTGTTTCTTCCTTTCGCGCGCTTCACCCGCGCGAGGTCTTCATCTTCTGCTCCTCACTCGCTTGCCCTGAGTGTTTTCACGAAGGGCCCCTGTTGTAGAATGCCCCGCATGACTCGCGCCTACTCTCGCTTCGCGCTTCTCGCTGGATTGTTTTTTCTCTTCGCTCTCGCCGCCTCCGCCCAGTCCCCGCGCAAAATCATCATTGACGAAGACGCCAGCGGCCCCGCCACCACCGACCAGCAAGCTATCCTTGCCCTCATTCAATCCCCGCAAACCGAAGTCCTTGGCATCACCGTCGTCACCGGCGACGCCTGGCGTGACGAAGAAGTCGCCCACACCCTCCGCATGCTCGAAATCATCGGCCGCACAGACATTCCCGTCGTCCCCGGCGCCGTCTTCCCTCTCGATAATTCCCCGCAATTCATCGCCCATTGGGAAACGCTCTACGGCAAGGTCATCTATCAAGGCGCTTGGAACTGGCCTCCCGGTAAAACTCACGCCCCCTTTGAAATCCCGCCGCTCATCGAAGGCGCGCCTCACACCGCAGCCTCCGCCGAAGACGCCGCGCATTTCATGATCCGCATGGTCCATCGCTACCCGCATCAAGTCACGATCTACGCCGGCGGCCCGCTCACCGACCTCGCTCTCGCCATCACCATCGACCCGCATTTCGCTGAACTCGCCCAGGAACTCATCGTCATGGGCGGCAGCATCAATCCGCAGACCACCGATCCCGAATTTCGCCTCAATCCCCGCCGCGAATTCAATTTCTGGATGGACCCCGAAGCCTCTCACGCGGTCCTGCGCGCGCCGTGGGCCAAAATCACCGACACGCCTGTCGACGTCTCCATCAAAACGCGCCTCTCGAAAGAAATGATCGCAGAAATCGCCAAGTCCAATTCCCCCGCCGCGCAGTACATCGCCAAGTACGCCAACTCCGAATACATGTGGGACGAACTCGCCGCCATCGCCTGGCTCGATCCTTCTATCATCACGCGCACCGAAAAACTCTACCTCGACGTCTCCACCGACCCCGGCCCCGCCTATGGCGACACCCTCTCCTGGTCTCCCGGCAACCAGCCAGATAGTGGCACGGGCTCGCCCGCCGTGGTGGGAACCTGCTGTTCTTACGTCACGTCCCAGCCCATCACCGTTAACGGCGACCTCGACACGGCGAAGTTCTACCGCGAATTCATCCAGCTCCTCTCCAGCCCCACTCCGCCCGCGCCTCGGTAGTCAAATTTTCCTTATTCGATGGAATTCCATTTGTCCCAACCAGCCCAAACTGCGACAATGCCCGCGAAATCATGAAATCCCTTCGCGAAACGCTCGTAGCTTCCCATGTCGCCGCCGTCGCAGTTGCTGTTCTCATTTTCTTTTCGCTCAACGCCTTCGTCCGTGCCCTCGTAGTACCGCTTTCCGCGATATTTGATTTCTTGGCCACGGCCATCCTGATCGGCGGCAAACCTTACGTTTCCTCCAGACTCAGTGCAGCGGACGAGTTGATGTTGGTTCCAGCACTTTTCTATCTCTTCACAGCGGCTATGAGTTTTTTCTCTGCCTGGCTGCTGTCTCGGTGGGTGTATGGCGTCGGCTCGTTTGCCTGTCTGGAGAGATACCGTCCAATCCTCGCAAGAAGGAGGAACCATGCTTAAACGCGTGAAGCAAGTTCTTGTAGAGAGCTACATCGGAGCAATCGCCCTCGGGTATTTACTGGCCCAGGTCATTTTGCAGCTTGTCGCCGTCTTCTCTGCTCCAGTAGCAAGCTGGGCGCAACAAAGAACAGTCTTATTATGGACGTCTCAAATATCTCGTTCAGGACCTCCGCCAAGCTTACAATTTCAAGAGGGACTTCCAAGATTGGTCGACTTTCTCTTGCTTCTTTTGTTTTGGTACATCCTCCTGCGCTGGCTCTACCTCGAAAAACCAACGAAGCAAACATCCGCGCCAGCATCTACTCCTAATCAATAGTCCGCATGAATCCGTTGTCTCCGCTCGCCCATAAGCGTTCAAAGTGGTGAGGCTTGCCTGCCGTGGCAGGGACGTGCTTCTAGCCTTCGTTTTTCGTAGGGGCGCTGCTTGCTGCGCCCGCGCCTGCCCGCCTTTGGCGGGCGATGCCCGCATCGCGAAGCGAATCATCGGCGCGCGCTCGCACTAAACGTTGTCATTCCGAGCGAGGATGCGACGAGCATCCGACGAGGAATCTGCTTTTCGCCTCTGCGCGTGCCCCATCCTGAGCGCTTTGTGCGAAGGGTGGGCTGCGGTGCATAGCGTAGGCCTGTCGGCTATGGCCGGCTCTCAGCCTGTGGGCTTTCGTAGGGGCGGGGCTCGCCCCGCCCGGGCTTGCCCGCCTTTGGCGGGCGACTCCCCGAGTCGCGTGCAATCGCCTTTGCCTTTTTTGGAGTGCGGCGGTCCGCTCCGCGGATTCCGGCTTGCCTGCTGTGGCAGGCGCATTTTGCGAGGGACAACAAGGAACTTCTTTATCGCGTTTTCGCTACGGAAATTGCGCGTGCAAGCAATGAAGCCATGAAGTTCTTGAAGCAAAGCTCGGCCACAGGCTCTTCGTATCGCCCCTGGAGGCCATTCTTGGCGTCCGACATCAGGAAGCACGCTGCGTCATAGAGCCTTTCCCGCACAAGCTTCGTTAAGAGGATTTCATAACGCCTCGCATAAGAGGCTGATCGGAACTCAGGAAAAACCTTGAAATGTGGCTCCTGGGCTCGAACTGGATGCACTGAACCGGGCGCATGTTCAAGAAGCATTAGATAGCCCAACCAGGGACGGGCAGATGGTTTGAACGCCCCTTCGCGATAAGCCGCCCAAATGTCAGTGGCGCTTCCAATCGCCTCTTCCGTGCGGTTGTTGTAATTGTTCCCGAAAGATCCAACTTGAGACTTGAATTCGATGCCAGCCAGCAATTGCCATCCGAAATCACTAGCAAATCCCACTTCTTCTCCGGCCTATACCATCCAGGCAACTCGAGACCCTTCTTGCAATGAACATCGGCCCGTGCAAGGCCATTTTCGCAGAGATAATCGCGAACCAATGATACGAACCCGTCCATTTGATGGCCGCCGGTGACAGCGCTACGTGCCCCGGCGTCGCGCGAACCGCCCGTAGATCCTTGCTTCTGCGCTTGGGTTTCCCTGGTAGACCAAAACTTTTGAACCGCCTGACGGAGCCTCTTGTCAAGAATAACGGTGGGATTCATACCTTTGATGGTGAAACCACGTTGATCTCAGCCTTGCTGAAGAGAGAAGACGTTTCATGAGCGACTCGTTTCTGCGCCAGCGCAAAATAATGTTCGTCAACTTCATATCCGATGCTGTCGCGCCCCCATTTCGCCGCGGCAACAGTCGTCGTTCCAGTTCCTAAGAATGGGTCCAACACCGTATCTCCAACAAAGCTAAACATCCGAATCAGCCGCTCTGCCAATTCCAGAGGGTACGGTGCGGGATGCTGTTTCGTCGAAGCGCCCGTAATCCCCGTCCAAATCTGCTGAAACCACTTGCCATGATTTTCTGCGGAAATGAGGCTCAAAATTTTTGCGGAAAGGTCTGGCGTGCGGTACCCACCGGGCTTTCGCTCCATCAAGATAAATTCAATGTCGTTCTTGACCACCGCATTCGGTTCATAGGGTTTCCCCAGAAAGCCGCCGCCGTTTTCTACCTCGTATGCGGCATTCGAGATTTTGTGCCAGATGATCGGCGCAAGGTTATCAAAGCCCAATTTCCTGCAGCGTTCCTGGATCGAGGCGTGCAGTGGAACGACAGTGTGCCTTCCGCCGTTTTCCCGTCTCGAAAGGCAAACGTCGCCCACAACACAAATCAGTCGCCCGCCAGGCACAAGCGCATCGAAGCACTGCTGCCAAACTTTATCCAGTTCGCTTAGGAACTCGTCGTAATCTTCGATATGCCCAAGCTGCGCGGCGCTGTGCCTGTATTCCTTGAGCGTCCAGTAAGGAGGCGAAGTGAGAATGAGGTGGACGCTTTCCGGTTCAAGGCCGGTCATCTCTCTTGCATCGCCTTTGCAAAGGCGATGCACCGTCGGTACGGTCCGAACTGCATGCTCGATAAGCTGTACCGAATGCTGGTCTTTTGCCAAACGCGGGATAGCGATCTGCACATCACCTACGTCTCTCAATTCCTGTGGCACAAAAGATGAAAGGTCAGAACGCTTCGTCCCGCAGCGTTCAATCGTCAGTTTTGGTTTGGCGGCTACATGCATGCGACACTCAGAACCTGGGATGGAGACATAAGAACAAAATCACTTACGCTCCGTCAAGGGTTCCAGCCCAGAACAGCTCTTCCGCGTTCTTACCTGACGTCTGATTCACATTCAATGATAGCCGCTCAAGACTCGTCGGTTGAACCTCACATAAGGGAGGAAAATCTGCGTCTAGACCGTTGGCATTTTCGCTAACTTATGCTATAAGGGTATTGTATGGTTATAGTACCTAACTCTGCGATCTGCGCCCCTTCGAGGCTTCTTCGGTGGAGTTTCCTCTCCGCCTAGCCCTCCTGAGCTGCTTTCCGGCTCTTGATACCCCGCTCCCTCGAATTTCTAATCGCCAGACCTCTGAAGAATTAGAAATCGCCGTAACTTACAGAAAACAAAGACTCGGACCCATTTCTAATCGCCAGACTTATGCATTTTTCCCACGGTACGCTCGCTGCGCCTCCCTCGTTCTTGCGGAATCCTTCCTGCGCTTCCGGACGCTGGGCGCTTCCCGCTTGACTCCTGTGCCCACCGGAACTATAAGCACCCCCGGCCCGGGTTTCCCGTCTGTTTGCCGCCCTCGCGCGGCGTCCCGGCCCCATATAGCCAAGGAGCCATCGTGAACGGATCGGCCCAGGTCGTCGGCATCGGTAGTTGCACCGTCGATTACTTCGCCATCGTTCCTCGCCTCCTTGGCCCCGACGAAAAAACCAACGCCGACCGCCTGGAAATTCACGCCGGTGGTGTCACTGCCAATAATCTCACGCAGGTCGCGCGCCTCGGCGCCACAGCCGGATGGCTCGGCCTCCTCGGCGACGATGACAACGGCCAGATCATCCGCAAAGCCTTCGCCGAAGACGGTATGGA